>NZ_CAMXWS010000029.1 GCF_947253065.1 uncultured Corynebacterium sp.
CGTTGCCATGAGCTCATCGACGACCTGCTCGAAGTAGTCGAGGAAGTTCACGCCCTCAGGCGGAGTCTCGCGCATCTCAACGACCGGCACATCATTTTCTTTGGCGGCGTTGGCAAGCTGCTCGGTCGCGCTGTTCGTGTTCTGCGGATTGACGATGAGTATGTCGATGTGACCGTTCTTGATCTGGTCGAGGAACGCGGCGACATCCTGCACGGACGGCTCGCTCTCGTTGAGTGCGGCCTTTAAGTAGCCCTCCGGGGTGATGTCGTGGATCTCCGTGCCCCAGATCAGCGGTGCGGCGATCGGCTCGGTCATGCCGACGTGGATATGCGGCACGCTGGCGAGCTTCTCGCTCACCGCATCCATCCGCTTATCAACGTCTTCCGTGGAACCGCCGACCTTCTCCTGAACCTTGGCGGCGACTTCCTTCACCTTGGTCGGGGAGAACCAGGAGTGCTCAAGCTCGTTTGGGTCGGAAGGGAGGGCGTCGTGGTCATGACCATGGTCGTGCTCATGGTCGTGGGCTTCAGCTTCTTCTTTGCTCACGAGGGGGATGGCGCTGATGATGCGATCCTGCTCGGCAACGGTGTACAGGCTGGCGTCGTAGGGGCCACCGTTGGCAACGAGGGTGCCGGCTTCGCGGACGCGGGCAAGGTCCTTGGCGGACGGTTCGAAGTGGTGGGGGTCGATATTGGCGCCGGAGATGACGGCTTCGACGTCGTTTCCGGTGACGGCAGCGGCGACGTCAGCCCAGACGCTCGTGGTGGCAAGGATGTTGGAGGCGTCGGAGTCGCCAGCGGCGTTCGGGGACTCGCTGGCGCTATCGGAGCAGGCAGTGAGGCCTGCGCCGGCGAGGGTGAGGGTGGCGAGGATCGTTGTGGCTCGGTGGAGCTTTCGATTTTTCATGGGGAATATCTAAACACTAATGAAAACTGTTTTCAACTCAGTGTTGGAGATAAGGCAACGACGCGGGCCGTGGTCGGCTTGTCCGATATACTGACGGGCGTCTTCAGACCTGAAATGAATGTGAAGGATTCTCATGGCACGAGTCGTCGTCAATGTCATGCCCAAGGCCGAAATTCTGGATCCGCAGGGTCAGGCCGTCCACCGGGCACTGGGTCGTATCGGAGTGAATGGGGTGACCGATGTCCGCCAAGGCAAGCGCTTTGAGCTGGAGGTCGCGGACTCTGTCACCGATGAGGAGCTGAACCGTATTGCGGAGACGCTGCTGACTAACACGGTGATCGAGGACTTCGTCGTCGTGCGTGAAGAGGAGGCCTAAGCATGACAGCGACCATCGGGGTGATCACGTTCCCCGGCACGCTGGATGATGTGGATGCGCTGCGCGCTGTCCGCCTCGGCGGAGCAGAGCCGAAGTCGCTTTGGCATGCGGATGAGGATCTCACAGGTGTGGATGCTGTCATCGTGCCCGGCGGCTTCTCTTATGGTGACTACCTGCGCTCCGGCGCGATCGCGGCGATGGCGCCGATGATGAAAGCTGTCGTCGAGGCCGCAGGTAAGGGCATGCCGGTGCTGGGCATCTGCAATGGTTTCCAGATTTTGACCGAAGCAGGGCTGCTGCCGGGTGCGCTGACTCGTAATAAGGGTCTGCACTTCCACTGCACAGATACCTTCCTCGAGGTGGCCAATGCTGAGACTGCATGGACCAGTCAGTTCGAGGCGGGGCAGAAGATTCTCGTGCCGGCCAAGCACGGTGAGGGTCGCTTCCAGGCGGACCAGTCCACCGTCGATGAGCTGGAGGCAGAGGGTCGTGTGGTGTTCCGCTACACCGACAACTTCAATGGCTCGATGAACGGTATTGCTGGTGTGACCAGCGAGAATCGCCGTGTCGTTGGCTTGATGCCGCACCCGGAGCACGCCATCGACCTGCTGACCGGGCCGTCCACTGATGGGCTGGGACTGATTCAGTCCGCCATCGCCGAAATCTCGAAGATCGGAGCTTGATTCGCGTGACTGCTCAGCAAGGAAAGAACACAGGCGTGCACAACGACACTGTTGAAGCCGCGAAGGCATCGCCAGAGCACGAGCAGCCGTACGCTGCACTGGGCTTGAAAGATGATGAGTACGCCCGCATCAAGGGGATTCTGGGCCGTCGCCCGACGGATGCGGAGCTGACTGTCTACTCCGTCATGTGGTCCGAGCACTGCTCGTACAAGTCTTCTAAGGTGCACCTGCGCTACTTCGGCGAAACGATGACCGAGGAGATGGCGTCGAAGATTCTCGCTGGCATCGGTGAGAACGCAGGTGTGGTGGATATTGGCGGCGGTGACGCGGTGACTTTCCGCGTCGAGTCCCACAACCACCCTTCGTATGTGGAGCCCTACCAGGGCGCTGCGACCGGTGTTGGTGGCATTGTCCGCGACATCATGGCTATGGGTGCCCGCCCGATTGCGGTGATGGACCAGCTGCGCTTTGGTCCGGCCGATGCGGATGACATGAAGCGTGTCCTTCCGGGCGTTGTGTCGGGCATTGGTGGCTACGGCAACTCGCTTGGTCTGCCGAATATCGGTGGTGAGACCTCTTTTGATGCGACCTATGCAGGTAACCCGCTGGTCAATGCACTGTGTGTGGGCACCCTCAAGGTCGAGGATCTGAAGCTCGCATTCGCATCCGGTACCGGCAATAAGGTGATGCTGTTCGGTTCCCGCACGGGCCTTGATGGCATTGGTGGCGTGTCAGTGCTCGCATCCGAGAGCTTCGAAGATGGCGCGGAGCGCAAACTTCCTGCTGTTCAGGTCGGTGACCCGTTCGCGGAGAAGGTCTTGATCGAGTGCTGCCTGGAGCTCTACGGCGCTGATGTCGTTGTCGGTATCCAGGACCTCGGTGGTGCGGGCCTGGCGTGTGCTACGTCGGAGCTAGCAGCTGCCGGTGATGGTGGTATGCGCGTCAACCTCGACGCTGTTCCACTGCGTGCTGAGAATATGACTGCAGCGGAGATCCTCGCTTCCGAGTCTCAGGAGCGTATGTGCGCTGTCGTGGCTCCGGAGAATGTGGAGAAATTCAAGGCAATCTGCGCGAAGTGGGATGTCAACTGCGCGGAGATCGGTGAGGTCACCGATGAAGATGATCGCCTTGTTATTGAGCACAACGGTGAAATCGTTCTCGATGCGCCGCCGTCGACCATCGCGGACGAAGCTCCGGTTTATGAGCGCCCCTGGGCGCGCCCGGAGTGGCAGGACGGGGTGCAGGAGCAGGGGGACGTCGATAAGCCTGCGCAAGTTGCGGATGCATGGCTGAAGCTCGTCGCGTCCCCGGCGCTGTGCTCGCGCGACTGGATCACTGAGCAGTACGACCGTTACGTGCGCGGCAACACTGTTCAGGCACGTCACGCGGATTCTGGCGTTTTGCGTATCGACGAAGAGACGGGCCGAGGCGTCGCTGTCTCCGCTGATGCGTCTGGCCGTTATTCCTACCTTGATCCGAATATGGGTGCGCGTCTCGCGCTGGCCGAGTCTTACCGCAATGTCGCGGTGACCGGTGCTCGTCCGGTCGCTGTGACCAACTGCCTGAACTTCGGCTCCCCGGAGAACCCGGACGTGATGTGGCAGTTCCGTGAGGCTGTTCATGGCCTGGCTGATGGTGCGAAGGAACTGGGTATTCCGGTGTCTGGCGGCAACGTGTCGTTCTATAACCAGACTGGTGATGTGCCGATTCTGCCGACGCCGGTGGTCGGTGTGCTCGGTGTGATCGAGGATGTGGCGCACTCGGTGAGCCACCGTGTGGTCAACAACGAGGACTCCGATGTCCTGGTGCTCCTCGGTGAGACGAAGGATGAATTCGGTGGCTCGATCTGGCAGGAGATCTCTGGTGGCGGACTTTCTGGTCTGCCGCCGCAGGTGGACCTGGCTAATGAGGCGAAGCTGGCAGACTTCTTCTGTGATAAGGCTGAAGGCCTCACCGCTGCCCATGACCTTTCCGAAGGTGGCCTGGGCCAGGCTGTCTTCGAAATGATCAAGGACACCGATAAGGGTGCAGAGCTCAACCTGACTGACGTGCACGAAGACGCGTTCACTGCGCTGTTCTCCGAGTCCGCTTCTCGCGTGCTCGTGGCGTGCAGCCCGGACCGCGTTGACCGCGTTGTCGCTGAGGCAGTGGAGCTGGGCATCCCGGCTGCTGTCGTTGGTTCCACGAACCTGAGCGGTGAGATCACGTTCGCTGAAGGTGCTCCGGCCGCTGGCCAGTCCGTCGGCATGGAGGCTCTGCGCACCGCATGGGCAGGCACCCTGCCGGGTCTGTTCGCTCATGCTGATGCGCCGAATGCGGCGGTCTAAGACAGCAGCAGTAGCCAACAGGTAGCTATGACAAAAGGCGCGGGGAAAATCCCCGCGCCTTTTCATATGCGCTGTGCGACACGAATGCCGCACGTTGCGCGACCTTAATCGGTGGTCTGACGCGCCGGAGTCGGGGTCACCAGCGGGATCGGGTGGTATTCCTCGCGGAGTTCCTTGAGCACCTCTGCGTGATCCCACAGGGCCTTGTCGGCCTCGGTCTCTGGGACGAAGGTGCGTGCCTGGAGCGGTTCGCCGTCGATGCCGGTGGCCACGTAGGTGAAGGTGGCGTGGATGGCGGTTTCGAGGCTTTCACGTCCACCACGGGGGTCACCGGAGCGGACGTGGGTGGTCACGCTCATGGAACGCTCACCGGTACGGGTGAGGCGGGCATCGACCTCGATGAGGTCGCCGATGGCGATGGGACGGTAGAAGCGAATGCCGCCGGCGTAAACAGCGACGGTCTGCTCACCGGACCATTCCATGGTGCAGGACGTACCAGCGGCGTCGATCCACTCCATCGCGGTGCCGCCGTGGACCTTGCCACCCCAGTTGATGTCGGTCGGCTTGGCCATGAAGCGGTGGATGATGCGCGGGGCTTTGGATTCACCTTCGTAGGACTGCTTGAGCATCTCGTCTTCGATGTTCTTACGCAGGTCAAGGCGCGACTTGGCTGCCTGTTCGACGCGCTTTTCTTCCTCGGTCTGTGGGACGTAGGTCGGCACAGCCTTGCTCTTGCCGGTCTCGGTGTCCTTGGCCACGAAGATGACCAGGCAGTCGCAGGCACGAGTGAAAACACCTTCGCGCGGGTCGGCGGAGAGCACTTCGTTGACGATGTGCATGGAGGAACGCCCGGTCATGGCGATGCGGGAGCGTACTTCGACGATGTGGCCAGACGGGATGGGGCGGGTGAAGTGGATGTGGCCTACGTATGCGGTGACGCAGTAAGTCGAGGACCACTGCACGGCGCATGCGTATGCGGCTTTGTCGATCCACTCCAGAACGCGGCCGCCGGAAACGCCTTGCGCACCGGCGTGGATTACGTCGGTGGGCGCCGCCATGAATCGGAGAGTGATGGATGAGGGCTTGTGTACAGTTTCCGCAGTCTCGGTCATTCCTGTGAGTTTAATACCTATGATGAATTCATGGCTCCTAAGAACGACCCTAAGGCGACGCGGGCCGCGGTAGAGGCTGTTCGCGAGTGGATTGAGGACCCGGAAGGAGCGCCTGTTCCTGCTCGTAGCTTGATCGCAGATGCTTGTCGACGTTCGGTGCGTGCCCTCGCCGCCGAGCTTCCCGGCCACACGGTGGAATTGCGTGTGCCCCCGTTTGTGGCTGTCCAGTGTGTGGAGGGGCCAAGACATACTCGTGGCACTCCGCCGAATGTGGTGGAGATGGCACCGGAGGTATGGCTGCAGCTAGCCACGGGGAAGTTGGACTATGACGCGGCGGTGGCTGATGGGAGGGTGTCTGCTTCGGGGTCTCGCGCCGGCGAGGTTGCTGTTGGGTTGCCGGTGATTGCCCTCTAGGTCGGTGAATCCACTAGGGTTGAGCCCGTGCAAAGCCTAAATGCTGATGCTGTCGATGCTGTCAATGCTGGTGCACTGCCAGATTTGGAAGCCGAGGAGAATGAGCCGCGCGAGGAGTGCGGTGTATTCGGTGTATGGGCACCGGGTGAGGATGTCTCCAGGCTGACGTATTTCGGGCTCTTCGCGTTGCAACACCGTGGCCAGGAGGGGGCTGGTATCGCGGTGGGCGATGAGGGCCGGATCGTTGTGTTCAAGGACAGCGGGTTGGTCTCGCAGGTCTTTGATGAGGCGATTTTGGATGCGTTGCAGGGCGATGTGGCGATTGGCCACACCCGTTATTCCACTGCTGGTTCGCAGAACTGGGAGAATGTCCAGCCGATGTTCCGGACCTCGCCGGACGGCACGGATGTTTCGTTGGCGCATAACGGCAACCTGGTGAATTACAAGACGCTGCAGGATGAGGCGATTCGTCGCAAGCTCGTCCCGCAGGGGGGTGTTGCGGGGCAGGGGTCATCCTCGGATACGGCCGTTGTTTCCGCACTGCTTGCCGACGGGGTGAAGGACGACCGCACTCTGCTTGATTCTGTGCGTGACCTTCTGCCGACGCTCAAGGGCGCGTTCTGCCTCGTATTCACCGATGGCAAGACCTTGTATGCGGCGCGTGACCCGCATGGTGTGCGTCCGCTTTCGCTGGGCAGGTTGGAGCAGGGTTGGGTCGTGGCTAGTGAGACCGCGGCGCTGGACATTACCGGTGCGTCGTTCGTTCGCGATATTGAGCCAGGCGAGCTGATCGCGATTGATGATTCCGGGATTCATTCGGAGAAATTCGCCACGTCGACTCCGAAGACGTGTGTTTTTGAGTACGTCTACATCGCGCGTCCGGATTCGGTGGTGGAAGGCACCACCGTGAATGCGACACGTTTGGAGATCGGTCGCCGTCTCTCCCATGTCGCTCCGGTCGACGGTGACATTGTCATGCCGGTGCCAGAATCCGGTACGCCAGCTGCGATCGGATATGCCGAAGAATCTGGTATTCCGTTCGCGCAGGGTTTGATGAAGAACGCCTATGTTGGCCGCACCTTCATTCAGCCTTCGGATACATTGCGCCAGCTGGGCCTGCGCCTGAAGCTCAACCCAGTGCGCGAAATCATTGAGGGCAAGTCCCTCGTCGTTGTGGATGACTCGATCGTGCGCGGTAATACGCAGCGCAAGCTCATCCGAATGCTCCGCGAAGCCGGTGCAGCGGAGGTGCATGTGCGCATCGCATCTCCGCCGGTGAAGTGGCCGTGTTTCTACGGCATTGACTTCGCCAGCCCGGGTGAGCTTATTGCCAATAATGCTGGCGGTAACGATGAGGCTGTGGCGGAGAATATCTGCCGGGTTATCGGGGCTGATTCGCTCGCGTTCGTGAGTATCGATGACATGATTGCGTCGACAGGCAAGCCTGCAAATAATCTTTGCGCCGCGTGCTTCGACGGCCATTACCCACTCGGATTGCCCGAGAATAACGCTAATGCCGATGCAGTTCGGCGCATTCAGGAAGGGATGTAGTTCAATGACCACCCCGGAAAACCAGCAGCCGGACACTTCTGTTTCTTATGCCGCCGCCGGCGTTGATATTGAGGCCGGCGATAAGGCCGTCGAGCTGTTCGCCCCGCACGCAAAGCGCGCAACCCGCCCAGAGGTGCGTGGCAGCCTCGGCGGATTCGCAGGACTTTTCGCACTGGGCAATTACAAGGAGCCGCTCTTGGCAGCGGGCTCTGATGGCGTGGGTACCAAGCTCGCGGTCGCGCAGGCTATGGACAAACACGACACGATCGGCATCGACTTGGTGGCGATGTGTGTTGATGACCTGGTGGTCTGTGGCGCGGAGCCGCTCTTCTTGCAGGATTATATTGCGGTGGGCAAGGTCGTGCCGGAGAAGGTGGCCACCATCGTCGAGGGCATTGCCGAAGGTTGTGTCCAGGCTGGTTGTGCTCTGCTCGGTGGCGAGACTGCTGAGCACCCGGGCGTGATGGGGGAGGACGAATATGACGTCTCCGCCACTGCAGTCGGCGTTGTTGAAGCTGATGAGCTGCTGGGCCCTGACCGTGTGCGTGAGGGCGATGTGATCATCGGCATGGCGTCTTCTGGTCTGCACTCCAATGGCTACTCGTTGGCCCGCCACGTTTTGCTGGAAAAGGCTGGGCTGCCGTTGGACGGCCACATTGAAGAGCTTGGCCGCACGCTCGGCGAGGAGCTTTTGGAGCCGACACGCATCTACGCCCTCGACTGCCTGGCGCTGGCTAGCGAGTGCGAGGTGCGCACCTTCTGCCACGTCACCGGTGGTGGTCTGGTGGGCAATATGGAGCGCGTTATCCCTGAGGGCAAGATCGCAGAGATGCACCGCACATCCTGGGAACCGCCGCAGATCTTCCGCACCATCCGCACCGTGGGCAAGGTCGCCGACGAGGAGATGGAAAAGACCTTCAACATGGGCGTTGGCATGGTCGCTATCGTCGCCCCGGAGGACCGTGATCGTGCGCTGGCCATGCTCACAGCACGCCACGTGGAGTGCTGGGAACTCGGTGTCGTGCGCAATGCCACGGAGGAAGATGGCGGTAAGCGTGCAACGCTGGTCGGTTCGCACGTTCATTAAACCTTCTGATTGATAACCAAGACTGCGTAAATGGAACCGCCGAATCATTTGCGCAGGTAGAGGCGGTGCGCGACATAATTTGACTTGCACGCTATTATGGCATGCAGGACAAATTTTCAGACGTTTTCAAAAGGGCCGCCGATAAATCGAGCCGCCCTTTAGACACCTCAAGGGGGTCACGCCATGGGTCGCGGACGCGCCAAAGCAAAGCAGACCAAGGTCGCACGCCAGTTGAAGTACAACACGCCCGAGATGGATCTCGATTCTCTCCAACGGGAGCTCGCGGGCAAGGCCCCTTCTAACCAGTGGAACGACGATTACGACTCGGATGATGAGTACGAGGTCGACCCGCAGTACGCCGAGTATGCGGACTGGGACGCTGACGAAGACGACCGTTAATTAGACCGTTTGAATCCCCGCACGTGAAACCCCACGTCGCTTGCGACGTAGGAGGTGCGGGGATCACGCGTATCTACTGGCCACGCCCGCGCAGCTTATCGACGGCGCGTCGGCCCGCCTTTTCGCCCTCATCCGCCGGCAAGGAATCAATATCCACCGCCGCGGTGACGGTCATCGTGCCATTTTCTTCATCGCCGGCCTCGATCTCGAGGATGATGTTTGCACCCTGCCCTGCATCGGGAATATTGAGCGCTGAGCGCTTTACCAATGCGAGCGCGATCGGGCCGTAATCACAGTCGTGCACGACTGTGCCGAGCCTGCCAACAGTGCGCCCACCAAGGGTGATTGCTGTGCCCGCTTCCGGTTCTGCTGGTGCTGATCCATCGAGGTGGACAAGCACGAGCAGGCGCGGGGAGCGTCCGAGGTTTTCTACTCGTGCGACAGTTTCCTGCCCGCGGTAGCAGCCCTTATCCAGGTGAACGGCTCCTTTGCGGCCGCCGCGTGCGATGAGCGTGGGTGCTTCGTGCGGGATGGATTTCGCATCTAGGTCGGCGCGTTGCTCAGGCTCGAGGGCCTTGACGCGCTCAGCGGTGAACGCCATGAGGCCAGCGCGCTCGAGCTTAACGCCAGCATCAGCACCGGTGAGCGTGCGGTAGGCAGTAGCAAGCTGCTCGCGGGGGACTGCGATGTCGATGCGTCGGGCGCCTGCCCACTCCACCTTGCGGGTGAACTCTGCGCCGAGGGACTCCGGTACCTCGAAGGAGGACGGTGCCCCGAGCACGGTGATAATGCCTAGGTCTGCTTCCTCAACCGTGACATCAGACCAGAAGATCATCTTGGTCAGGTAATCAAGCAGAGATTGCCCGGAATAAGACGGCGTGTCCAGGTAGAACGTATCCCCAACACGAGTGATATCCGCGTGGTGGAGGATGCGACCTTGCATATCCAGGTCGCAGGTAGCAGCGGAATAACCATCAGGGACGTCGTCGAGCTTCTGCGACAACAGGTTGTTCAGGAATGCTGCGGCCTCTGGGCCAGTGACGCGAATGACAGTGCGGTGGCTGCGGTCAACTGCGACACCGCCTCGCGAAACAAAACGCTGCTCGCGCAGGGGGTCGGAGTAGTGCCAGGGGACACCGGCAGCGTCGATAAGCGTGCTCGTGGCGTCGGGGAGCTCGGCCGCTCCATTGAAACTCAGTAGGGGCGAACGATAGGTATTCACAGAAGCGATTCTACGCGGGCATAATGGGCAGGTATGGGACACAATCAAGCTGTCATTTACCTCGTTGAACCGTTCGGCGGTTCCATGCGTCGGCAGAATGCGAATTTACCCCATGTGTACTGGGACGATGCCGCAGTCACGCGTGGTGATGGATGCTTTGAAACCATCCTTGTCACCGGTGGAAAGCCGACACACCTCAAGGCGCACTTCGCGCGCTTTAACAATTCAGCGAAATTGCTCGATCTGCCTGCACCGAATTGGGAGACCTGGCAGCGTGGCACCGAGCAAGCTGTCGCGGACTTCATCCGTGAATCGGGCCTCGACGCGGAAGATGTGGAGGCGAAATGCCAGTGGACCTACACCCGTGGCCGTGAATCCACCGGGGTGCCCAGTGCGTGGGTGACAGTTCGTCCTGTCCCGCGCGATCAACTTGAATTGCGCGAGCGTGGCGCAAAGGTGATGACCGCGCCGCGTGGCTACACACTCGCCGCCACGGAAGACACCCCGTGGCTCACCGTCGGCGCGAAAACCCTCAACTACGCTGCGGCGATGTCCGCAGTTCGTTGGGCGAAGAGCCGGGGCTTCGACGATGTCGTCTATGTTGACCCTTCGACCGGGCGCGTGCTTGAAGGCGCGACATCTTCACTCATCGTCGTGCGTGGCAATAAGCTCCGCACCCCGATCACTGGCGGCGATGTCCTGCCCGGAACGACGCAGGCCGCGATCTTCGCGCAAGGGGAGAAAGAGGGCTGGCGCTGCAAAGAAAAAGACATCAACATCGACTACCTGCTCAGCTCCGACCAAGTGTGGTTGGTCAGCTCTGTCCGCGGTGGTGTGCGCGTCACCGCGATCGATGGGGAAGAACTTCCCAAACCGGGCAAAAAAGAAGAGGCTAAGGTGCGCGCGCTGATCAACGCAGCCCTAGCCTCCGATGTCGCAGGTGATTAACCGGCGATTCGCTTCAGTTCGCCCGACATGTACGGGATGAACACCAGATCATCCTGAGTGGATCCAGCAGCAACGCGCTCGTCGACCCAGCCCAGGTTGTTATTCGGCATCAGGCCGTACATGCGCTTGCCGGGGCCGTGGTTAGCCGGTCCCTGCTCCGTCGCGATGGTGGATGCAGACGTGATCTGCCAAGCGCGCTCGTTGACCGGCTCGCCGTACATGATCTCCACCAGGCCACGGGAATTGGTCAGCGTGACCTCGATCTCGTCCTTCAGAGAGATGCGCCAGAAACCAGTCTCTCGCTGGTCAGCGCCGGTGGGGTTGCCCTCAGAATCAATGCGCCAGATGCGGGACTCAAAGCGCAGGTAATTCTCACCGTCGTGGGAGATGACCAGCTGCTGGCCGAAGGCGTATTCCTTGCCCTCCTCATCCGGGGACTCCGGCAACTCGACAGCCTGACCGGTGCCCTGCCACACGCCCACGAGCGGCAGCAGGCCAAGCAGGCCATCGTGCAGGTTCGGACCTTCGCGCAGGTTAGCGGTGTCATCCGGCAGCGGGATCTCATCCAGGCCAAGACCTGGGATATTGCGGTGTGCGGTGCCCTTCGACTGCTCAGCAGCCAGGTTGACCGCGTCATTACCGTTCAGCTTGTTGTTGTCGGTGTTTTCACTCATGTCCGTCAAGCGTAGTCACCCATTGGCTGGCTTAGCGATGGGGGACAACAGCTCCGGCGTCACCGTCACCGCATGCTCCTGCGAGGAGAACCGAATCGAGCCACCAGCTACCTCCACCATGTCTGCCTGACCGCCGATGGGCAGGTCGCGTGTGTCCAGTTCGAGCGTGTAAGCGGATTCGACGGCTGGGGCGAGGCCCGCCGGGACGTCGATAAGCTGCTTTGGCTCCATGCGGAACGTCGATCCGTGGATACGCAGGGTGACCACCGCTGATGTTTTCTCACTCGTGCCGGGCACAGTGCCGGTGAGCTGGGCCTCGCTGGCGCTGCCACCAGTCGGTGAAATGTCGTACGGATTAGCAATATCCAAGTCCGTCATGTCCAGCAACTGGCCGAAAGCAACGCCATCGAGCGAAAGCGTGTGCTCCACGCGCTTTGCTTGAGTTCCCGCAAATTCCGCGGCGAAAGCACGTTCAGCATCGACAACGATGTCATAAATATCCGTGCGGGTATTCACGATGCCAATGCCGTCCAGCTGCACGTCGAACGCCTGGAAGCTCACGCGTGGCACTTTGCCAGTGGCAACCACTTGTGCGAAAGGGAAACCCCCGACATACGTATCCGGGTCCGCCGGCAAATCATCGGCTTCGCGTGCATACGAGGCCAGCGTGCGCTCCACGTGCGCCGCGTACGCCGCATCAACACCGAATGCCAACGCGACGACACCAACGAGCGTGCCCGCCGTATACGCCAACCCTTTCGCCTTCATGTCTTTACCGTAGCCTGGGGGCATGACACAGGGTTTACATGCCGTCCGAAAAGTCGACTTTTCCACCGATGCAGCGCTGGTCAGCGACGCGCACGCATTGCTTCAGCGCGCGCATGAGGCCGATGGGGTGGAGGCATTTTCCGAGGCCTTCGTCACCGGCATCGACCGCCCCAAAGGCCATACTCATTGGGCACTGCTTATCGACGGCACCCTCACCGCCCTCGCCGCCTGCGCCCCCGACCGATCCGTCGAATTGGTCGTCGACCCGCCCGCCCGCCGGAATGGTTATGGCACAACGCTTGCGCGCACCGTGCTGGAAGCGCGCAACGATGCTGGTTTGTGGGCCCATGGTGACCTTCCCGCCGCACAAGCCCTGGCTGCGAAGCTGTCTTTGCAGCCCACCCGCGAATTGCTCGTGATGGGAGTGGACGGGGAAGAACTCCAAGCAATTGGCGCATTAGGTTCTGTGGCGAATGCATTGCCGAGCGATTATCTGGAGCTGAGCTACCCCGCATCCATCGAGCGCTGGGGCCGTGACGCTGTCGAAGAAGCCTGGCTTGCCGTCAATAACGACGCATTTTCCTGGCACCCCGAGCAAGGCGGCTGGGACATGGACGCGCTCCATGAAGCGATGAACACCGAATGGTTCGAGCCAGAAGGCGTGCGCTTTCTCTGGGCTCTGGGGAATGGTGAGCCACAGCTCGCTGGCTTCCACTGGACCAAGCGCCACTCCCCGGAAATCGGGGAGGTCTACGTTGTCGGCCTGTCATCTGATTTCCGCGGCCAAGGCCTCGGGGATCCGTTGATGCGCGCCGGGCTGGAGCACCTCGTTGCAGGGGGTGCCAAGCGGGTGATCCTGTACGTCGAAGCGGACAATGAACCAGCCGTCAATCGCTACAAAGTGATGGGATTCACAGTCGCCGAACGGCATAAAGTCTATTCGACCTAAAGCCAAATAAACCGCCCTTTGACCTGGGTATTTATGGGTGAACGGCAGCTTGTTTCAGCGTGTCACACCCATGTGGTTCACAGGAATTCCCAAAGTTAACTCATTGTTCACCGTTTAGGGCCTGTGGGGTTAACACTGGAGCCGTAGCTTTCCCTGCTGTGAGCACTCAGGCATGGACCGCAAGTGCGCCAACATGGCGTCGCAGGTTGCCTGGGACCGATGCTCAGAAGAATCTGAATTCGCACCGGAAAGGCATTCCCGTGATCCGTAACATCAAGCGCTCTGCAGCTATTGCAGGTATTGCTGCACTGACCTCCGTCACCCTCGTTGCTTGTGGCGACTCCAACGAGAACGCTGACAACGCTGGCCAGGAAGCAGGCTCCATCGAGGGTCTGTCCGGCCAGGCTGGCCAGCTCGTTGCTGAGGGCGCTACCTCCCAGAAGAACGCCATGGAGTACTTCGGCGCTCGCTACTCCGAGGAAGTTCCGGGTGCGAACCTTGCGTACAACGCAACTGGTTCCGGCTCCGGTATCAAGAACTTCATCGCAAACCAGGCAGTCTTCGCTGGCTCCGACTCCGCTCTGAAGGAGGACAAGGGCGAGGTCGAGGCTGCTAAGGAGCGTTGCGGCGGCAACGACGCATGGCACCTGCCGATGGTCATCGGTCCGGTCGCTCTCGCTTACAACATCGAGGGCGTCGACAGCCTGAACCTGACCATCGACAACATCGTTGAGATCTTCGACGGCACCATCACCAAGTGGAACGACGAGAAGATCGCCGAGAACAACGAGGGCGTTGAGCTCCCGGACCAGAACATCTCCGTGATCTACCGCTCCGATGAGTCCGGTACCTCCGACAACTTCCAGAAGTTCCTGGCTTCCGCTTCCGACGGCAAGTGGACCGGCGAAGGCAAGGCATTCCCGAAGGAGGTCGGCATCGGTAAGGAAGGCTCCACCGCTGTCGCTGAGGAAGTCAACGCAACCGCTGGTGCAATCACCTACGTCGAGTCCGGCTACGCCGCTGACCTCGACCTGGGCGTTGCAAACATCGACTTCGGTGCTGGCGCAGTTGAACTGAACGACGATACCGTTAACAAGGCTCTCGATAACGTCCAGTTCAAGTCTGAGGGCAACGACATGGTCGTTGACTCTAAGGCACTGTTCGCTTCCAAGGACGAGGGCGCATACCCGCTCGTTCTGACCACCTACGAGATCGTCTGCTCCAAGGGCTACGACGAGGAGACCAAGAACATGGTCAAGGACTTCCTCACCGTCGTCCTCGAGTCCCAGGACGAGGAGCTCGCTGACGCTGGCTTCATCCCGGTCAAGGGTGAGTTCGCAGAGAAGCTGAAGGCTTCCGTCGACGCCATCAGCTAAGACCTTGCTTCACAATCATCCAGTCTCACAGTCTGGATGAGAACATGCCCCCGCCGCTGCTGTGAGCCGGGGGCTTGTTCACGTGGTGGGCGGTTCGCAGACCGTCACCCCGTGGGGAGTAACACGCTTCCCGCTCACTGAACTTCAAATCCAAAGGAATCGTCACTATGGCTGACAACGACTTGCCGGCAACTGGCTCCGCCACCAGCGCCGCACCCGTCGGGGGTTCGTCGCAGGCAACGCCGCAGGCACAGGTGGAAGAGCCGAAGGCCGGAAACCCTTCTTCCAGCGCCGGAGTGAAGCGCCCGGGCGACCGTGTCTTCGAGATCCTGTCCACCGTTTCCGCAACCCTGATCACCGTGATCATCATCGCGGTCGGTCTGTTCCTGCTCATCCAGGCATTTGAGCCACTGCGCCTGAACAACGAAAACTTCTTCACCTACGGCGGACAGTGGCAGACCGCGAACCACGACGATATGCGGTTCGGTATCCCGAACCTCTTCTTCACCACGATCACAATCTCCATCATCGCGTTGATCATTGCGATGCCGGTCGCCCTTGGTATCGCGATCTTCCTGTCTAACTACGCGCCGAAGAAGCTGGTGCGCCCGCTGGCGACGTTGGTGGATATGCTCGCTGCGGTTCCGTCGATTGTTTACGGCCTGTGGGGTGCCCAGGTGCTCGGCCCGAAGCTGTCTGGCTTCTACGAGTGGCTGCACTCCTGGGCAGGCGATTTCGTACTGTTCAAGCAGTACATCAACTCTCCGTCGTTCGCGACGGGCGGCAACATGCTCACTGGTGGCATCGTCCTGGCGATCATGATTCTGCCGATCATCGCTGCAACCACTCGCGAGATCTTTGTGCAGACCCCTCCGGGGCAGATCGAGTCCGCTCTGGCACTCGGTGCCACCCGCTGGGAAGTCATCCGTATGACGGTCCTGCCGTTTGGTATGTCCGGTTTCATCGCCGGGTCCATGCTCGGCCTTGGTCGCGCACTGGGTGAGACCATGGCGCTCTACATGGTTGTCCCGACCGGTCCGGAATTCCGCGGTTCGCTTTTCGACGGCGGCTCGACCTTCGCTACCGCCATCGCGAGTGCTTCCGCAGAGTTCAACAACCCGACCTCCGCAGGTGCATACATCTCCGCTGGTCTGGTGTTGTTCCTGCTGACCTTCATCGTCAACTCGATCGCCCGCGCGATCGTCAACAAGAAGTAGGTGTATGACATGAGCACTGCATACCCCGGTAATAAGAACGGCGAGTCCACGAAGGTCACCGCAACACGCGAACCGGTAACCCCAGTCGGCGGCAGCCCGTTCACCGATATCGCGTCTTCCCGTAAGACAACTAACTCGATCATGGGCGGCCTGATGTGGTTCGCCATGCTCCTCGCGCTCATCCCGCTGCTGTGGCTGCTGGCGACCTTGGTGATCCGTGGCTACGAAGCGATCCTCAACCCGGACTGGTGGACCGATGACATGGTCGGTGTCCGCGCGCGTCGTGAGGGCGGCGGTGCACTGCACGCCATCGCCGGCACCTTGATGCAGACCCTGATCGCATCACTGATCTCCATCCCGATCGGTATCTTTACCGCGATTTACCTGGTGGAGTACTCCAACGGAAACAGGCTAGGCAAGGTGACCACCTTCATGGTGGACATTCTCTCCGGTGTCCCGTCGATCGTTTCCGCTCTGTTCATCTACGCACTGTGGATCACCATCCTGGGGCAGCAGCGTTCCGGCTTTGCCGTGTCACTGTCGCTCATCCTGCTGATGGTCCCGGTCGTTGTCCGTAACACAGAAGAGATGCTCCGCGTCGTGCCGATGGATCTGCGCGAGGCGTCATACGCCCTGGGTGTTCCGAAGTGGAAGACGATTGCGCGTATCGTGCTGCCGACTGCACTATCCGGCATCGTCACTGGTGTCATGCTGGCTATTGCCCGCGTCATGGGTGAGTCCGCACCGGTGCTGATCCTTGTGGGTTCCACCCCGATGCTCAACTGGTTCGGCTTGTTCAACCAGCCGCAGTCCTCGCTGCCGCTGTTCATGCTGGACATGTGGAAGTCGGGCTCCGCGCAGCCGGTCATGGACCGTCTGTGGGGCGCAGCCCTCACACTTGTCATCATCGTGGTCGTTCTGAACTTGCTGGCACGTTTCATTGCCGCGAAGTTCTCGGTCAAGAAATAAGTCGCCCGCCCTTTCATTCCCATCTAGGAGAAAACAATGCCTACCAAGCTCCAGCTCAACGACCTGAATATCTACTACGGTGACTTCCACGCTGTGCAGAACGTCAACATGGACATTCCGGCACAGGCTGTGACCGCATTTATCGGCCCGTCCGGCTGCGGCAAGTCCACCGTGCTGCGCACCCTGAACCGCATGCACGAGGTCATCCCGAACGCGACCGTCGACGGCCAGGTGCTTCTCGACGGCCACGATATCTACGCCAAGAACGTCGACCCAGTGGCTGTCCGCAACACCATCGGCATGGTGTTCCAGAAGGCGAACCCGTTCCCGACCATGTCCATCGAGGACAATGTCGTCGCCGGCCTGAAGCTGTCGGGTGAGAAGAACAAAAAGAAGCTGAAGGAAGTCGCTGAGCGCTCCCTGCGCGGCGCGAACCTGTGGGACGAGGTCAAGGACCGTCTGGACAAGCCGGGCGGCGGCCTCTCCGGTGGTCAGCAGCAGCGTCTGTGCATCGCTCGTGCGATCGCAGTTCAGCCGGAAGTTCTGCTCATGGATGAGCCGTGTTCCGCTCTGGACCCGATTTCCACCCTCGCTGTGGAGGATCTGATCCACGAGCTGAAGAACGAGTACACCATCGTCATCGTGACGCACAACATGCAGCAGGCAGCTCGTGTGTCCGACAAGACGGCGTTCTTCTCCCTCGAGGCCACCGGCAAGCCGGGCCACCTCGTGGAGTTCAACGACACCAACACGATCTTCGAGAATCCGGAGCGCAAGGAGACCGAGGACTACATCGCTGGTCGCTTCGGCTAAAGCGAAACGAAAAGAATCCCTGCGGGAGCTAATCCTGCAGGGATTCTTTTGTGTTTAGGGCTACTTGATGTGTCCGTGGCTGAAGTAGCGCTCGAGCTCGCGGAAGCGCTCGTCCATCTCGATGTCATGGCCGTCAGCGTCCTTCTTGCGCACGTAGCGCTCGGGCGTAAGCCCGGTGACCAGGAAGACGATGCGGGCAGCCACATTGACGCAGTGATCCGCATAGCGCTCGTAGTAGCGGGCAACCAGCGCAAGATCGACGGCAGCGCGGTTAGAGCCTTCCCATTCGCGGCTGGTCACGGTGTCGAGGAGGTAGTGGTTCAAAGCGTCGACCTCGTCGTCGATCTTGCTCATCTCCAACGCGCCCTCCACATCGGGGCTGATCAACTGGTCATGAATCAGCTCGATCATGTCACCAGTCAGCTCCGCAAGCTTTTCGACGCTTGCCTTCATGCTCTCGTCATACACATATTCCGGGTGGCGCAGACGCGCGGTACTAGCGATGTGCCGGGCGAGAGCTCCCATGCGGTTGAAATCTTCCACGATGTAGATCGATGTGAAGACCTGGCGCAGATCAGATGCAACGGGGCTTTCCAGCGCGAGGAGGGCCATGCTGCGCTCTTCGCAACGGATCCGAATCTCTTGTAGTGTGTCCGCCTCGGTGAGGGCGGTCTCAGCGGAGTCCAACGAGCCGTCGAGAAGCGCTTTGGACGCGTACTGCATGATGGTGCGCACAGTGTCGCTCATGATCTGGAGGTCCTCAGCGAATGCGCTGAGGTGTTCGCGGTAACTAGTGCGCATAATGATCGTCCTTGCTATCCGCCGTTGGAATCGATTTCGGCTCCAACGGGCACAGTGTCATCTTCGGGGTCGTCCAACCAGCCTTCAGGCAGCGCTACCTTGGCAGCGGAGCCCTGGCGCCCGCGCGCTGAGTCAGCTGCTTCGGCGCGCTGGGTGGAGTCAGCGATGGTGGCGAGCTGTTCATTCAGCTCCTCAAGAGTGGACACGCGTGCAAGTTGTCCACGGAATTCACCGCCGACGGGAAAACCTTTGAGATACCAGCCTACGTGCTTGCGCATGTCTCGGCATCCTCGGTCTTCGCCTTCGTGCTCGGCGAGGAGCTCCGCGTGGCGTGCAATGATGCGTGCGACTTCGCCCAAAGTCGGCTCTTCCGGCACCTCCTCGCCACGCAGCTGGGCGCCGAGCTGGGCG
Source organism: uncultured Corynebacterium sp. (assembly GCF_947253065.1). Taxonomy (GTDB): domain Bacteria; phylum Actinomycetota; class Actinomycetes; order Mycobacteriales; family Mycobacteriaceae; genus Corynebacterium. The sequence goes on from NZ_CAMXWS010000029.1 coordinate 19,004, forward strand.
AAAAGCCACGGCCGGCCAAGGCAGCCACGTCCGACAACAACACCTGCGCAGCCGGTTTCATCCATCATGGCCTGGGCGTCTTCGGGTGCGAAGATATCGCCGTTGCCTAGGACCGGGACACCGGTGCCGTCCATGTGCTCAACCAGGCGCGCGATCTCGCCCCAGTCCGCGTCACCGGAATAGCGCTGCGCTGCGGTGCGCCCATGCAGGGTCACGGCCGCGGCACCCATGTCAGCGGCGATGCGGCCGGCATCGAGGTGGGTGTGGTGTTCGTCGTCAATGCCGATGCGGAACTTCACAGTGACCGGAATGTCAGTGCCTTCCGTCGCCCGGACAGCCGCGTCGACGATCTGGCCGTACAGCTTCCGCTTATAGGGGAGTGCCGAGCCACCGCCACGACGCGTCACCTTGGGTACAGGACACCCGAAATTCATATCCACGTGGTCCGCCATGTCATGCTCGACGATCATGCGCACCGCCTTGTACGTGTACTCCGGATCAACGGTGTACAGCTGCATCGACCGAGGAGTTTCCTGCGGCGCGAAAGACGTCATGTGCAATGTCTTTTCATTGCCCTCAACCAGTGCACGCGCGGTGATCATCTCGCACACATACAACCCGGATGCAGTGCCGGTGAGCTGCTGCTCAATTTCACGGCAAAGCACACGAAACGGCATGTTTGTCACGCCAGCCATCGGAGCAAGGATGACAGGCGAGGCAAGATTCATGCCGCCAATGCGCAGTTGAGGGATCGTCGAAGTCACGTGGCCTATTGTTGCCCGACCAGGTGCAATCACACAAACTGACATGGGCTTTTGTTTAAGCCCGCCCCAATTTCTTCCCGCTGGCACATTCCCGCTACCATGTATGCGCACGGGCCTTTAGCTCAGCTGGTAGAGCTACGGACTTTTAATCCGCAGGTCGCGGGTTCGAGCCCCGCAGGGCCCACGAGTGCACACCCCACAGTTGATCTTTCGGCTGTGGGGTTTTCTTTGCGCACTAAGCCTGACGTGCGCGCGTAGGGTGGACGCCATGCCAACAGAGAACGAACGTGCAAACAAGCCCTGGTTGAAGTATTACCCGGAGTGGACTGGTCATATTCTGGAGTATCCAGAAAAGACCCTCGTTGAGATTTTCAACGACAGTGTTGCCACCAATTCCAATAAGACCGCGACCAACTTCTTTGGCAGGACGCAGACGTACGGGGAGTTGGAAGTTGAGGTCCGACGGGCAGCGGCTGGCTTGGCTCGTCTGGGGGTGCAGCACGGCGACCGGGTGGCGATCATGCTGCCGAATTGCCCGCAGCACGTCGTGGCGTTCTTTGCAGTGCAGAAACTCGGCGCGATTGTGGTGGAGCACAATCCGCTGTACACCGCTCATGAGTTGCGTCCGCAGTTCGCTGACCACGGTGCGCGCGTTGCGATTGTGTGGGACAAGGTGGCTGATACGGCGAACAAGCTCAAGGCTGATGAGAGCACGGATCTTGAGACTGTCGTCAGTGTGAACATGACTAAAGCGATGCCGTTGCTGCAGCGAGTGGCGTTGCAGGTGCCGGTGGGCAAGCTGAAGCAGGCACGCGAACAACTCACTGCACCGGCCACGGACACGGTGACGTGGGAGGAGATGGCTGGGCCGAAGAAGGTCATTCCGCCACGTGTGCACACACCGAAGAATGTGTCACCTGATGATCCTGCGTTGGTGCTTTACACATCCGGCACCACGGGCTCGCCGAAGGGTGCGGTGCTCACGCACCGTAATTTGCTGGCCAATCCGGTCCAGGGTCGTGCCTGGGTCAAGGAGCTCCAGGAACCAGGGCAGCGCATGTTGGCCACGCTGCCGTTCTTTCACGCTTATGGTTTGACGTTCTCGCTGACGTTGACGTTCTTTATCGGCAGTGAGCTGATTTTGTTGCCGGCGCCGACAATGGATTTGATCATGCGCGCGGTGAAGAAGACCCCGCCGACATTTGTGCCGGGTGTACCGACTGTGTTTGAGCGGATCGTGCAGACGGCCCGCGAGAAGAATGTCGACCTGTCGCAGGTGAAGATCGGCTTCTCGGGCGCGTCGTCGCTGCCGGCGAGTGTGATTGAGGAGTGGGAAGAGGTCACGGGTGGCCGGCTCGTGGAGGGGTATGGCCTGACGGAGACGTCCCCGATTGTGATCGGTAACCCGGAAAGCGCGGACCGCCGCCCGGGGTATATCGGTATCCCGTTCCCGGACACCGAGGTGCGCATCGTCAACCCTGATAATCCCGACGAGGACATGCCCTACGGCGAGGCTGGCGAAATCCTGGTGAAGGGGCCGCAGGTTTTCGGCGGGTACCTCAACAACCCGGAGGCGACGGAGAAGGTCTTCCACAACGGTTGGTTCCGTACCGGCGATATGGGTGTGATGGAGGAGGACGGCTTTATCAAGTTGGTTTCCCGCATCAAGGAGCTCATTATCACTGGCGGGTTCAATGTGTACCCGGCGGAGGTAGAGGAGACGTTGCGTGGGCACCGTGATGTCGTTGATGTTGCGGTCGTGGGGCGCCCGCGCACGGATGGTTCCGAGGATGTTGTCGCGTGCGTGGTCTTGGACCGTGGTGCGGAGCTGAATCCGGACAGTCTCAAGGAGTTCGCGCGCGAGAATCTGACCCGCTACAAGGTGCCGCGCAGCTTCTACCACTTTGAGGATTTGCCGAAGGATCAGATGGGCAAGATCCGTCGCCGGGAGGTGCGCGACGAGCTGCTCACGCGTTTGGAGGATTAGTCCCAGACGCCGAGGAGGGAATGGGTTAGGGGCGTCAAGGCGTCGTCAAGCGCCATTGCTTCTTAGCGGTAGCTGAGGCCGCATTGGGTGAGATTTCCCTCACTATCTGTGCCGACAAGCACCTCAATGCCGACCTTGTCGTCGCGGTCAATCGCGCGGTAGGAGCCCTGCAATTCGCTTATCGACGAAAAACGCCCCGCCATCGCCTGCTTTGTCGGTTCAAGTTCAGCGTCGTAAATCTTCGCGGTAGCCATGGGTCCTGCTGTAGGCCTCGCGCATGGTCGCTTTCTTGATTTGCTTGTTCGCAGGCTTATCGACGGCCCTTGGCGGCCTCCTCGTCGCCCTCAAACGCGACCTTGACGAGCGCTTCCTGGCGGTCTCCCTCGGGTTCTCCGCCGGCGTGATGCTGTATATCTCACTCGTCGAATTGCTGCCGCAAGGCATCGAAGGCCTTGAGGAAGCTGGTGTTTCCTCCGCCAATGTGTGGGGGCCCGCTGCCTTTTTCGCCGGTGTTTTATTGATCGCCGTGATCGACCGCTTCGTGCCCGAAGACATCAACCCGCACGAAGAGCCCAGCGCAATCGGCGCAGCACGCATGCGACGCGTCGGTCTGATGACGGCGCTGGCAATCGCGATCCACAATTTTCCCGAGGGCTTCGCCACATTCTTCGTTGCGCTGCAAGACCCTGTGTTGGCAGCTCCGATTGCAGTGGCGATCGCGATTCACAACGTTCCAGAAGGCATCGCCGTAGCTGTGCCCATCCGTGAAGCGACCGGCAAACGGTGGCGGGCCGCCGGGTGGGCGACCCTGTCCGGTCTTGCCGAACCATTGGGCGCCATCCTGGGTTACCTCTTCCTAAAGCCCTTCCTCGGCCCAGCATCTTTGGGTATCACCTTTGCCATGATCGCCGGGATCATGGTGTTTGTCAGCCTGGACAAACTGCTGCCCACCGCGATTTCCACTGACCGCCACCACGCCGCTGTTTATGGCGTCATCGTCGGAATGGCCGTTATGGCCGTAAGTCTTGTTTTGCTCGCCTAAGCTTTGGGCATGGGAATCACACGACTCTTTTCCAGCCCGCAACTTCCGCCCGTTGGTCCCGGTGAACTTGCCGTGGTCACGGGCGCTACCTCCGGCATTGGGGAAGCTACTGCCCGGTTGCTCGTGGAGGAGGGATACCGAGTGGTGGGGACGACGAGGAATCCTGCGAGTGTGGGTGCGCCATTGCCCGGCGTGACATACATTGGCCTTGATCTCGGTGATGCTGCGTCCATCGAATCCTGCGCTGCCGAAATTCTTGCGCTGGGAACTCCCGCTGTACTGGTGAATAATGCGGGCGAATCGCAGTCGGGCCCCTTTGAAGAGCTGCCGCGCGACGCGCTCGAGCGACTCTTCCAAGTCAACGTGATCGGGCACGTGGACCTCACGCAACGCCTACTTCCCGCTATGCGCTCGGCGAGGCGCGGCCGAGTCGTGATGGTTGGCTCCATGCTGGGCAGCTTCCCGCTCGGATTCCGCTCTTCGTATGTCGCATCGAAGGCCGCGATTAGAGGTTTCGCCGCCTCCGCCCGCAGGGAGGTCGCGCCTTTCGGGATTGGGGTCACAACAGTTGAGCCTGGCTCTATTGCCACCGGTCTTTCTGCGCGCCGCACCACCTACGTGGATAAGTTCGGGCCGTACGCCACGGAATTCGACCACATGCTTAGGAAACTGAACCGCAACGAAGCAAGCGGAATCAGCGCCGAGCGGGTCGCCCGTGAAATCCTTCGGCCGCTAAAGGCTGCGCGCCCCAAGCCGCACTACGCCGTCGGGTCTATGGCACCTGTCGCTTTCGCTCTGTCGCGCGTAGTGCCGCAACAGGTCATGCTCAACGTGATTTCTGCAAAACACGACCTGTAAAAACCCAACTATGCTTGTCGTATGGGACTAATTCGACTGATTCTCAACATCATCTGGCTTGTTACCGCAGGCATCTGGCTTTTCTTGGGCTACATTCTGGCCGGCATTGTGGCATGCCTGCTCATCGTGACCATCCCCTTCGGCGTAGCCTCGTTCCGCATCGCCGGATTCGTTCTCTGGCCATTCGGCCGGGAAGTCGTGGACACCAATAGCAGTGGGGGACTGAGCGTCATCGGCAATGTCATCTGGTTCATTGTTGCGGGTTTGTGGCTGGCCATTGGGCACGTCATCACCGCAGCTGCGCAGGCCATCACCATCATTGGTCTGCCATTGGCGTGGGCAAATATCAAGCTCATTCCGGTCACGTGCTTCCCATTCGGCAAGACCGTGGTCAGCTCTCGCGACGACCGTGCGCGGATGGTTCCTGTCGCCCACTAAGCGGTAGGTTTTTTATCCCAGTGACCAGCTCATTTGGAACTGGGTCGCGCGCAGGTTTATGATAGGCGAGCTGTCTAACAGCATTGGCCCCCATCGTCTAGAGGCCTAGGACTCCGCCCTTTCACGGCGGCAACACGGGTT
>NZ_CAMXWS010000030.1 GCF_947253065.1 uncultured Corynebacterium sp.
AGAAATGTCCGCCCCGCGACACGCCGAGCGGACACACTTTTTGCTACTTAACCCTGAACTTACGCCCGAAAGCTTGGCTTAAGCAGAAGCCTTAGCGAAGCGCTCAGCGACATCGTCCCAGTTGACGACATTCCAGAACGCCTTAGCGTAATCAGCCTTCACATTCTTGTACTGCAGGTAGTAAGCGTGCTCCCACATATCCAGCATGAGAACCGGAGTGAAGTCAACGGAGATGTTGCCCTGCTGATCGGTCAGCTGCTGGATGATCAGGCGACCAGCGATGTGGTCGTAGCCCAGGACAGCCCAGCCGGAGCCCTGCAGGGAGGTAGCGACACCCTCGAACTGCTTCTGGAAGCCCTCGAAGGAGCCGAAGTCACGATTAATGGCCTCAGCCAGCTCGCCAGCTGGCTCGCCGGCACCGTTCGGGCTCATGTTCTTCCAGAAGATGGAGTGGTTGGTGTGGCCACCCAGGTTGAACGCCAGGTTCTTGGACAGTGCACGCAGCTTGTCCGGGTTTGCCTCACCGTTGCGCTCAGCCTCAATTGCCTCGAGAGCAGCATTCGCACCCTTGACGTAGGTTGCGTGGTGCTTGTCGTGGTGCAGCTCCATAATCTCCGCAGAGATGTGCGGCTCGAGGGCATCGTATGCATAAGGCAGGTTAGGAAGCTCGTAAACAGCCATGATCTATATCCTTTCTTTTTCGTTCACGCTTTATTCAAGCGCCGTACGCCGACCATGATAGGCAAAATTGAAAATCTCGTCCGCGACCCTAGGAATTGTCAGGCTAGCCCAGTAGTTATTTAAGGTATGGCTTTCTTCTTCGGACGTTCCCCGCAACTCGTTGACACCGATCGCGCACTGCCCGGACGCGATGAACCGGTCCTGCCTCACCCACAGCCACATGCAGTGTTGGGCACCCCGATCACTGGTCCGTGGCGCGAAGGGCAAAAACGCCTGCTCATCGGTATAGGCTGCTTCTGGGGCGCGGAGAAAATGTACTGGAATACCCCGGGAGTGGAATCCACCTCGGTGGGCTATGGCGGGGGAGTGACCCCGAATCCGACCTACCGTGAGGTGTGCTCAGGCCAGACCAACCACGTTGAATTGGTTGAAGTGGTCTACGACCCGGAGCAGGTCAGCCTCAAAGAACTCGTCCGCGCCGCGTTGGAATCGCATGACCCGACGCAGGGCTTCCGTCAGGGCAATGACGTGGGCACCCAGTACCGTTCGGCGTTTTACACCGACAGTGAGGACGAAGCCGAACAGATTCGTGCGTGGGTGAATGAATATGGACAATCACTAGGCAACGCTGGGTTCGGTCCTATCACCACGGAAGTGAAATCCGGAGTGGATTATTACCTCGCTGAAGACGAGCACCAGCAGTACCTGCACAAGGTGCCCAATGGCTACTGCCCGCACCACTCCACTGGCGTGGCTTGCGGAATCTAAGGGTTCACGCGCTGGAGTGTCGCCTGCGCGGATTCCTTCACCGCGGAGGCGGCATTTGCCCTGATCCTGGTGGAATCCTTGTGGATCCACTCTGAAATCGTCCTAATGGTGTCTTCGCTCGCGCCCACATCAAGCACTGCATTCCAATAAGCGACTGTCTCATTGTGGTACTGGTGCCCGTGACCGCCGGGCTGGTGTTGTGAGCGTAATTGGTCGACACCGACCTGCCAGCCGGTGATGAATGGCACCCAGCGCATGTTTTGCAGCACATCCACGTGCTGTTCCGCTGGTGCCTTCACACCGCGTGAGCCCGGTTCGCGCAGCCAGTCCGGCTTGCGCACGAAGAGTTTCCAATCCCACCACACCACCGGGTCCGAGGCGTGCTGTGCGAAAACAGCACGAGGAAATTCCCAATCCTGCTCGTAGTCGCTGCCATCAAAGGTGTGCTTCAGGTGGTCGGGGTGAGCAGTGAAGCGGACATGTCGGCCACCATCGACAACCGGAAGACGCTCTGGGCTGCCATGATCACGGTCGCGGGTGAGCTGAATGTGTCGCGCGGTGAATCCTGGCGTGCCAGTGAAAACACCACCAGCGATATTGGCAAGCATGGCATCGGTGCTGTCAAAGGAATCAGCTACACCGTAGGCACCGAGTGATTCGCCACCGACGTACATTTTCGGCCGCTCATCCTCCGGTATCTGCGCCAGACGTTCTTGAATAGCGTTGATCAACACCCGTGAGCTGCGCACCGGGACTTCACGGTCGGAAGCGTAGGAATATGCCGAGGGCATGAACGAATACTGGATGGCCACGATCGCGGAGTCCCCGCGGCTCAAGAACTCAAAACCTGAAGTGTGGAAGTCATTGATCCAGCCTGTGCCTGCGGAGGAGAGCACCGCGAGATTCTTGCGCGACCACGCATTGGTGCGGTCCATCTCATGCAGCACCATCTGCGCCTGCTCTTCCGGGCTGCGATCTTTCAACCCAATGAACACGCGGATCGGTTCACGAGCATCGCCAGTGCCGAGCACCTTCTCAATATCTGCCTTGCGCGGTCCGCCCGCTACGACAGCGCGTCCCTGGCGGCCCAGGTATTTCCACCGCTCCAAGGAATCCGGCGAACCCGAACGTTCCGGTTCCGTGGGTTTTTCCGCGCCGGGCAAGAACTCACGGTTGAGCTCATCGGCATTGCGGTAGGCGGCATTCAGGATTTGGCGCACCACGACCTTGTCTGTGAGAACAGCGCCCGCTGCACTCAAGCCCAAAATGGCGAGTGGCCACGACACCACCGGGGGCATCCAGCGGCGCAATTCTTTATTGAAGCGTCCAGCGGTGACTTGGATCCCCTCACCGAGCAGCAGAAGCACTCCGTAGCCAATGGAACCCAATCCGATTCCGGCGAGGGTTTGCAGCGGCCCAAGTTTGGTCGGGTCTTCGACGAGGCGCTCTTGCTCGGAACGTCGTAAAGCCGCGCCCAGGTACGTGCCCACCGTGACGGCACCCATGGCGACCTGCACGGGAACCGCCGCTTTTCGACGAAACGCCCGCGGATATTTCCAGTTATTCGCTCCCGCGACGTCGGTGAGAAGCTTCGTTGCGCCAACACCGACTGAGTGGCCCGCTGCCTGACAAATCGCGACATTCGCTGTGGTCACCCACCACGGGTGTGGCAGCAAAGACGGTGAGATCGCGCTCCATGTAGCGACCTCAGCCCCCAAAATCCCGGCCGCGAAATCATCCGGCAACCTGCGCAAACCTGACATGCGCACCACCGGTGTTAGGTCCGCGAGCAATTCGATCGCATATAGCGGCGCGCGGACAGCATGGGTGCGACGCGGCCACAAGCTCTTCACCGAATCCTTCACGTTGGTCGCTGCATCGCTGATGCGCGTGCGCAATGACCTGTACGGCGCGGCGAGTGGCTTGATAGACATGTGCTCTATTGTGGCAAAGTTCGTGCACCTGCGTCGCGCAAAACCAACGTAAGATGAACAGCGAGTTATTTTCACGTGATACTTGCGTATCCACTGCTTCTAGCGCTTTTCCGCACGCACCCGTGGGCCTAGGCTCGAAGCCAAGTTACACACGCTTTTTGGGGAGTCACCGCAGGCATGACCATCGCCACTTCTGCACAGGTTTCCGCGCCCACCGCTCAACCACTCATCGTTGCTCACCGTGGAGCATCTGGCCTCCACCCCGAATCCACGCGTCGCGCGTACGAAGAAGCGCTCAAGCTTGACGGGGTCCACGGCATTGAGTGCGATGTACGCCTCACCCGCGACGGCAAGCTCGTCGTCCACCACGATGCGTTGATCAACCGCACTTCCGACGGCATGGGTCGGATTTCCAAAATGGATTTCACCGAGCTACGCCAATTCAATTACGGCACGGAGGACGACCCGCAGGACATCCTCCTCCTCGATGAATTGCTGGACCTGCTTGAGGATTATCCGGATAAGCACATCTACATCGAGACCAAGCACTCCGCATTGTTCAACCCCGAGGTAGACGAGCAGGTGGTGCGCACGTTGTGGTACCGCGGAATGAAAGATGACCCGCGCGTACACCTCATCTCCTTTTCCCACTCGGCGATGCGCTACTTCACCCACACGGTCCCCGAGCTGGAAACTTTCTACCTTTTCCGCCTGCGGGAAAAGAAGTGGAATCCCACAAACACCATGCTGTCGCGCCCGTACGGCGTGGGCCCGGCGCTGTCCCACCTGCGTGGTACCCCGAAGCTGTTGGGCTACCGCGGGCTGCGCACCTACACCTGGACCGTGAATGAACCGGACCAGATGCGCTGGTGTCAGGAAAAGGGTGTAGATGTCTTCGCTACCGATCATCCGCAACTCGCAGTGGAGACTTTCCGCACCCCAGACACGGTGAAGTGACCTGATCCCGGTAAATTGGGAGATATGGCCAAGAAGAACCGTAAAAAGGAAGATCTGCCCGAGGGCATGAGCCGTCGTCAAGCAAAGCTTGCTGCTCGTGCCGCTGAGCGTGAGGCACTGCAGAAGGACCCGCGCCCGTACAAGGGACTCGCTGCGGAGACTGACCTTGTTGCACTGCAGGAATTCGTTCCATCCGCTGTTGCAAAGGTGGACATCAAGGGCACCGAAGTCAACCTCGTCACCGTTCTGCCGGGTGCAGGCGCAGCTTTGCGACGTCCTGAGGAAGACGGTGGCGAACGTTTTGTCGCCCTGCAGGTGCAGTCGCACTCGCAGAATCCGAACCGCGACCTCGCCTACGCCCTCAACTGGGTGCTTGAAGCCGAGCCGGGCGCAACGCTGAGCTCTACCGCTGCTGATGGCTCCCAGCCGGAGCTGAACACTCTGCTGTCTGAGTCCACCGAGCTGGAGATCACTGCTCACGATGATTTCAACTGGTGGTTCACTGATTCCGCAGCCGTCAACCCGCAGGTCCAGCAGGCGCTGGCCCGCGCCAATGATGCTGTTCTTCCGTCCGTAGAGATCAAAGCTGAGCTGCCGGGCTCCATTTGGTGGGTCAATCCAGGCGGTGGCAAGGCTCACATCCGTTGGGTCCGCCCTGAAGAAGACGAGCGCACCATGCTCAACGCTCTCGCACGCATCGCTGCCCGCGGTGAGCTTAACCTGGGCGAAGGCACCAAGTTCGCAGGTGCATTCCGCACCCACGGCTTGCTCGTGCCGGTGTGGGACCTCGATCCTTCCGTTGCCGCCGATTCCTACGGTGATGCACTGAAGAAGATCAACGACGCGATCGCCACCGAATACGACAATGACGCCCAGCTGACCGCCGACGAGCGCAAGCAGCTGGAGAACATCAAATCGCGCCAGGTCACCATTTAAAAACGCACAACCACAACCCAAAGTTCATAGAGGAATAGAGTCATGGCTTCCGGGACATCTCAGACATCTCGACGCGGCTTGAATACCCGCCACCTCAATTTCATTGCCCTCGGCTCCGCGATCGGTACCGGCCTGTTCTACGGTTCTGCCGGCGCGATCCAAGCAGCCGGACCATCGGTGTTGCTGGTTTACCTACTGGGCGGTGCAGTGGTGTACTTCCTGCTCCGCGCTCTGGGTGAGATGTCTGTCCATCACCCCGTCACTGGCTCTTTCGCTGAGTACACCCGCGCTTATTTGGGCGGTGCCGCCGGCTTCTTGACCGGGTGGATGTTTGCCTTTGAGATGGTGATCGTGGCTCTCGCCGACCTCACCGCCATTGGCATCTACATGGGCTTTTGGTTTCCTGATGTGTCGCGCTGGGTGTGGATTGTCGCCGCACTGCTCATCGTCGGTGCCGCGAATGTGGCCAGCGCTAAGGCCTTCGGTGAACTGGAATTCTGGTTCACCGTGGTCAAGGTCGGGGCTGTCATCGCCATGATCGTCGCCGGCGCCGCAGTGCTTGTCTTCGGCCTGTCTTCCGCAGAGACCACCGGCCCGGTTAACTTGGTCAATGATGGTGGCTTCTTCCCGAATGGCTTCACGGGAATGATTGCCTCGTTCATCCTCGTGCTCTTCGCATTCGGTGGAACAGAGATCATCGGTGTTGCCGGTTCTGAGGCCACCGACCCGAAGACTGCTGTGCCGAAGGCGGTCAACACTGTCCCGGTGCGCATCCTGCTTTTCTACGTGTTGTCCATCCTGGTCATCTTGATGATCAACCCGTGGCGCACCATCACCGGCGATGAATCCCCCTTCGTCCAGATCTTCTCCACCCTGGGCGTGAACTGGGCGGCTGGCCTGCTCAACTTCGTGGTCATCACGGCCGCACTGTCCGCGATCAATGCTGACCTCTTCGGTGCTGGCCGTGTCCTTACCGGCCTGGCTAAGCAGCACTACGCTCCCGGCATCATGGCCCGCACCGTTCGTGATGTTCCGGTCATGACCACCGTGATCCTGCTGATCGTCCTCATCGTCGGTGTTGTTGCCAACACCCTGATGCCGGACCGCATCTTTGAGATCATCGCTTCTCTGGCTACCTTTGCCACGATCTTCGTGTGGCTGATGATCCTGTTGGCTCACCTTGCATCACGTCGCAGCATGACCCCTGAAGATATCGCTGCGCTTGATTACAAGACTCCGTTCTTCCCATACGGCCAGTATTTCGCCATCGCGTTCATTCTGTTCACCTTCGGCATCATGCTGTGGCTACCGGAATTCCGTGGTGCATTCTTCGTCGGCCTCGGATTCAGCGTTCTCGCGGTGGCGCTGTACTACATCACTGGCCGCCACAAGCTGCCGGAGGAACCGGTGATGGCAACGCGCGCGGATTAGCGTCGATTGGCGTTGATTAGCGCAGCCCAGCGAAAAGTTGCTCCGCGGCAGCGTCGTCCCAGACAAGCACGCTGCCCACGTCGGTGTCGATGAAGCTAGCGATCGGCACCGTTTCCGTTTTCGCCCCGCCACGCATCGCGAAAGCCAGGCGCGCCAGGTGCCACACGTGGTCGCCCTCGCCGACAACCAGCAGGCTGCTCCCGCGCAGAACCAAAGGGATGAGCCTGAAGGGGTTGAGCAGAACCGACGGCGACAGCGCCTTGTGCATGATCGCACTGACGAACTCGCGTTGGCGCTGCACACGATCCAGATCGCCCATAGCTGTTGCGCGTGTACGCACATAGCCCAAGGCAGTTGGACCGTCCATCTTCTGGCAGCCAGCCTGCACATCCAGGTGCGCTAATGGGTCAGTGATCGGTTCCGCAGGGCACAGTTCCACTCCGCCGATCGCGTCCGTAATACCGGCTAGACCACCCATGCCGATCTCCGCGTAGTGGTCAATGCGCAGCTGAGTGGCATTCTCCACTGTCTCTGCAAGCAGTTTCGGCCCACCGTATGCGAATGCGGCATTGATCTTGTCCATGCCATAACCAGGGATTTCCACATACGAATCGCGCGGGATGGACAACAGCGTTGCCTTGCCAGTGGTGGGAATGTGCATCAGCATGATCGTGTCCGTGCGACCAGTGCCGATATCGCCACCTGTGCCCAGGCGCTCCACGTCCTTCTCGCTTAGACCTTCACGCGAATCCGAACCCACGATGAGCCAGTTCGTTCCTGCCGTATTTCCAATCGGCGCATCCGGGAAGGCATCCACGCGAGTCAGGCGTGCATCAGCAAACAGCGTTCCGACGACCAGAAACACCAGAAGCAGTGACAACACCGTCGGGATGCACCCCGCCTTTGGGCGACGCAACCGGGGCAGACGACGCTTTGGTCGCGGCATTGGCTGTGGCTGGTAAGGCCTTTGCATCGGCTGGACTTGGTGCTGCACCGGCCGTGGCTGGCGCTGCACGTGTGGCGTCCGTCGTGGTTCATACATCGTTTGCCGGGGTGCTTGCTGCCGGGGCATCTGTTGCCGTGGCATGTGCTGTCGCGGACGGACAGTCTCCCGGACGGGGCGCTCAGGTTCCGCACGGTACTGTGGCCGCTCTGGCCTGATCTGTCGTTCAGGTTGGGCCGGTCGCTCCGGCCTGATCTGTCGTTCAGGTTGGGCCGGTCGTTCAGTCGGGTTGCTGGCTGAACGTTTCCGGATGGGGCGGCCATACCTATCGATCAGTGGTTTCCCGTCTTTGCCCACGAGGAAATCCCCCGGGTTGTCCCGGGGGTCGTTGGAGTGCGGGGTTGTCGACATGGAATACATCTTAAACCGTGGCACCACACGCCACAGTATTTAACGGCTGTAACACAGGGAACTATGCGCTGCATAGTTCCTGCGGTTTTCCAACGGCGGGGTGAACGGCGGGGTTACAGCCCCAACCAGCTCAGGTCGAGGAAGAGGTAGCCGAGGTAGGCAACTGCATCGATGAGAAAGTGCGCCAGGATGAGGGGCCAAATTTTGCCGGTGCGGTGGTAGAAGTAAGCGAAGATGACACCCATGACGAGATTGCCAAGACCAGCGGAAAAACCCTGGTAGAGGTGATAGGTGCCACGCAGGATGGCAGAGGCGGCGATCGCGCCTGCGAGGGGGACACGGAGTTGGCGCAACCTGGTGAGCAGCCACATGACCACGACGGTCTCCTCGGCAAATGCATTGGCGGCTGACCAAACCAAAAGCAGGGGGACTTTGACGGCGTCGGTGGCGGGAATGACTTCCTTGGTTAGGCCGAACTGTAGGGAGGTGACGTAGAGGATCAGTCCGGGGATGCCGATCAGGGCAGCGAGACCGGCACCCCACGCCCAGTCGCGCCAGCGTGGGCGGGACAGAGAAGCGCCGAGCAGGAAGACAGCCAGGCCTCCCCAGGCGAAAAGAGTCGCGGCCGATGCGAGCTGCAAGGCGATGTCGAGCCAGGGGAGGGAAGAGGCGGCGTCGTTAAGCGTGGTGCTTTGTTGGTTGAGGGGTGTGGGCGCAAGCGCGGCGTCGATAAGTCGAAGTGCGGCGCGGATGCCGGACATGCCGAAAGTGATGGCGAGAACGAGTGTGACCTCGCAGAAGAGGCGGCGCCGATCGGTGGTCATGGGTCAACTGTAGGCTGGGTGACCATGAGTACGACTGTTGCGTACCTGGGCCCTGCCGGGACGTTCACTGAGGAAGCGTTGTGGTTATTCCGCGACCATATTGCAGGCGAAATCACGCCATTGCCCGTTGAATCGCCGTCGGCTGCGCTGAATGCGGTGCGTGAAGGCCGCGCGCAATATGCCGTTGTGGCGATTGAGAATTCGGTCGATGGTGCGGTGACCAGCACGTCTGACGCATTCGTCGAGGGCGGCGGGGTGATGATCTACCGCGAGGTGGAGCTGTCCATCAGCTTCGCCATCATGACGCGGCCGGGCTTTTCGCTGAGCGATGCAAAGCGCTTTTCGACGCATCCGGTAGCCCACCGCCAAGTCCGCGGCTGGTTGGAGGAGAACCTGCCTGGTGTGGCATTCAGCGCGGCACCGTCGAATGCTGCGGCGGCGAAGGCTGTAGCTGAGGGGGAGGCTGATGTGGCTGCTGCCCCGCGCCGGGCGGCGGACCTGTTTGGGCTGGAAGTACATGCGGAAGGCATCGCGGACATGAGTGAGGCGCGCACCCGCTTCGTGCTGGCTGGGCCGGTGGGTGTGCCCACGCAGCGGACAGGCAATGACCGCACGTCGGTGGTGTTCCAGCTGCCGAATGAGCCGGGAACTTTGGTCGGTGCGCTGCAGGAATTCGCATACCGTGGGGTGGATATGACGCGCATTGAGTCGCGTCCGACGCGCAAGACGGCGAATACCTATAACTTCTACGTTGACCTCGTTGGCCACATTGAGGATGTGCCGGTGGCTGAGGCGCTGCGCTCGTTGTGGCTGCGCGCAACCACCATCGCTTTTTTGGGTTCCTGGCCCCGCTTCGATGGTGTGACAGAGGAACGGGTCGTTGATCCGGAACGTCTTGAACAGGCAGAACAATGGGTCCGTGCGGCCCGGGAAGGAACATCATGTTGATCTTGTTGCGTCATGGCCAGACCACGTCGAATGTGGATCACAAGTTGGATACGCTTCTCCCCGGCGCTGAGCTGACGGAGCTCGGCCGCGAGCAGGCGAAGGCTGCCGGCGAAGATATCTTGGCTAATTACGACGTTGACCGCGTGATTTCCTCCCTGGCCACGCGTGCGAAGCAGACGGCGCAGATCGGCTTCGGTGAGCGCTTCGCCGCTATCCCCGCCGTCGACGGAATCCACGAGGTCAACGCCGGGCGGTGGGAGATGCACAATTCGGTCGAAGCGCACACCGCTTACCTGGGGGCGTTCCGCGGTTTCTACCGTCGCGAGCCGGATGCGCTTATCGACGGTGGTGATACCCTGCACACCTTCCTCACCCGTTACAAGGGCGGTTTGCTCCCATATGCAGCACAGGAGGGAACGACGGTGGCGGTGTCGCACGGCGGTGCGATCCGTGCTTTCGCTGCGAATGCGTGCGAGATCGATCCGGATTTCGCGGATGCGAGCTACCTGCCGAATTGCAAGTATCTGGTGATTGACCCGGCGGCCGGTCCGACCGGTGACCCGGTGGAGGATTTCGGCCAGTGGCGCGTGGTGCGCTGGGCTGATTACCCGTTGCCGAGCTAACCCCAGCCCAGGTGGTGCAGTTCGTGCTCTTCGAGCCCGAAATAGTGGCCGACCTCGTGGAAGACGGTCACCTTCACCTCGTGGCGTAGTTCTTCCTCGTCGGCGCACAGGTCCTCGAGGGCGTTTTTGTAAATAAACACCGCATCGGGCAGAAACCCAGTGTGGTTGGCGTGCTGCTCAGGAAGTGGCACGCCTTCGAAGAGTCCGAGGAGTCCCGGCTCGTCCTCGTTATAGGGCCGTGCAAGCACGACCATATTGGTCATCTTGCGTGCGAATTCCTCGGGGATTTCATCGAGGGCATCGTTGATCATGTCCTCGAAAACCTTGTCGCTGACAGGCTCCATCATGGCTGGGGAGCAGCGTTTTCGGTGTTCTCAGTGTTGCCAGCTTCCTGCTGGCGCTTTTGTTCCTCACGCAGCGGGCGACGCTCCGGCGGTGCCTTCGGGGTGTGCCCATCGACCTTGATGGCTTCGCGCCCGTCCTTGGCGGTGCCGGTGATGGGAGCGAACTTACCGTCCTTCGGGGAGACAAGACCACAGTTGACGGAACGGCTCCCACCATCCCATGCCTGGTAGGGGATGGTTCCCCAGTACACCTGCAGGGTGGATTGGTAGAGGTTTTCTTCCCCACCGAGGTAGTCCTCCGCAGCCTTGGCGCAAACGGCACCGAGGTGCTTGTCCTGGTCCTCGGCCGAAGGAGTGCGGTCAGGGAAGACCGGGGCGAGATCGATCTTGCCGGTCACCTCAATGTGGTGCGGTTCGGCGCAATCGATGGCACGCAGATTATTGGCCTCGTCGGTGACTTCGCAGGTACCCGGCTCAGCAACACGGGCTTGGTCCTGCTCAGCGGCGTGGCCAACGGTGAGGATCGGTGTGCCGTCAGTATCGGTTTCCTGCAGGCCACACAACATAGTGCGGTCGCCTTCCTCCCACGCTTCAGCGGGCGGGAGGATCGGGGCGATGGAATAGCGGCCGGAGGGATCGTAGCGGCCGTTCAGATAACGGATCGAAGCTGTGCGGCAGAGCTCCTCACGCAATTGCGCCTGACGTGTTGGGTTCGGAGCGGGAGCGTCCGGCCCAAATTCGGAGGTGGGATACGTGTTCAAATCCTCACGGGAAGAAACCTCAAAACGGTGCTCGTTATTACAGTCCGTCTCGGTGAACCCGGTGACAGCACCATCAGCGCCAATATCCCAGGTCAAGCACGCGCCACTATCAGCAGCAGTGAAGGATGGCGTGGCATCTTCATCATCGGCTGCGACATTGCTGGTGTGCGGGGCAGGCGGGGCCTCTTCCGGGGCGCTCGTGGTGAAACCGGTGGAGGCAGCGTAAGTGCCCATGCCCAATGCACCTGCCAGTATTGCTACCAGCACTGTGCGCAGAGCTGATGTGCTCAGCGAGGATTTCCGTGCAGCCATGGTCTCCATCATGCCTTATGTGGGGCCACGAGCTCACCCCACGGGGTAGGGTTAGTAGCCGTGATCGATCTCAAATTTCTGCGTGAAAACCCTGACGTTGCCCGTGCCTCCCAGCAGGCTCGTGGTGAAGACCCGGCGCTCGTGGACCAGCTCCTCGCAGCTGATGAAGAGCGTCGCGCCAGTATCCAGAAGGCGGATGAGCTGCGCGGTGAGCAGAAGGCCTTTGGCAAGAAGATCGGCCAGGCCGCTCCCGAGGACCGTCCCGCTTTGTTGGAAGGTTCCAATGAGCTGAAGGAGAAGGTCAAGGCGGCGGAAGAGGCGCAGAAGGCGGCGGAGGAAAACGTCGCAAAGCTGCAGTACCAGATCGCGAATATCGTCGAAGGTGCCCCTGCTGGCGGCGAAGAAGATTTCATTGTGCTGGAGCACGTCGGTGAAGTGCCGGAATTCGATTTCGAGGTCAAAGACCACCTCGATCTCGGTGAGGCGCTTGGCATTATTGATATGAAGCGTGGCACGAAGGTCGGTGGCGCGCGCTTCTACTACCTCGTCGATGATGGTGCGTGGATGCAGCTGGGCATGCTCATGCTGGCTGCACAGAAGGCACGTGAGGCTGGTTTCAAAGTCATGGTCCCGCCGGTGCTGGTGCGCCCGGAGATCATGCAGGGAACTGGCTTCCTGGATGCGCACGATGAGGAGATTTACTACCTCGAGCGCGATGACATGTACCTGGTAGGCACCTCCGAGGTCGCGTTGGCTGGCTACCACAAGGACGAGATCATCGACCTTTCTGATGGCCCGCTGCTGTACGCCGGTTGGTCCTCCTGCTTCCGCCGTGAGGCCGGTTCTTATGGCAAGGACACGAAGGGCATTTTGCGCGTCCACCAGTTCGACAAACTAGAGATGTTCGCCTACTGCAAGCCGGAAGATGCAGAGGAAATGCACCAGAAGCTCCTCGGCCTTGAGCGCGAGATGCTCGCCGCAGTTGAGGTGCCGTACCGCATCATCGACGTTGCTGCAGGTGACCTTGGTTCTTCGGCCGCTCGTAAGTACGACACTGAGGCGTGGGTGCCGTCGCAGGACACCTACCGCGAGCTGACCTCTACCTCGAATTGCACGACCTTCCAGGGCCGCCGCCTAGGCACTCGCTACCGTGATGAGGACGGCAAAACGCAGACTGCTGCAACGCTCAACGGCACGCTGGCCACGACGCGTTGGCTCGTAGCCATCCTGGAAAACAACCAGCGTGCGGATGGCTCTGTTGTGGTCCCTGAAGCTCTGCGCCCATGGGTGGGCAAGGACGTTCTGACACCGAAGAAGGGATAGAAACACTATGCGCCGTTTCCACCGTCTGTTTAACGTCCCCGATGATTTCCAACGCCCAGACCCGCACCCGGTGGAATCCAAAGAGCGGTTCTACCAGGGCATTATCCTTGGCTTCAAGAAGATCATGCAGGCCCAAGGACTGCAGTTCTACGTCAACGGGGCGGAGAATGTGCCCACGGAAGACGGCGCGCTGTTCGTGATCAACCACACTGGTTATTACGACTTCATCATCGCTGGTATTGGCCCGCACCTGCGGGGCAATCGCCTGGTGCGCTTCATGGCGAAGAAAGAGGTCTTCGACATGAAGGTCGTCGGATCGCTCATGCGTGGCATGAAGCACGTGCCGGTTGACCGTTCAGCAGGTGCTGCGTCGATCAAGGAAGCGACGAAGTGGCTGCGCAGCGGCGGTTTCGTGGGGATCTTCCCGGAATCCACCATTTCCCGTTCCTTCGAATTGGCGGAATTCAAAACTGGCGCGGCACGCATCGCAGATGAGGCTGGTGTGCCGATGATCCCGACGGTGATCTGGGGTTCCCAACGCCTGTTGACGAAGGGATTGAAGAAGAATCTCGGTCGTTCACACACGCCGATCATCGTTTCCTATGGCGAGCCCGTGATCACCACGGGCGACCCGGAGCGCGATACCGAACGCGTGAAGGAAGCAATGCAAAAGCTTCTCGACGCTAATAGGGCCGAGTACGAAGAGCGCTTTGGCCCCTTCCCGGATGGTTTGGACTGGATGCCGGCTTCCCTGGGTGGTTCTGCACCGACCTTGGAAGAGGCGAATGAGATCCTCGCTCGTGAGCGTGAGGAGAAGCGTAAAGCGAAGGAAGCTAAGCAGGCGAAAGGCGGATCCTGATGAGTGTGCCGAAGGGGTACCGCGCTGACAGCCATGTTTTCCTGGTGCCGGAAGATGCGCCGGTCACCCCAATTCAGCCGGGGTGGCGCCGTGAATACATGTACCGGCTGATCAAGGCCACTGTGACTAAAGTGTTGCGCCTGCAGGGCGCGCGGTTCTACGTTCACGGTCTTGAGCATGTTCCTGCTGAAGGTCCTGTGATTATTGCGGGCAACCACATTGGTTATTACGACTTCATTTCCGGTGCACTCCCCGGTCTGCTGCGTGGTCACCGGCCGACGCGGTACATGGCCAAGAAGGAACTCTTTGATCACTGGCTGATGGGCCCGATCTCTCGTGCAGTCGGCCACGTTGAGGTGGACCGCTCCTTGGGTGCAGCCAGTATTGATGAGGCAGTCAAGCGCCTGGGAGAAGGCGAGCTGATCGGCATCTATCCGGAAGGCACCCTGTCTGAAACGCTTGAATTGAAGCAGTTCAAAACTGGTGCCGCCCGGATCGCGCAGGCTTCTGGTGCGCCGTTGATTCCCATTGGCACATGGGGAACGCAGCGCTTCTGGGTCAAGGCCGGCCGCAAGGAAATGGGGCGCGCACACATTCCAGTGCTCACGCTCATCGGTCCGCCGATTGATACGACGGGCACGGCGGAGGAAGTGACGGAGAGGCTGAAACGGGCCGTCGATAAGCTTGTTGCTCGTGCGCGTGAACAGTATGCCGAACTAGAAAACGGGAGGTAAAAGCGATGGCGCCGAAGCTGATCGTGAGCGATATCGACGGCACGCTGCTGGACAGCAATGGTCGTGTGAGCCCGCGATTGCGTGATGTTTTGGCGCGTGCGGTGCGAGGTGGCACGCATGTTGCGCTGGCGACGGGCCGGCCGCATCGTTGGCTCGCACCGGTGCTAGATCAGCTGCCATTCACTCCGGCTTGCGTGTGTGCGAATGGTGCGGTGGTTTATGACCCGTCGCGCGACATGGTGGTGCACCGCCATGAGCTCGCCCCGGAAACCCTCGCGGAGATTGCTCGCACGGCGATCGATGTGCTTGAAGGGCACGGTGAATTTGGCTTCGGTGTGGAGCGTGTTGGCGATTCTGCGTTCGATCCGGAGGACGAATGCTTCCTGATCACCCCTGGTTACAGCCCTGATCTGTGGGATATTGGCTACGGCCGCGTGGATGTCGCGGAGCTTGTTTCGGTGCCTGCGGTGAAGATTCTTGTGCGCCACAAAGATATGACGTCCGCGGAGCTGTTCGATCTGCTCGCACCTGCTATTGACCCGGAGAGTGCGCACGTGACGTACTCGATGGATGAGGGGCTGCTGGAATTTTCCGCGCCGGGCATCAACAAGGCTGCTGGCGTGTCCATCGTGGCCACTGAGCTGGGCATTGATCCGAGTGAGGTGATCGCTTTTGGTGACATGCCTAATGACATTGAGATGCTGTCGTGGGCCGGCGTGGGCGTGGCCATGGGCAATGCTGCGCCGATCGTGCACGATGCTGCTGATGTGACCACTAATTCCAATGATGATTTTGGTCTCGCCCGCGTTATCGAGCAGTGGTTCTAGTGCGTAGGGTTAAATAACCCTCATGCCTTTCATCGCTGCTATCGACCAAGGCACCACCTCCACCCGGTGCTACATCACCACCGACGACGGTGAAGTCTTAGGAACCGCGCAATTCGAGCATGACCAGATCATGCCGCGCGAAGGCTGGGTCGAACACGACCCGCAGCAGATTTGGCGCAACACGCGCCGCGCACTTTCCGAAGCGCTTGTCGACGCCGACTTGGAGCTCGAAGACCTCCACGCCATGGGCCTGACCAATCAGCGTGAAACCGCCGTGATCTGGGATAAGCACACCGGCAAGCCGATTTACAACGCGATTTGTTGGCAAGACACCCGCACGGAAGATTTCGGTGAAGAAGGTGCACCGAAAGACCGCTACATGCGCAAAACTGGCCTGCTGGCTAACTCGTACCCGGCTGGTCCGAAGTGGGCCTGGATTCTGGACAATGTCGCGGGAGCGCGCGAGCGTGCGGAGAAAGGCGAGCTGCTCGCCGGCACAGTGGATACATGGTTGATCTGGAATCTCACCGGCGGGCCGCATGCAGGGAAGCGCAGCGGCATGTTCGATCTTTTCGTCTCCCGCGGCCGCGCCCAGCACGTCACTGATGTGACCAATGCTTCGCGCACGTTGCTGATGGATTTGGAAACCCTGGAATGGGATCCCCAGTTGTGCGAGGAGCTCGGTGTTCCGCGTTCGATCCTGCCGGAGATTCGCCCAAGCTTTGGTTCATTCGGTGCGATGCGTCGGAAGAAGGGCAAGGAAGTACCCATCACCGGTGTGCTCGGTGACCAGCAGGCTGCGCTTTTCGGGCAGGGCTGCCTGGAAGAGGGTGAAGCGAAGATGACCTATGGCACGGGTCTGTTCATGCTGCTTAACACCGGTGAGCAGGCACAGTTCTCCGAACATGGTTTGCTCACCACCGTCGCATATCAAAAGGCAGGGAAGCCGCCGGTGTATGCGCTGGAAGGCTCCGTCGCTGTGGGTGGTTCGCTGATTCAGTGGCTGCGCGACCAGATGTGCATCTTGAAGTCCGCGGCCGAATCGGAGGAGCTCGCTTCCCAAGTCGATGATGCTGCGGGCGTGGTCATCGTCCCGGCTTTCTCCGGGCTTTTCGCTCCGCGCTGGCGTCCGGATGCCCGCGGCGTGATCACGGGGATTACCCGTTTCACCGACCGTCGCCACATCGCCCGCGCCGCACTCGACGCCACCTGCCTGCAAACGCTCGAGGTGGTCCGCGCCATGGAAGCAGATTCCGGGATCACCGTGGACAGCTTGCGTGTCGACGGCGGCATGACCGGCAACGACCTGCTCATGCAAATGCAGGCAGATGTCCTTGGCGCCTCCGTGGTCCGCCCCGATAATATGGAGACCACCGTGATGGGCGCGGCCAGTGCCGCATGCGTAGGCGCAGGTCTGAGCGAGCACCCCTTGAGCTTGGGCGGGGAAGAGAGCTGGAATAGCGAAATGGCCGGCCCCGACCGGGACCGGCTCATTGAACGCTGGGAAGAAGCGGTGTCACGCTCCTTCGACTTGGCGTGAGATCGCCGTCGCTTTACTTATCGACGGTCACGTCCACATTTCCCGTACCAGCGTGGTAGTTGATCGCACCACGCTCGAACTCAACACGTGCGTCGCCATTATTGGCAGCGCCATCGCTCTTGACCGGGCGACCCAGCGGGCCAAGATCCAGGCCCTGCTTGAGCCATGCATCAGCGATCTTCTCCGGCATGATGATCTGTTCGCCATTGCCGCTGAGCAGGGCGATGCCCTTTTCGAAGATGGCGTATTCATCGCCACCCACGCCCTGGAGGATGCCTTCGAGCTTGCCCAGCGACGGCTCGAGCTGCTGCCACGTTGCCTTGGTTTCCTCACTGCCGACCAGGTTGATGGCCTGGCCGATCAGCGGGCGCAGGCTGCTCAGCGTCATGCCCGGCAGAATCTCCATATTGGCGATGTTGCTGACCTGGTTCGGGATCATGCCGTTGGCCGCTGCCGCCATCAGGACAACACCACCGACGGTGCCCACGGCAGCGGCGATAGCTGCTGGATCACCAGAGAGCAGCTTCTCAAAGGAGATCTGGCTCGAGGTGTTCACCAAATTATTGATCGTGGTCGTGGTGCCATCACCGTTGTCGACGGTGCCGGACGTACCCGTTGACGTGTTAGCCCCAGAGTCCGTCTGCTGCGAAGGTGCCGGCAACGACGGCTGCCCGCTAGAGACGTTGCCACTGTTGATCTGGTCGTACTTCGCCTTGGCGTAGGTACGGATCGTGCCCATCTGGGCGTACAGGTTATTGCCCGGGCAGTCGTTGTAGTGGAAGTCGCGGTGGGCGTTGATATTCGGGAACATCTGGCCCTGGCCAGCGCGGAACTTGGAGCCACCGAAGTTGAAATCAGCGGTCAGGTACGAGCTACCGGTCGGGTCGAATTTGGCCACGGCGGCCTTCCAGCCAATGATGTCGCCCATGGCCTTCAGTGCTGCTTGGGAGGGGGCAGCGGTGTTGTAGTTACCAATCATGGACACACCGAACGTGTGGGCATTGAAGCCACCTACGTGTGCGCCCTGAACAGCGCGGTCCAGACCACCTGCACGGCCTTCGTAGATATTGCCGTACTTGTCCACGAGTGCGTTGTAGCCCATGTCGCCCCAGCCGCGGGTCACGGCGTGGTACTGCCAGATGCCACGGACAACGCCCGGTGCCTGTGCAGCGGTGTAGTTATTCGAACCAGCCGTGTGGTGTACCGTCGCAGCCTTCACCGGCTCGTTGTAGTACGGGGTGCTGCTGCTGCCTGCGCCCCACGACGAGCGGGAGATCACGCGAGGCATGCCGTTGGCGTTGGACTGCGCCGGCGCGATCTCACCGTCGACAGTTCCTTCGCCACCGTTGATGAACACAGCTTCAAGGTCTTCTGCCTTGGTCACGGCACCAGCGTCATTAGCACCGTCAGTCTCTTCCACCTCTTCCACGTCTGCGACCGGTGCGATGTCACCGACGTTGGAGGGCAGTGCGCGCGGTAGATCGCCGAGTGCGCCTGGTGCGTTGTCTGCAGGCAGTTCCGGCAGGTCAACCGGTGCGGAATCCGGCAGGGACTCTTCCGGGACCGGCGGGATCTCGTCCTGGTTGGTCACGGTCTCAGCTAGGTCGAGGTTGGTTTCACCCAGGTCGACATTGGCCGTGGAGACCTGAACCTTCTTCGTCGGCTCGACGTAAATCGGCTCGGTGCCCTGAATCTCAGAGCCTTCCGGGCCAGCTTCGGGGTCCATGGCGTACCACTCGGACCACGTGCCGTCGGCACGCTCGGCGCGGACGTAGGCAGCGATGTCGCGCTCGCCGGTCCATGTGAGTCCGAAGATGGAGAATTCCTCATCGCGCGTGAATTCCTTCACGGTGCGTGGTTCATCGCTACCACCCTGGGTTGCGATGGCCGCATCGTCTACGACGACATTGTCGCCGTCGCCAAATGATGCGGACGCACTAGTGACATTCACGTCTCCTGCGCCGACCTCTTGGGTCTTGAGGATCTCGTTTCCGCCGAAGGCTCCGGCGGCGACGAGCGCGACGGAGGTAACGGCCGCGAGGACCGGGGTCTTCCGGGCAGAAGACGGATTCAGCCGACGTCGTTGTTTCACGGTGATCGCTCCTGAGTTAATAGTGACAGCTGTGACTAATCTAGATCCTAAGCTACGGATGTGACAACTGTGATCAATGTGGTTTCGGCGTGTCGCGTGCCTGTCGCCCGGCCAATTCCCCGCTAGCCTTTAAGGCATGACTTATGACCTCATCGTCGTCGGATCCGGGTTCTTCGGCCTCACCATCGCCGAGCAAGCAGCCAGCGAGCTGGGCAAGCGCGTGCTCGTCGTGGAAAAGCGTTCCCACATCGGCGGCAACGCATATTCCGAAAACGAACCCGAAACTGGCATTGAGGTGCACAAATACGGTGCGCACCTGTTCCACACTTCCAATGACCGCGTGTGGGCGTACGTCAATCGCTTCACCGATTTCACTGACTACCAGCACCGCGTCTTCGCCATGCACGACGGCACGGCGTACCAGTTCCCGATGGGTCTTGGCCTGATCAACCAGTTCTTTGGCAAGTACTACAGTCCGGACGAGGCTAAGGCGCTCATCGAGGAGCAGCGCGAGGGCAAGGACCCGGCCGAAGCTACCAACCTGGAGGAGCGTGGCATCGCGCTGATCGGCAAACCGCTTTACGACGCCTTCGTCAAGCACTACACCGCCAAGCAGTGGCAGACCGATCCGACTGATCTCCCGCCGGAGATCATTTCCCGCCTGCCCGTGCGCTACACCTTCAACAACCGCTACTTCAACGACAAGTACGAAGGCTTGCCTGTCGACGGTTATGCCGCCTGGCTGGAAAAGATGGCCGAGTCTGACCTGATCGACGTCAAGCTCGACACCGACTGGTTCGACGTCCGCGAATCCGTCCGCGCCGAGTCCCCTGACGCACCAGTTGTGTACACCGGCCCGCTCGATCGCTACTTCGATTACTCCGAAGGCCGTCTTGGCTGGCGCACCCTCGACTTCGAACAGGAAGTCCTTGAAACCGGTGACTTCCAAGGCACTCCGGTGATGAACTACAACGATGCGGACGTCCCGTACACCCGCATCCACGAGTTCCGTCACTTCCATCCGGAGCGCGACTACGGCAATGACAAGACCGTCATCGTCAAGGAATACTCCCGCTTCGCTGAGGATGACGACGAGGTCTACTACCCGATCAACACCCCCGAAGACCGCGAGATGCTCAAGCGTTACCGCGAGCTTGCCGCTGCCGAGTCCCGCGAGAACAAGGTCCTCTTCGGCGGCCGCCTGGGCACCTACCAGTACCTGGACATGCACATGGCCATCGGTGCTGCGCTGTCCGTCTTCGACAACCACGTCCGTACCTACTTCGAGGACGGCAAGGCGATCGACCAGCCGCGCGGGCACTAGGAGCTGACCGTGCGGAGAGACTTGGTCACCGCAGGGATCGAGAAAATGGTCAACTCCATTGCGAGTGGCCATTTCCCTGAAGGTGAAGCCTTGCCTGGCGAGCAGGCGCTGGCAGAATTTCTCGAGGTCTCACGCCCAACCATGCGTGAGATTGTCCGGGCACTAGCCGACCGGGGAGTTCTTGAAGTCGTCCACGGACGTGGCACGTTCGTGCTGCCACGAAGTCAGTGGCGTGATGTGGAGACCCTGGTGGAAGTATGGCGTCAGGTATTGCCGCAGTCAGAGGTGGATGAGCGTCTGACTGAGGTGCGCCGGATGATTGAGGTCGGTTCATGCGGCCATGCAGCCAATAACCGCACGGCTGAAGATATTGAAGCGTTCGAAGCGTGCCTCGAGCGCTTTGCCGAAGCTGCTGCAGCAGGTGATCTTGAAGGTGTGAACAGGGCAGACGTTGAATTTCACAACCAGATCCTGCGCGCGACCAAGAATCCATTCCTTATGTCTGTGATGCGTCCGCTTGAGGGGGCGCTCGCAGAATCGCGGCGGCGGACCACTGCGGATCAGGAAGTGCGTGCCCGAGCAGATTGGCATCACCGGCAGATTCTGAAGGCCATCGCGGCGGGGGATGCCGAGGGGGCAAAGAATGCCATGCGTGCTCACATGGATCAGACATGGTCGGACCTTCGGGGTTCCGATCGGGGTGATGGTCGGGGGTAGTCCTCCGGTGGCGTAAGTCACATTCTGTGGTTAATTGCGACCTAGGCATTACGCTTTCTCGTAACTCCTCAGAGGTCTGAGGATCTGGCGAAAAGAAAGCGAGCCACAATGGTTTCTCTGCAATCCCTGGTTGCGGACTACCCCGACCCAGTCCGCATTCCCGCATCTCACATCCCGGCCACCGACACCATGCTGGTCGTGCTGGATGATGATCCGACGGGCACCCAATCCGTCGCCGACCTCCCGGTGCTGACCCGTTGGGAAGAAGATGACATGGTCTGGGCACTCCAGCAGGACGTCCCGGCGATCTACGTCATGACCAACTCCCGTTCGCTCGACCCGGCAGATGCACGTGCGATCAACCTTGACGTTGCTCGCGCAGCCATCGCAGCAGCGAAGAAGCTGGACAAGCAGGTCGCATTTGTTTCCCGCTCGGACTCCACGCTGCGCGGCCACTACCCGCTTGAGCCGGACACACTCGCGGAAGTCGCTGAGGCGAATGGGCAGGCCATCGACGGCTACGTCATCGTTCCTGCCTTCGGTGACGCTGGTCGTATCACCGTCGGCGGTGTGCACTACGCAGGCAATGACACGGATGGCTACCAGAAGGTGGAAGACACCGAATTCGCCCAGGACGCCACCTTCGGTTACTCACACTCCCGCATCGCCGATTGGGTTGAAGAGAAAACAGACGGCGCGGTGAAAGCCACCGACGTGATTGAGATCCCGTTGGATGTGGTGAGGGGGGAGCAGGGCGGCGTCGAAAAGCTTCTGCTTGAAGCCCGCGACCGCACCCCGATCGCGGTGGACATTGTCACGGAGGACGATCTGCGCCTGCTGTCGCTCGGCCTGATTGAGGCTGAACGTGCAGGTAAGAGCTTCATTTACCGCGTTGGTCCGCCGTTTGTTCGCGCGCGGATTGGCCAGGATGTGCCCGAGCCGGTTCGCCCGGAGCGTGTGGCGCAGCTGCGTCAGAACACGGACAACGTGGCCGGCGGCCTGATCGTGATTGGCTCGCACGTGCCCACCACCACGCGTCAGCTCGCGCGGTTGAAGGAGACCAATGAGGCGCCCGTCGTGGAGATGGATGTCGCGCGCGTTATCGGGGAGGGCCGCGAGGAATACATCGCCGAGCTTGCGAGCGAGATTGAGCATCTGCTCATTCGCGGCAACGTCATTTTCCACACCTCCCGTGAGCTCGTGCGCGGCGCGACCCCAGATGAGTCGCTCGCGATCGCCCGCAAGGTTTCTGATGCCCTGGTGACGGTGGTCAACCGCGTGGTCAACCGTGTTACGCCCGCCTTCGTCATTGCCAAGGGCGGCATCACGTCCTCCGACGTCGCATCGAAGGGCCTGGAGATGACTCGCGCGATGGTCATCGGCCCGATGCAGCCCGGAATCATCTCCATGTGGCAGCTGCTCGACGGCCCTGCCGCTGGCGTCCCATACATCGTCTTTGCCGGAAACGTGGGCGCCGATGACTCGCTCGCCGAGGTCGTCGCCGCGCTTTCCACCGATTCACTCAACTAAAGGAGCACAACATGTCAC
Source organism: uncultured Corynebacterium sp. (assembly GCF_947253065.1). Lineage (GTDB taxonomy): Bacteria > Actinomycetota > Actinomycetes > Mycobacteriales > Mycobacteriaceae > Corynebacterium. The sequence goes on from NZ_CAMXWS010000030.1 coordinate 22,838, forward strand.
AGCACACCATCACCGTTGTCGGCCTCGGCGCTATGGGCCTGCCGATTGCTACGAACCTGCGCAACCACGACTTCACCGTCCGTGGCGTAGATATCGCTGAAGCACGCCTGGCGCTTGGCCGTGAGGCTGGCCTGGAAGTTTTCAACACCGCGCTCGAGGCCGTCGAAGGTGCTGACGTTGTCCTGCTCGCAGTGCGCAACCACGCGCAGCTCAACGAGGTCCTCTTCGGGGAGGCTGGCATCGCCGACCGCATGAAGGACGGCGCCGCGATCCTGCTCATCTCCACCGTTGGCGTCGCAGCCGTTGAAGAAACTGCAGCTTTGCTTGCAGAAAAGGGCATTTCGCTTATCGACGCCCCCGTTTCCGGCGGCCCCGTCCGCGCCGGTGAAGGCGCCCTCTTGGTCACCGTCGGTGCTGAACCGGACGTTGTTGACCGTTACCGCGATGTGCTTGAGGCCATGGCCGGCAACCTGGTGATTGTCGGTGACAAGCCAGGCAAGGGCCAGGCCCTGAAGACCGTGAACCAGCTGCTCTGCGGCG
>NZ_CAMXWS010000031.1 GCF_947253065.1 uncultured Corynebacterium sp.
ATGTTGAGATCCGCCGCTTCGAGCCACACCCCGGTCGCGTGTCAGTCGCTTTCACTGTCCCCGGCAGCGACCCAGACGCTGAGCCTCTCACTCTGCTGGGCCACACCGATGTCGTCCCCATCGACGAGGACAAGTGGACCCGCGATCCCTTTGGTGCTGAAGTCGTCGAAGCTGAAGATGGCACCCGCATCTACGGTCGCGGCGCCACCGATATGCTCTTCATCACCGCCGCGATGGCTACCGTGACCAGGGAAGTCGCCGAAGCCGCGCAGGCCGGCACCCCGCCCCGCGGCACGCTCACCTTCGTCGCCTGCGCCGACGAAGAAGCCCGCGGCGGACTCGGCGCCGGTTGGATCGCCAAAAACGAACCCGAAGCCTTCAGCTGGCGCAACTGCCTGTCTGAAACCGGCGGATCGCACATCCCAGTGCAGGACCCCAGCGAAGACGCCATCGTGGTCGTCGTGGGTGAAAAAGGAGCAGCACAGCGCCGCATCACGATCCACGGCGACGCAGGTCACGGCTCTGCGCCATACGGCCGGGAACTCACCGTCGGACTCATCGGCGAAGTCGCGCAACGTCTCGCCGCGATCGAACCCGACGTAGTCTCCGATGACCTGTGGCAAGGCTACGTCCGCTCCTTCCGCTTCGACCCCGAAACCGAAGCAGCGCTCATTGCCGGCGAGAACTACGAAGCATTCGGCCCACTCGCCCGCTACTCGCACGCCATGAGCCACCTCACCGTCTCCCCCACTGTGCTGCGCGCTGGCGGCGCCATCAACGTGCTGCCGTCTACCGCCTACATCGAGTTGGATATCAGGCCGTTGCCGGGGCAGGGGCAGGGGGACGTCGATAAGCTACTGCGCGAAGCACTCGGCGACCTGGCCGATCGCGTCGACATCGAGCACTTGATCACAGAAGAAGCGACCCTCTCCCCCACCTCCGGCCCGCTTTACGACGCCATCGTGGACACCTACCGCGAGTTCTTCCCCTCCGCCAAGATCGTGCCCACCATCGCTGCCGGCGGCTCCGACCTCCGCTTCGGACGACGACTCGGCGGCGTCGGCTACGGCTTCGCCCTCCATACCGCTCGCCGCAGCTTCGGTGAAGTCCTCGACCAACTCCACTCCCACGACGAATTCGTCCACGTCGAAGACGTCGAACTCACCGCACGCGCATACCGCAGTCTTGTACGTCGCTTCCTGGGTGTTTGATTTTTCTCACCAAAGCACCTGCCCACACCCCCGACTCTGCACTATGTTTGGGGGTTATGACGACGCAGCTGACCCAGGAAAACACGACAAAGACCATTGAAAACCCGGCTGACGGCTCCATCGTCGGCACGACGAACTACCACTCCGCGGACACCGCACGCGAGTACATCGAACGTGCCCGCGCCAAGCAACCCGAATGGGCCGCCACCCCAATCAAAGAGCGCAAAAAGATCATGCTGCGCTACCACGACCTCGTGCTCAAGCACCAAAAAGAACTCCTGGACTTGATCCAGGACGAGAACGGCAAGAACCGCCGCTCCGCCTTTGAAGAGGTCCTCGATAGCGCACTGACCGCACGTCATTACGCGTACCGCGCCGAGAAACTGCTCAAGAACGACCGCGCCAAGGTCGCACTGCCAATCGCGACGAAGACCCGCGTCGAGCACGCACCCGTCGGTGTCGTCGGCATCATCGCACCGTGGAACTACCCGCTCGTGCTCAGCCTTTCCGACGCCATCCCGGCGATCCTCGCCGGCAACACCGTCGTACTCAAGCCCGACTCCTCCACTCCCTTGACCGCGCAGCGTGCCGCCGAACTCTTCGCTGAAGCTGGGCTGCCGAAAGACGTCCTCAACGTCGTACCTGGCTCCGGCCGCGAAGTTGGCCAGCTGCTGGTGAAGGAAACCGACTTCCTCATGTTCACCGGCTCCTCCGACACCGGTGCGCAGCTCGCTGCTCAAGCTGGTGAGCGCCTCATCGGCTTCTCCGGTGAGCTCGGCGGAAAGAACCCGCTGATCGTCACCGCTGATGCTGACGTAGACAAGGTCGTCAGCGGCGTCCGCCACGCCTGCTTCTCCAATACCGGCCAGCTGTGCATCTCCATCGAGCGCATGTACGTCCACCGCGCTGTCGCGGATGAATTCATCCCGGCGTTTGTGCGGAGCGTCGAAAAGATGCGCATTGGTGCTGGCCACGACTGGGACATCGACATGGGCTCCCTCATCAACGAAGGCCACGCAGACACCGTTGCTGAATTCGTCGACGATGCGGTGAGCAAGGGTGCGACCGTCGCCACCGGCGGCAAGCGCCTGCCCGACCTCGGCCCGGCTTTCTACGCGCCGACCGTCCTGCTCAATGTGCCCGAGGAAGCACGTCTGTACCGCGAGGAAATCTTCGGCCCGGTCGTCTATATCGAGGTCGTTGACTCCCACGAGGAAGCCATCGCGAAGGCCAATGACACCGAATACGGCCTGAACGCCTCCGTCTTTGGCAAGCCAGCCACCGCGCACAAGATCGCATCGCAGCTGCAGGCAGGCACCGTGAACATCAACGAAGGTTACGGTGCCGGCTGGTCCTCCATGGGCGCACCGATGGGTGGCTGGAAGCGCTCCGGTGTTGGTCGCCGCCACGGCGACGGCGGACTGCTCAAGTACACCGAGTCCCGCACCGTCGCTGAACAGCGCATCGTCCCCATCGCCGGGCCCGAGGGCATCGCCCCCGAGAAATGGGCAAAGGCACTCACCTTCGCGCTCAAGTACGGACGCGACCTGATGCGCTAAACGTTTTTGGGCGTGGCTGTGCGGCCGTAGGCATGCGTAATCAGCGTGTGCCTACGGCCGCTTTGCGTTGGTTTGCGGGCAGAGGAAATACTCACCCGCTAGTTACGCGTAACTGTGTAACTGTGTAACTGTGTAACTACCTTCCGATCATTGCCCGAACAGTAGGTGCATCGCCCCGTACTGGTGGGTGGTGTTCGGCACGGGTTTCCCACGGGGTGAAACCCACACGGGTGTTCCGTGCCGGATGCGTATTCGCCCCCGATGTTTTCGCAGTGGGTCATCATCATTGGTGAGGTTGTGATACCTACACAACACCGACAGATTGTTCATATTCGTCTGCCCACCAGCCACCCACGGGGTGACATGATGCACCTGGCAATGATCCGCAGCATGACGACAATCCGGCACCGGACATGTCGTTAGCGTCGCCCGAGCCAAATCACGCTGCTTAGCGTTGGCACAACGTTTCGCGTCATACAAATTCACCGGACCCGCCTGCGGGTGGAACAAACCAACTTCTAAATCCTTGCCGTAATGCTCCGCGAGGAACTCCGCACCCGTCATCGTCGTACCATCAGATAAACCCAGGATGGTTTCATCGCCATCACCGCCCAAGATCTTGAAGTACTCCGGCACCGGAACCACCACCAACGGACGTGGGGCGGCCGTGGGGACACCACCACCATCACGAAGCAGATCCGCGAACGCCTCGTACATTTGCGGGGCATCCGGCCGATCCGGATTAAGCCCCCGGCGCAAGGTGTGCTCTAATGCGGCGATCAGGTGTTCATCACCCGTGGCAGAAAAAGTCCGCTTGCCTTTACAGGACTTACCAAACCGCACCTTCGATTCCGGGGCGGGTTTATCGGCCTCAGGCATGATGTCTTTGGCGCGGCGCTGCAACGCTTTAAAGTCGCCACGCACCGAAAGCAGGGCCAGGCGGGTCTTCCACTTCTCACCCTCCGCGGACAAGGACGCGACTTGTTGTTCGATGAACAGAACCTGGTCCAACGACTTGCCCGTCGTCCGGGCCACACGCACCGCATTGGCCTGCTGACGCCGGTACCGCGTCGTGCCGAAATAGACTTTATGGGCACGCCCCCAGGCTTGGTAGGTGGCAGGTTTGACGCCAGCAGCACAAGCAGCCTGACGATCAAACCCCGCCAGGATATCCATCGGACTTGCAAGAGAGCCCAAAAACGCGTCAAAAGCTGTCATACCCCAAACGCTAAACGGCAACGAAAGACGGGTCCAGGGGACGCGAAAAAGCCTGTGGAATTCGCAGTTTCACGTGAAATCTATCCACAGGTTTCACGCGCGAAAACCGCAGAAAATGAGGCGTGAAGTGCAGGTTCCACCACAGGCAAAGATTTTTCGCTACATCCGTTCTAGGCAGTCCACTCGTAGAGCGTTTCGCCGTCGGTGTGGATGCGAATGTGGGGGGTGGGGGTGAGTGAGGCGTCGATAAGCAATTGCTCGTTTTCGGTGAAGACGCGGTAGCTAATGGTCTCGTTGGTTTTGTCGAGCACTTCGATGTCGGCGTGCGTGAGCCACTGGTTGCGGCGGCGTAGGCCGATGAGCGCTTGGTGTTCGCGGTAGATCCAGGCGCCGAGATCAGACAGTTCGCCAGGGGTCGCGGGGAGCGGCGGGCGGACGGCGTCGTCGGCGCTGAAGCCTTCGCCGCGCATCCCTTCGAAGCCTTGCTCGTCGCCGTAGTAGATGCTGGGCATACCGGGCAGGGTCAGCAGGATGGCAAGGGCGAGGATTTCTTTGTCTTGGCCGATTTTGCTGGCGATGCGGTCCACGTCGTGGTTGCCGACGAACGTGTTGGTGAGGATTTCGCGCGAGATGTCGCGGTGGCGGTTAAGGGCGTGGTCGAGTTCCCAGAAGTTGGCGTCGTGGAGCGAGCTCCAGATGGCTTTCCACAGCTCATACTGGGTGACGGCGTCGAGGGTGCCGTCACGGGTGATTTGCACGTAGTCGCCGTGAATGACTTCGCCGAGGAACATCGCATCCGGGTAGTCGGCGCGGACGCGGCCGAGCACGTCGGTCCAAAATTCGCCCGGGACGGAATAGGCAACGTCGAGGCGCCAGCCGGCGATGCCGCGTGCGAGCCAGAACTTCATGATGTCGGTGACCATCTCGCGCACGCGCTCGTCGTCGTGGTGCAAGGTGGCCAGCTCATCATGGCCTTCCCAGTTGGTACTGCCCGCAAGGCCCTTATCGACGACCGCGTGGCTCACCGCCACATGGTTGAAAACCCCGTCGAGCATCACCTTGATGCCGCGCGTACGGCAGGCCTCCATGAGGTGATCGAAGTCGTCATTGGTGCCCAGGCGGGAGTCGATGCGGTAGTGGTCGAGGGTGTCGTAGCCGTGGCCGACGGACTCAAAAATCGGCCCCAGGAGCAGGCCGTCACAGCCGAGTTCGATGAGGTAGTCCAACCAGGGTTCGAGCTGGCGCAGGCGCGGCGCAGCGTCAGAGCCGTCCCCGGCGCGGTCGCGGATCGGGGCGCCTGTTGCGCCAAGCGGATAGACGTGCCACCAGATCGTGCTGTCGAGCATGATTCCTCCTGCCTTGAGCTAAAACTGAGCATGGCTCAATAATGCGGCCGATGGTACCAGCACGGTGTTAGTGTTCTCACCATGGTTGATCAGGGAGAGCACGCTAAGCGACGTCGCCTGCCAGTCGAACAGCGCCGAGCACAGATTCTTGATGTTGCAGGTGAGCTCTTTGCTGAACATGGCTACTACGGGGTGTCCACGCACGCAGTGGCGCAAGAGTGCGGGGTTTCCGAAGGGCTGTTATTCCACCATTTCCCGTCGAAAGCGGAGATCTATGCGGCTGTTGTGGAGCGCCGTTTGAGCCAGCTGGATGCAGAAATGGATCAGGCAATTGCGCAGCTGCCGCCCAATTCGCCGAAGCGGGATACGGTGCGCGCCTTGGTTGTGACGTACCTCGACCACATCGCGGCGGACCCGTTGTCGTGGGCTGCGGTCACGCGTGGGGATACACCGGCGGAGGCGCAGTTTGTGGGGATTGAGAGGAGGGATGGGGTCGTCGATAAGCTGCTTGGTTTGGTCGGCGACCGCCCGCTCGCTGTGTCTGGCTTCCTGGGGTTCGTGGAGGCCGTGTGCCTGGACTGGGTGGATGCGGGCTGCCCTGATGAGCAGCGTGAACCGATCGTGGCGGCGGCTTTGGGTGCGCTGGAGGGCGCACTCGGCGACTGGGGCTAGTCTTCCTCGCGGTTGATCAGCGGGTCGAGGCGCTCACGAATGCGTTCGTGCCAGCGCTCGGCTGCTTCTTCGAAATTGGGGCGCAGGCCACGGTGCGTGAGCTGCACGCGGGTGGCGCCGTCTTCGTCTTCGTCGAGGTCGAAGATGAAGTCCTCGCCGGTCGGTTCGCTGTGCAGCACGACGCGTTGGTCCTCGTCGCTTTTGCCCACGGTGAACTGGTCCGTTTCATCGTCTTCCCACCATTCTTGTGGTTTGGAGATGACGCTGTAGGCATCCTTCGGCGAGACGCTGACGGTGAATGAGTCTGTGAAGTCCTCGATGGATTCCACGTGGGTGCCGTCGGAGAATTCATAGTCGGGCATGGCGGATTCGGGGTCGTAGACGGCAACGTCGAATCCTTCTTCGCGGAATTGGCGCAGGCCTTCTTTGATCAGGCGGCGGCCGGCCAGGTTGAATGAGGTGACGTGCGAGAAGTCGAGGACGAGCTCATCGCCCACGAGTTCGCGTTCGATGAGTTCGTGCAGGATCTGCTCGGCGGCGGTGAAGTTGATCATGCCCTGCAGGCGTACAACATTGGTCTCGCCCTCGCGGCGCACGGAGCGAATGCCGGGCGCGGAGTAGTAATGCGAGCCCATCATGTGCAGGCCGAGCGTTTTAGAGAGGCGGCGGAAGATTTCTACACCGCGGACGGAATTGCCATTCTCATTCAGGCGTGGGGAGAGGGACGCGGCGCCGAGTTGGCCGGGCAGGGTGCCGATCAGCCCGCCAGCGACACCTGATTTGGCTGGGATGCCGACGGTGCTCATCCATTTCCCAGAGCCGTCGTACATGCCGGCGGACGCCATGACGGACTGGGTGAGACGGCAGGCTTCGGCGCTTAGCACGCGCTCACCGGTGACGGGCTGGATGCCGCCATTCGCCAGGGTCGCGGCCATCGCGGCGAGATCTTTGACGGTGACCATGATGGAGCATTGCCGGATGTAGCTGGTCACGGCGTCGTCGACATCGTCTTCGATGATGCCGTAGACGCGCAGCATGTGGGCAAGCGCCATGTTGCGGTCGGCGGTGGAAAGTTCGGCTTGGATGATATTTTCATCAAAACGCAAAGAGCGCCCTGCCAGCTTGGAGAAGACGTCCAAGACCATGGCAGAGCGCTTTTCGACGGGGGCGTCCGTTCCCGCCACCAGTTGGTTCACCGCGATCGCCCCAGCATTGATCATGGGGTTGGTGGGGCGCTTTGTGTCGTCGTCAAGCGAGAGCTCGTTGAAAGCTTCGCCGGACGGCTCCATCCCCACGACACTGTGAACATTTTCCACCCCGCCCTGATCCAACGCGATCGCGTAAACGAAAGGCTTGGAAATGGACTGGATGGAGAACTCGTAATCATCATCTCCGACGGAATAAAGGTTTCCGCCGCGCGTGCACACTGCGAGTGCGAGCTTGTCGGGGTCTGCGGTGCGCAACGTTTCGATGTAGTCGGCGTTGGCGCCGTCGGTGTTGTCCCTGACTTCGTCGAGGATGGAGTTCAGGTAGCCGGGAATCGGGGAAATAGGCATGCCGGCCAGTGTAATGACGGCATGCGGCTACCGCCCCGGGGTTTAAGCCTCCAGGTCGTGCTCGTGGTCAGCCGGGCTGAGCACGCGGAATGCGAGAGCAGCGAGCGCAGCACCAACGAACGGAGCCAGCACGTAGACCCACAGGTTGGACCAGTCGAAGTTGCCGTTGACGGACAGGCCGAAAGCAACAGCCGGGTTGAAGCCTCCGCCGGAGATCGGGCCGACTGCGAAAGCACCGGTCATGACGGTCGCACCGATTGCGAGGCCGAAGAAGGAGTTGCCGTCGTTGGCCTTTGCGGTAGCGACGTTGAGAACGACGAAGACGAGGATGAAGGTGAAGACAGCTTCGACGATGAAGGCCGGGCCGGTCTCGATCTGTGCTGCTTCATCAGCCATCGGCAGGACAGCGCGGCAGATCAGTGCAGCGACGACACCGCCGAGCACCTGTGCAACCCAGTAGGTCACCATTTCGGTAGCGGTCATGGCGCCACGGATCCATGCGCCGAGGGAGACTGCCGGGTTGACGTGGCCGCCGGAGATGTGGCCGGTGGCGTAGACGAGGACCATCAGTGCGAGACCGATGGCGATAGGTGCGAACTGGCCAGCCTCAGCAACAGCGGTGATGATGGCAAAGACGAACAGCAGGGTGGCCAGGAATTCAGCACCCGCCTTGCGTGCGATGTCGTTCATTAAATTATCCTTCTGTACAGGGAAAATGGTACCGCGGAAGGCCCGCCGATGAGCACATTGCGCTTATCGACGGGCCTTCCGTTTGTGCCCGGGGGGGGACTTGAACCCCCACGTTCTTGCGAACACTGGCACCTGAAGCCAGCGCGTCTGCCAATTCCGCCACCCGGGCGGGCGACTAAGTAAACATAGCACGAGCCCTCTATAAACCTCCAAATTCACTGGAAGAAGGGGGTTTTCGGCGCTGTCACTAGGTTGTGAGGATCTGGAACTCTATACTGTCTGTCGAAACACTACCGCTGGGAGTACCGCGGTTGACTGATCCGGAAGGAGGTGTGGGCACATGTCGTTGTTGGACAAGCTCGCCAAATTCGATAGTTCGTTGCAGCGTGGGCTGGACAATGGCTTCGCCGCTATTTTCGGCGGGCGCGTGGTTCCGGCTGAGCTTGAAGAGCTATTGAAGCAGGAAATGGCAGACGGCCTGTTCGATAACGAATATGACGAGCTGATCGCGCCGAATGTGTACGCAATTGGCGTGTCCAGCAAGGATCTGGAGAACCTCTCGCAGGACCCGGATCTGCCCAACGACCTTGCGAGTCAGCTGACCCGGTTCATCCGTAATCAAAACATTGGCCTGTATGGCCCCGTCGTGGTGCGTGTGGCTGAGGAGTCCGGTTTGCGGACTGGTCAGCTGCGCGTGTCGTCGTATGTGGACGAGGAGCCGGATGTGCCAAGTGGGTTCGACGCGATTTTGTCTGACCGTTCACCTCACCACCAGGAGGCATCCATGACCAACCCTCACGCCGCCACTCCGAATGGTTCCGGCGCTGGCGGTCCTGCCGTGAGCCTGTTGTTGCTGGATGGGTCGTCGCGTACGTACCCGGTGCACGAGGGTTCTAATGTCTTGGGCCGTTCTAATGATTGCGATTTCCGCCTCTCGGACACGGGTGTCTCGCGCCAACATGCGGAAGTGATTTGGGATGGTTCGACGGCATTCTTGGTGGATTTGCAGTCCACGAATGGCACGACGGTGAATGATCAGCCGGTGGAGAATTGGGAGTTGGCTGACGGTGATGTGATCACGGTGGGCCACTCGAATATTGAGGTGCGTATCTCGGGTACGCGCCCCCACGGCGAGACGGCAAGTCAGTAAGGTGGCTTTTTAACTTATGGACTCTGCATTGATGCTCGGGGCCCGCTTCGGCCTCCTCATTCTTCTCTGGCTTTTCATCTTTGTGGTGCTCGCTGTGCAGCGCCGCGATATCAAAACTGCTGAGGTGGCACAGCGCCGAACGGGTGCTGCGCCGGTGCCGGCGTCGACACGCCGTGAGAAGGCCCACGAAGTGGTCGTGGTTGAAGGCCCGCTGCGCGGTTCCCACATGAATGTCTCCACTTTGGAGGACCTCACGCTGGGCCGTGCGGACGATAATGACTTTGTGCTGGGCGATGATTTCGCATCTTCGCGGCATGCTCGTCTGTTCCGCCGCGGATCGGATTGGTTCGTGGAAGACTTGGATTCGCGTAACGGCACGTTTGTGGCCGGGATGCGGATCGACCAACCTGAGCGCGTCCAGGTGGGAACTGACATCAAGATGGGGCGCACGATTGTGAGGTTGATGCCATGACGAACTTGAAGCTCAACTTCTTCGCAGGGTCCGACAGGGGTTTGGTTCGCGATAATAATGAGGACTCGGCCTACGCTGGCCCGCATCTGCTGCTGCTTGCCGACGGCATGGGAGGCCACGCCGCAGGCGAAGTCGCTTCCCAGCTGATGGTGGAGCACATGGAGCACCTGGACCGGAATCCGGAGGATGCGGACATTCTGGCTCTGTTGGGTGCAGCTGCTGATGATGCGAATGCGTCGATCTCGGAATCGATCGCACAGCACCCGGAGCAGGACGGCATGGGCACGACGCTGACTGCGTTGATGTTCGATGGCGAGAACATGGGAATGATCCACGTGGGCGATTCCCGTGGCTACCGTCTGCGCGATGGGGAGCTCACCCAGATCACGGAGGACGATACGTTTGTCCAGTCCCTGGTCAATGAGGGCAAGCTCAAGCAGGAGGATGTGTCCTCGCACCCGCAGAAATCGCTGATTCTCAAGGCTTATACCGGCCGTCCGGTGGAACCGCGCCTGGAGCTTTTCCCTGCTCAGGTCGGCGACCGTTATTTGCTGTGCTCCGATGGCCTGTCGGACCCGGTCACGCACACCACCATCGAGGAGGCGTTGGCTCAGGGCACCCCGGAGCAGGCTGCGAATCGTCTGATCGAGCTCGCTTTGCGCTCTGGTGGTCCCGATAATGTCACCGTTGTCGTGGCTGATGTGGTGGATTCGAATTCCACCGACTGCCCAGAACTGCCGACCTCTTCGGCAATGGTCGGCGCGCTCGCTGTCGGCGAAGAACCGACCCACCCGGATACGGCTGCCGGTCGTGCAGCGAAGTTGATGGGCGCACAGCGGGCATCGAAGTCCGCGGCATCGGGCAAAAAAGAAGAGCCGGCCTCCGACGATGAGGAGGATCACCGACGCCGCTCCAAGTTGCCGTGGATAATCGGTGTGCTCGCGATCGCTCTGCTCGGGATTGGCGGGCTGTGGTGGTTCGATAATGCTCGTTCAGACACCTACTTCGTGGCCACGAACGAGCAGGATGAATTTGTCATCGAACAGGGCCTGAACGGCTCCATTTTCGGGCGTGATCTGCATGAACCTGTCCAGAGCGTGTGCATCAACAACGACAACCAGATCCGTTTGGTGGACACCAATAATGTTCCGGAGGATTGCCGTCGTTTCGCGCTCAGTGACCTCGATGAAGCAACGCAGGGCCGCGTGCACAACTTGGGCAGCGGCACGTACAACGAGGTCACGGAGCAGATGAACAGGCTTGCCGACGGGGCGCTGCCGGCGTGCGTCGATAAGCCTGCTGATGCTAAATCTGAGGCCCCCTCCCCTAACTGCCGGGAGGTGAAATAAATGCGTCAGTTGTTCTCGCGCGGCCAGGAACTTTTCCTGCTGATCCTGTCGGCGGCTTTGTTGCTGCTCATGCTCGTTGGGCTTGAGCTGTCTCAGGGCAATGCTCTGACGGTGGACATGCTTTGGCTCGTCGGTGGTTTCATCGGTGTGTACGCGATTGCACACGTGGCCATGTGTTATGCCGCACCGCACGCTGACCAGGTGCTTTTGCCGTTGGTTGCGACGCTGAATGCGCTGGGCTTGGTGATGATTTACCGCCTTGACCTGGAGACAGATTTCGGGCTCGCCCCACGTCAGATGATCTGGTCGCTGGTGGGCATCCTGTTTTTGGTGGCCACACTATTGGTCGTGCGTGACCACCGTGAGCTCACCCGTTTCTCGTACTTGCTGGGACTATGTGGCATTGTGCTGCTCGCCCTGCCACTGGTGTGGCCACAACCGCCGGACGCGGAGGCCCGCATCTGGATCTGGCTCGGCCCGTTCTCGATCCAGCCGGGCGAATTCTCCAAGATTCTCCTGCTGCTCTTCTTCGCGCAGCTCCTCGCGCAGAAGCGCTCCCTGTTCACGGTGGCTGGCTACCGCTTCTTGGGCATGACGTTCCCGCGCCTGCGTGACTTGGCGCCGATCCTTATGGTGTGGGCGATCGCAATCGTCATCATGGGCATTTCCAATGACTTCGGTCCGGCGCTGCTGCTGTTCGCCACCGTGCTGGGCATGGTGTACTTCGCCACCGGTCGCACTAGTTGGCTGGTCATTGGCCTGGGCTTGGTCGCCGTGGGTGCCCTCGCCGTGTACCGCGTGTCCTCAAAGATTCAAGACCGCGTGTCCAATTTCCTGGACCCGCTGGCTAATTACGACACCACTGGCTACCAGCCCTCCCAGGCTCTGTTCGGTCTGAGCTGGGGCGGCGTGACCGGCACCGGGTTGGGCTTCGGCCACCCGCACATGGTGCCTGTGGCTCACTCGGATTACATTCTCGCCGCGATCGGTGAGGAGCTCGGCCTGATCGGTCTGGCAGCAGTGCTGATCATCTTCGCCATCTTCATCACCCGTGGCTTCCGCACTGCCCTGGCAGTGCGCGACACCTACGGCAAACTCGTTGCGTCCGGTCTGGCACTGACGATCGCTGTGCAGATCTTCGTGGTCGCTGGCGGTGTGTCGGCAATGCTGCCAATGACGGGTCTGACCACACCGTTCATGTCCGCCGGTGGTTCGGCGATCATGGCTAATTATGTTCTGCTCGGCCTGCTGCTGCGCATTTCCAATAATGCGAACCGTCCGGTCGAGGACACCGATAATGACAGCAGCGTTACCGGCGCTGGCCGATCTGTACTCGCGGGGGTGCGCTAGATGAATACGTCGATTCGTTGGGGCGCATTCGGCTCCATCCTGCTCACTGTCCTCCTGCTGGCTAATTTCACCTGGGTGCAGGCCTTCCATGAGGATGAATACGCCCGCAACCCGCTGAATAACCGCAATTTCATTGAGGCGCAGAAGGTCGAGCGTGGCCAGATCAGCGCTGGTGGCCAGGTGCTGGCCAAGTCGGACCCAGTCGGCGATGGCTTCTTCAAGCGCAGCTACCCGAATATGCCGTACTCTTTCGCTCCGGTCGTGGGTTACCTCTCTGACCGCTACGGTGTCTCTGGCATCGAGGCCGGCTTCAATGCTGACCTGAACGGTGAATCCAGCGCGAAGGGCACTCGTTTCTTGCGTACCCGCCAGGATGGTCGCGTGGGTGACTCGGTGGAGCTCACGCTTGACCCGCAGACACAGGCTGCCGCATATGACCAGCTGGACAGCCGGAATTACCAGGGCGCGGTGGTGGCGCTGCGGCCGTCGACAGGCGAGGTGCTCGCGATGGCATCGAACCCGTCATACGACCCGAATTCGATCGTCAACGACGCCACTGCCGAAGATGCTTGGAAGCAGGTCAATGAAGCTCCGGGCAACCCGCTGCTCAATCATGCAACGCAGGAGCAGCTGCCGCCGGGCTCAATCTTCAAGATCATCACTACCGCTGCTGGATTGAAGAATGGGTACACCCCGGATTCCCCACTGACCGGTGAATCCGCAATCACCCTGCCCGGCACGGAGGTGCAGCTGACCAACTACGGCGGCAATACGTGCGGTGGTTCCACCCAGACGACGCTGCGTACTGCGTTCATGCTGTCGTGCAATACCGCATTCGTGCAGATGGCCACCGACCTCGGTGATGACCCGATCCGCGATGCCGCCACCGCTTTCGGCGTTGGCCAGCAGTACGACCTGGGCCTGCCCAATGCGGCTGGTTCCCTCGGTGAGCTGGAGGATCTCGCTGCCGTGGGCATGTCTGCGATTGGTCAGCGCGATGTGACTATGACCGCGATGCAGGCAGCCGTGATGGCGGCAACTGTTGCCAATGAAGGCCGCCGCATGGAACCGCACGTGGTCTCCCGCGTGGTCAACCCGAACATGAAGACGGTGCGCACCATCCGTCCGCGCCAGGCAGCCGAAGCTGTCTCCCCCGATGAAGCGGAGACCATCACTGACCTGATGTTCCGCTCCGAGCGGAACACTTACGGCTACAACGGCAACGGCTATGCCTCCAAGACCGGTACCGCCGAACACGGCGAAGACCTGCCACCGCACACGTGGTACGTCGCATTCGACCCGGACAAGGACGTCGCTGTCGCAGTTGTGGTGAAGAACGGCGGCGGACTCGGCGCAGGTGCCACGGGCGGGCAGGTCGCCGCCCCGATCGGTCGCACGATTCTCGCTGCCGCCCCGGCCCCAAAGAAGCAGGACGACAATCAACCCGCAGGAGGAGCTGAGTAATGCACACCGACAATCGCGCTGAACTCCAGGAAATCATCGGCTCCGATTACCAGCTCCAATGGATCATCGGACACGGTGGCATGTCCACCGTCTGGCTTGCCGACGACCCCGCCAACGACCGCGAAGTAGCCATCAAGGTCCTGCGCCCGGAATTCTCCGGCACCGAAGAGTTTCTTACCCGGTTCCGCAATGAGGCGAATTCTGCGAAAGGCATCAATTCCTCCAATGTCGTGGCCACCTACGACTACCGCGAGGTGCCATCGCGTGAAGGTTTCAATGTCTGCTTCATCGTCATGGAGTACATCCGTGGCGAATCCCTGGCGGACCTGATTGCGCGAGAAGGCAAGCTCGATGAGGCACTCGCTCTCGACGTTCTTGAGCAGGCCGCCCACGGTCTTGCCGTGATCCACGAATTGGGCCTGGTACACCGCGATATCAAACCGGGCAACCTCATGATCACCCAGAACGGCAAGGTGAAGATCACTGACTTCGGTATTGCCAAGGCCGCTGCCGCCGTGCCGCTGACCCGCACCGGGATGGTGGTGGGCACTGCTCACTATGTTTCCCCGGAGCAGGCACAGGGACTTGAGGTCACCGCAGCATCCGACGTGTACTCACTCGGCGTGGTTGGCTACGAACTACTGACCGGCAAACGGCCCTTCACGGGCGATTCGTCTGTGTCCGTGGCGCTCGCGCATGTGAATAATGAGCCGCCGGCGATGTCGACGCAGATTAGCGCCCCGGCGCGTGAACTGATCGGGATTGCTCTGCGTAAGGACCCGAATACGCGCTTTGCTGATGGTACGGAATTCCAGGCGGCGATCGCTGCTGCCCGTGCGGGTGAGCGCCCAGTCACGGCCACCACGAAGCGTGTCCCGGTGGAGCCGACTCCGCAGGAGTCCACCGCGCAGCTCGCTGCGGTGACCGAGCCGACGACGATGCAACCGGCGCAACCGCTTTCCGGACAGCACCCGGCACCGCGGCCTCAGCGCCAAGCGGTGCACCCGCCGGCCGAGCCACAGAAGAAGAACAACAGCGGCGCATTCGGCACTGGTGTTCTCATCGCGCTTCTGGTCCTGCTTGCCGGCGTTGCCGCGGTGTGGGCATTCACCTCCGGCGTCTTCGACGGTGGCGGTAAGGATGAACCGACCACCACGACCAGTTCCAGTACGGCAGAGACCAGCACCCCGACCGAAACGGTCACGGAGACTGAAACTGCTTCTGAGGAGCCCACATCTCGCGAGCGTCCTACCCGGCCTTCGCCGTCCACGCTGTACAATTCGCCGGAAACAGAGCGGCCAACGCAACGTTCAACGGAGGCTGAGCAGCAGCCGACGCATGCGCCCGAGCAGCCGACCGCGCAGCCGTCGGAACCACGCCAGCCTTCCCCGACGCAGCAGCAGCCGCCGGCTGAAGACGAACTGATCCCTGGCCTTGAACTCCCGGGCCTGCCCAACCCATAACCCCATATAAGGAAGCTTCGAAAATGACTCTCATCGGCGACCGTTACGAGCTGGGTAATTCCATTGGCACCGGCGGCATGTCGGATGTCTACGTGGCCACCGATACGCTGCTTGGACGCGAAGTGGCCGTGAAGATGCTCAAGATCGACATGGCCCGGGATGAGAATTTCCGTGAGCGTTTCCGCAAGGAGGCGCAGAATTCGGCACGGTTGAATCACCCGAATATCGTCGCTGTGTACGACACGGGAGAGACGGTCGTTGAGGGCATTTCCATCCCGTACATCGTGATGGAGCACGTGAAGGGCCGGAACCTGCGCGATATTGTTCGCGAGGACGGTCCGCTGCGCCCTGAGCAGACTGCGGCGATGCTATTCCCTGTGACGTTGGCACTGCAGTCGAGCCACGATGCGGGGATCATTCACCGCGATGTGAAACCGGCGAACATCATGGTCACCAGCACCGGTGAGGTGCGCGTGATGGATTTCGGTATTGCACGTGCATTGGATGATTCGACGGCTGCCATGACGCAGACGTCCGCGGTGATCGGTACTGCGCAGTACTTGTCGCCGGAGCAGGCGCGCGGTAAGTCCGCGGATGGCCGGAGTGATATTTACGCCCTGGGTTGCGTCATGTACGAGGCGGTCACGGGTACCCCGCCGTTTGAGGGCGAGACTCCGTTCGCGGTGGCGTACCAGCATGTTCAGGAGGATCCGGAGCCGCCGAGCTCGCGCATTTCGGGCCTTTCGGAGTCCGAGGCAGTCAATGTGGATGCAGTGATTCTCACCGCGATGGCAAAGCACCCGGCGGATCGTTACCAGACGGCGTTGGAAATGGCCGATGACCTGGAGCGCCTGGAGCGCGGCGCGGTCACGGAGGCGGCACGCAATCACCTGTCCGAAACGGATCTGACTGATGCTCCTGCCCCAGTGGAGGAAAGCCGTTATCTGCAGCACCGTAAGGAGACGCAGAAGGGTGCCAATAACACGGGCATGAAGATTCTGGCACTGCTCATGGCGGCTGTGTTGCTGCTGGGTGGTGGCGCTTTCGCGTTTAATAAGGTCCGCAGTGATCGTGAGCAGGAAGCTGCCCAGAACATGGTGTTCGTGCCCAAGGTCGTGGGCAAGAACCGTGATGAGGCCGTGAAGGAATTGGAAAAGCTCGGCCTGCAGGTCACGGTCAACGAGGCACCGCACCCGGATATTCCGCGTGGCCAGGTGTTGAGCACGAATCCGATTGAGGGTTCGCAATTGCAGAAGGGCACGAATATCACGATGACGGTGTCTTCGGGGCGCGAGGTCACAGACGTGCCGGATGTCAGCGACATGAGCCCGCAGGATGCAGCCGCGGAGCTTGAAAAAGCAGGGCTCAAGCTTAACGACGACATCAAGCGTGAATTCTCCGACGATATTCCCGAGGGAATGATCATGGATCAGCACCCAGCTGCTGGTTCCCAGTTGTCTAAGGGTTCGAAGGTGACCGTGACGGTGTCAAAGGGCCGGGAGAAGATCCAGGTTCCGTCGCTGGAGGGCATGAATGCTGGCCAGGCTGAATCCGTGCTGTCCTCCCTGGGGCTCAAGGCCACCACGGTCGAGGCTGATTCGACGAAGCCGAAGGACGAGGTTCTCGCTGTCGCTGGTGAGGGCAGCGAGGTTGACCGTGGCACGACGATCGAGCTGCGTGTCTCCAACGGCATGCTGTTCAAGATGCCGAAGTTGGTGCGCCAGACCCCTGAGCAGGCAGAACAAACTCTGCGCAACCAGGGTTGGACCGGCAAGCTGAAATTCGGTGCCCCAGTGGACACCCCGGATATCAATGATCATGGTCTGATCGCTGGCCACCGTCCGCGTTCGGAAGAGGAGGTCCGCAAGGACGCCGACATCACCGTGGATCTGTGGAAGAACCCGCTCCGCGATGGTGTGGAGAACCTCCTACCGCGATAATTAGCCCAGCCCTCACCCTGCACTGCTGCTAGGAGCTTGCGGTGCAGGGCTGGTAAAGTCACCGCACAGAAGAAAACCTCAAGAGACTCTCTCTTTTTCGCGTGTTGGCCTCAATGCAAGTGGTCCCGCGCGACACACGATGAAGGACGTGCAACATGCCTAAGGCAAAGGTCACTAAAGACACCGTCAGCACCCCGTCGACCACTACTTCCACCGGCGCGAACCGTACCCCGGTGAAGATCAACACCGGCGGCACCCCGGTCTGGTACAAGACGCTTATGTTCGGTTTCATGCTCGTCGGCCTGCTGTGGCTGGTGGTCAACTACCTGGCTGGTAATCAGATCGAGTTCATGACTCAGCTGGGCCCGTGGAATTACGCCATCGGTTTCGGTGGCTTCATCATTGGCCTGTTGATGACGATGGGTTGGCGTTAAGCCTTCCCCCACCCCAAAGAGCCAGCGCTTCACCGCGCTGGTTTTTTCATGCCCACTTCACTTCCTGCGCTTTGTGGAAGGTGTGGAAAACGCGGCGTGTTGTACACCGACTTATCCCCAACCATCCCCAGCCATAAACCCGCAGGACGCATTCCACAGACCTGTGCACAAGCTCGTTGAATAATTGTGAAAAGTACTGTTCGCAGCGATGAATTTCACTTATCCACAGCCTGTGGAAGGTGGTACGGAAGTGACTTATGCACAGGTTCTTCCACAGCCT
Organism: uncultured Corynebacterium sp.; assembly: GCF_947253065.1. Taxonomy (GTDB): domain Bacteria; phylum Actinomycetota; class Actinomycetes; order Mycobacteriales; family Mycobacteriaceae; genus Corynebacterium. The sequence goes on from NZ_CAMXWS010000031.1 coordinate 18,155, forward strand.
GTGGATAACTTTTTATCGCGCATTTACACGCTTCCGCCTTTAGAATCCGGGGCATGGCTGATGCTGCTGCAGAGTGTGCCGAAAAAGCAGAAGACGCTGGCAACCGTGGTTACGCGTAGAGCGGTACTGCTACAGCAGCCGCCGCGACCACGACGCCCGTTGCTGCCCCACCCCACCGGACACGCATTTTTTCCGAAGTCAACGGTGCTGCCATGAGCGCACCGGCGATGAGGCCGCCGAGGTGACCCCACAGGCTCACATTGGGTGTGATCAGGGTGAAGATGAGGTTTCCGATCACGAACACCAGAGGTGCACGCAGGTCAGCGCGACTGCGGGCAGCGATGGCGACGAGCATGGCCATGAGGGCATAGAGCGCACCGGAGGCACCTGCGGTGGGCTCATCGAAGCCAAACAAGAGCACCGCGGCTGACCCGCCGAGAATGCCTGCCAGGTAGGCCAGCACGAATGGCCCGGTGCCCACGGCGCGTTCGACTGCTGCGCCGACAATGACGAGCATGAGCACATTCACGGTCAGGTGCGTGATGTCCAGGTGCATGAACCCGGAGGTCACGGCCCGAAGCGGACCTAAGGGTTCATTCGCCACGAAGGGGCCCCACAGCACGGTGGCGGTGCCGGTGCGGGAGGTCCAGATGACGTCGATAAGCGAATGTGCTTGGAATGCTGCAATGATGAACGCCCCCACACACAGCGACGCAATGGTGGCTGTGGCGGGGGCGCCGGAAAGGACGCGGTTCAATTAATCGGAAACCGTGACGGAGTTGATCACAACGTCCTCGACCGGGCGGTCCATGCGACCGGTCTGCACGTTGGAGATTTCGTCGACGACCTTCTGCGATGCCTCGTCGGTGACCTCACCGAAGATGGTGTGGCGGTTGTTCAGGTGCGGGGTCTGAGCAACGGTGATGAAGAACTGGGAGCCGTTGGTGCCCGGGCCGGCATTAGCCATGGCGAGCAGGTACGGGCGGTCGAACTGGAGCTCCGGGTGGAACTCGTCTGCGAATTGGAAGCCCGGGCCGCCGGTGCCGGTGCCGGTCGGGTCGCCGCCCTGGATCATGAAGCCGGGGATGATGCGGTGGAAGATCGCGCCGTCGTAGAACGGGCCTTCGTTGGAGCCGGAGGCGTTCTTGGTGGTGTATTCCTGGGTGCCCTTAGCCAGACCGGTGATGATTTCGACGGTGTTCGGGGCGTGGTTGCCAAACAGGTCGACGACGATGTCGCCGTGGTTGGTGTGGAACGTCAGTGTCTGAGTCTTCTGAGTCATGGTGACTAGGGTACGCGTCTGCGCGATGGGGTGTGTCCATGCCACATCTATAGACTGATCTGTCTTGCTTTAATGAACCGTGCTGTTTATCATGATCTAACGTTAAAAATAGCTATCTGAAAGGACTTCTTCATGTTCAAGAAGGTCACCGCAGCTGTATTCGCTGGCACACTCACGCTCGGTCTCGCCGCATGCGGATCGAGCGATAGCAACGATGCTGGAGATGACAAGACCATCCGCGTTGCTACCTCACCGGGCCCGTACTCCGAGCTCTTCGAGGAAGGCGTAGCCCCGATCCTGGAGGATGAGGGCTACACGGTGGATTTCCAGAGCTTTACCGACCTCACCCAGGCTGACACCGCTCTCGCGGAGGGTTCTGCCGACCTCAACGTTGATCAGCACACCGCGTGGATGAAGGTGTTTAACGAGGAGAAGGGTGCAAACCTGACTTCTATTACCGAGGTCCCGACCGTTCCTGCTGGCCTGTACTCCGAGAAGTACACGTCTTTGGACGAGGTCGCTGACGGCCAGACCGTTGGTATTCCACTCGACGGCTCGAATAAGTCCCGTGCGATCCACATGCTTGTCGACGCCGGCTGGATCACCCTCCGCGACGACGCCGACGAAGCTCTTCTCGCAGAGTCCGATATTGCGGAAAACCCGCACAACCTGAAGATTGAGCCGATGGATTCCGCGAACCTGTCCCGCTCCCTGCCGGATCTGGACTGGGCTGCTATTCCGGGCTCGATGAGCTACTCCGCTAACCTCGACCCGAAGCTGCAGGTCTTCCAGGAGGAGCTGCGTCCAGAGCTGATCCTCGTTGCAGTGACCACCGAGGACAAGAAAGACAAGCCGTGGGTACAGGCAGTTTCTGATGCCTACCGTTCGGAAGAGTTCAAGGAGTTCTTCGACTCCCAGAACGAGAACAACTACTGGTTCCTCCCCGATTCCCTGAAATAAGCGAACTGAGTTTTCATGACTGACGCTGTCGTATTCGACCATGTCGGCAAGGTGTTCCCGACGCGCGATAAGACATTCACCGCGCTGGATGACATCACTTTCTCCGTCCCGGAAGGAAGTGTCACTGGTGTTGTGGGCACCTCGGGTGCCGGCAAGTCCACGCTGATCCGAATGGTCAATGGCCTGGAGACACCGAGCACTGGCACGGTGACGGTCCACGGGCAGAATCCTTCCGCTCTTGGTACGTCTGAGCTGCGCGAGCTGCGCCGGAAAGTCGCCATGGTCTTCCAAAGCGTCAACCTTTTGGAAACTAAGACGGTCGCTGAAAACGTGGCTACGCCACTGAAGCTGGTCAAGGCGCCGAAGGCCGAGATCGAGCGCCGCACCGCCGAGGTCCTCGAGATGGTCGGCCTGACCGATCGCGCCGACCACAAGCCACGCCAGCTCTCCGGTGGTCAGCGGCAACGCGTGGGCATCGCACGTGCGCTGGTCACCGACCCCACGATGCTGCTTTGCGACGAACCAACGTCCGCCCTCGACCCCATCACCACCAATCAGATCCTCGATCTGCTGCGCAATATCAATGAGAAACTGGGTGTGACGATTCTGATCATCACCCACCAGATCGACGTGATCGCCCGTCTGGCCGACAATGTCGCGGTGCTCTCTGAAGGCCAGCTCGTGGAATCTGGCCCGGTGGCCAAGGTTTTTGCGAACCCGCAGCATGAGCTGACGCGGAAATTCGTGGACACCGTCATCCCACCTGAACTCGATGCCACTGCACGTGAGGCTCTCTCGCGTGCACTGGTGAAGAAATACGAGGTGTAATCCGAAAATGAATCAGCTCAATTCTTGGTGGCGTGACACCACTGGTTCGCGTGTCACCCCGGAGATGTACATCGATTCCTTCGGCGAGACCCTCTACATGGTGGGCATTTCGCTGTTCCTCGGTGCCCTTTTGGGTATTCCGCTGGCATTGGCCCTGGTGATCACCCGTCCTGGCGGGTTGAAGCCGAACAAGGTGATTTACGGTGCGCTGAATGTGTGCGTGAACATTATTCGTTCCTTGCCGTTCATCATCTTGCTGGTGGCGATTAGTCCATTTACTCGTGTGATCGCTGGTACCGCGATTGGCACCACCGCGGCGCTGGTGCCGTTGACCCTGTACATCGCGCCCTTCATTGCACGTCTGATCGAGCAGTCTCTGCTTGAGGTGAACGCCGGCATCACCGAAGCGGCTGATTCCATGGGTGCCAGCTTGTTCCAGACCATCCGGTACTTCCTGCTGCCGGAGGCGAAGTCCTCGATCATCCTGGCTGTCACTACGGCCACGATCGGTCTGATTTCTGCAACGGCCATGGCCGGCACAATCGGCGGCGGTGGTGTTGGTGACCTGGCTATCTCTTATGGCTACCAGCAATTCGATTCGCTGGCGATGCTGATGACGGTGGTCATTTTGATCATCATCGTCCAGGCCATCCAGTCGCTGGGCAATACCTTGGCCCGACGCGCACGCGCCTAAGGCGCGAATGCGGTCATGGCCAGGTAGGCCTCGCTGAAATGAGCGGGGTTGTCCAGGCTGATCTCACACAGCTTCTGAATTTTGGCGATCCGGGTGCGCACGGTGTGCCGGTGCACCCCGAGTGCCTCGGCAGTGCCACCCAGCTGGGCACTGTGCCGCAGATACTGTGCCAACGTGATTTCATAATCCGTCCCATGGGCGGCGTCATAGCTGACAAGCCGACCAAAGATCTCCTCGTACCGGGCAGCGAGTGCCTCTGCGACTCCCGGTTCACGCAGCCACGGCAAGCCCGAATCATTGGTTTGGGCGACATCACCGGGCTTGAGCGTTTTTGTTCTTAAGGCCAGCTGGTCAATTTGCTCGAGAGTCAATTGCTTCAACTGCACCGGACTTCCCACGGCGATGCGGACGCGATCGCTGTGCTCGCCAAGATCATCCAAGACACTGCGCACGCTCGCCTCCGGCCGGACAGCGAGCAGGAAAGCAGCCTCGGAAATATTGAGCGCGTGCAGGAGTTCATCGCGCTGTTGTGCTTCCCTATCTAGCTTTTCCCACACCGTCTGCATCGCAAGGCGGGATTGTGCGGCAATGACGATGGGGCGGGTGAAACCGTCAGCGTCGAGAGGCGAATCCAACGTGTCGGCATAAAGATCACTGGAGTCGTCTGCCCCGTCGTTGATGCCGAGCTGGAGCCGAAGCGCGAAGGAATTGAGCTGATTGTGTATACGTCGCAATTGCGCTGGCCGGGCTAGAAGCGTGGCGGCGAGTCCAGCGTAGTGGCGGATCAGCGAACGGTCTTCATCAGTGATCGCCCGCGTAGACGTCACCTCAACCGTGTATGGCTGTTGGGTCTCGGAGCTGATCTTGTAGGAGCTCGAATAGGTCTTCTTCATGGCGTTGAAGCTGCGTGAGACCTGTTCGGCGAGCAGTCGCCCATTTGGGTCTTTGATTCTCACCCGTGCTTCCAGCGCTTCCGCCGCATCGCGCGTCAGTGCTCTCAGTTCGCCAGAAGTCGCTGTCCGGGTGAGTTTTTCTTGGGCTTGCAGCAAGAGCTGCTGGGCGTGGTCGCGTTGTTGTTGTTCCGCGGTGGTGCGGCGGTGCCGTTCGTCGTTGACCGCGCTCAAGATCCGAGAGAATGGCACGGGCCGGGAGACCTCAAACAGCCCAATCCCCTGTTCGCGCACGCTGTCCACCACCGCTTCAGGCACCGCGTCGAACACGCTGCTGATGCCAAAACCAATGGCCACAGCCCCTTTCCCAGCAAGGTGCGCGATGTAATTGTGCAGGTCCTCCTCGCGGTCACGGAATGCAGCACCAACGGTGAGCACGAATGATTCCGGTTGAATGAAATTGCCGGGTTTTTCCAGCTCATTGGTCTGCACGACGGTGAAAGACGGTTGG
>NZ_CAMXWS010000032.1 GCF_947253065.1 uncultured Corynebacterium sp.
ACCCGCGACCAGCCGGGTAGAAACCGGATGCTCTAATCCACTGAGCTATGGGGGCTTGCCCGGTTTGGCATACAGAGCATGCGTTTTGGGCGGAACTCATCGTAGCGCACGGGGTGCGGCTTTCCATATTGTCCTCCATCGAAAGTAGGGTGATTGCCATGTCGGGAAAGAAAGCGGTGCAGTCGGCGTGGCCGATCTACCTCGCGGTGTTGGCCGTCGGGGCGTTGGTCGCTGGTGCGTTGTCGTATTCATTTGTGGGCGGCTCGCTCGCGGCGTTGGGTATTCCGGATCCAGGAGTGCTCACCACGGCTGGTTTGCCGGCGTTGCGCGGTGTGGCGTGGCTGTTGGCGGCGTTGGCTGCTGGCTCGTTTTTGTTTTCCGCGTTTTTGATCCCGCCGGACAAGGATGAACTGGCCGATGCCCGCCTGACTGTTGATGGTCATATCGCCGCACGGACCGCTGCGTGGGCGAGTGCGGGTGTTGTGCTCATTTCGCTGGTGATGATCCCGCTGGTGTTGTCGGATGTGTCCGGTACGCCGTTGACGAATGTGATGTTCTCCCCGGAGATGTGGGTCACGGCGCTGGACCGTGTGGCGGAAGCGAAGATCTGGTTGATCGTGGGGCTGATCGCAACGGTTGTCGCTGGTTTTGGTTTCAACTGCAGGTCCTGGAGTTCGCAGGTGCCACTGTTCATCGGGTCGATCATGACGATCATTCCGCTGGGGTTGTCGGGTCACTCGGCGTCGGGCGGTAACCATGACTACGGCACAAACTCGTACCTGTGGCACTTGGTGTTCATGTTGTTGTGGGTCGGTGGCCTGATGGCACTGATTGCCCATGGGCGTCGTTTGGGCCCGGATATGCCGCGTGCGGTGCGCAGGTATTCGATGGTGGCATTGTTCTCCTTTGTCACCTTGCTGGTCTCCGGTGTGGTCAATGCGCTGATCCGCGTGCAGTTCTCCGACCTGACGTCAACTGCTTATGGGTGGACGGTGCTGCTCAAGGTCATTGGTTTGGCTGTGCTGGGATTGTTCGGCTTTGCTCACCGGCAGCTGACCATTCCGCAACTGGGGAAGAAACCGGGGGCGTTTGCGCGCCTGGCGGTCGTCGAAACGCTTGTGATGGGCGCGGTAACTGGCGTTGCTGTGTCCATGGGGCGTACCCCGCCGCCTGCTCCTTTGGAGCCTGATCTCACCACAATGCAGATCCAGATGGGCTACAACCTTGAGGTTGCACCTACTTTCTTCAACGTGTTCACCATGTGGCGTTTTGAGGTCTTCTTCAGCGTCATTGCGATTCTGCTGGCCATCTACTACCTGCACCTTGTCCGTCGCGTTGATGGTTGGAAGCCATCGCGCACGGCATGGTGGCTCGCGGGTTGTGCGATGACTGCGGTGACCACGTCTTCAGGCATTGGCATGTACATGCCGGCGAGCTTCTCTGTGCACATGGTCGTGCACATGATCTTGTCCATGGGGGTGCCTGTCTTCCTCGTCCTCGGCGCACCGCTGACGCTGGTCAAGGAAGCGTATCCCGCTGGGCAGTTCAATGCGCGTGCGTGGGTGGAAGCTTTTGAGAAATCCACCTTCCTCAAGGTGATCACCTACCCGCCGGTGTCGACGGTGCAGTTCCTAGTCATTTTCTACGTGCTGTACGTCTTCCCGTCGTTCTACGAATTCGCAGTGTCAGAGCACGCCGGCCACTTGATCATGAATGTGGTCTTCCTCTTCTCTGGCTTCTTCTACTTCTGGGAGCTCATCGGCCCAGACGAGCTGCCGGAGCGCCGCCCAACCGTGATTCGCTTCGCGTGGTTCGTGTTCTCCATGCCGATTCACCTGTTCATGGGCGTGTATTTGATGCAGCTCAATTACATTTTGGCGGAGGATTTCTATAACAGTCTCGCATTGCCGTGGGACCCGGACTTGCTGCGTGACCAGAAGGCAGGCGGCGGCATCGGTTGGGCATCCGGCGGTTTCCCGATGGCGCTCGTATTTGTCATTTTGCTGTTCGGTTGGCTGCGTGAGGACAGGGCTGATGCGCGTTCGATCGATAAGCAAGAAGACGAGTCCGACGATGAGCAGTGGCGAGCCTATAACGAGATGCTTGCGCAGTACGCAGAACATTCGAAACGCGCGGGCCGCTAGGAGCACGCTTTTCGACGACAGGTCGACCCCCACATGCCTGTGGATAACGGTGAGTTATCCACAGGTTTTTTCTTTCCCAGTCGCGGGTGGGTGCATCTGTGGGAAATGGTGGAAGTGTCACCGCCAAAAAGTGGCGGATGGCTGCACAAAGAATCAGGCGATACGCCTGACAACAGAAAGGTTAGAAACCATGTCCCAACTTCCCATCACCCTGTCCGGCAACCTCACCGATGATCCTGTTTGCATGAACTTTGATACTGGCAGCACCTTGACCCGTATGCGGGTGGCTACGAGTCGCCGTGTGCGCACTGATTCGGAGGATGCGAACGGCAATGCTCAGTGGGCTGATACGGATCTGCTTTATATCGACGTTGAATGCTGGGGTCAGCTGGCCGTGAACACCCATGTGTCGCTGGTAAAAGGCATGCCCGTAGTTGTCGTTGGCCGCTTGGTCTCTGAGAAGTGGACGGACCAGGACGGCAAGAGCCGTTATAAGCACTTGATCAAGGCGAATCAGATCGCCCTTGAACTGACGCGCTTTCAGGTATCTTCGCGCTCGACCAGTGTGCAGAAGCGCACGTTGGATGGCATGAATGACGTTGAGGTGAAAACCCGTGACCATCTTGTTGAGGAAAACGGCACGATCAACACCAACGGCGGAAACGGCTCCAGCGGTGCCAACGGTGTCAACGGCAGCAGTGGCGCGCCGGGCGCGACTGCGGCGGCAGATGGCGTTCTGGAGCGCAGTGGAACGGCAGAGGAAATGAGCTTTGCCGACCGGGAGGCGGAATCGAGCCAGTCGGAAAAGAAAGAACCGGCTCCGGTGCCGGCCGGCTAGTGTTTTCGGGGCGCACACACTTCGATCCATCGGTTGTGCGCGCACTGCCATGGTCGGCCACTGCTCCGGTTCTTGTGTTAGGTGCGTGATGTACCCTTTGTGGTGATTTACGTTTATCCACCTACACGCATGTAAAGGGGAGCTTAAGTGGCCGAGTTCATCTACACGATGAAGAACGTTCGCAGGGCCGTCGGTGACAAGGTCATTTTGGACAATGTCACGATGGCCTTTTACCCGGGCGCCAAGATCGGTGTCGTGGGCCCGAACGGCGCGGGTAAGTCCTCGCTGTTGAAGATCATGGCGGGCATTGACCAGCCGAATAACGGTGAGGCATTCCTGGACCCGGGCGCAACTGTCGGCATTTTGCTGCAGGAGCCGCCGCTGAATGAAGAGAAGACGGTTCGTGAGAACGTCGAAGAAGGTCTGGGCGAGATCTTCGAAAAGAAGCAGCGTTTCGAGGAGATCGCGGCGGAGATGGCCACGAATTACTCCGATGAGCTCATGGAAGAAATGGGCAAACTGCAGGAGGAACTCGACGCCGCTGATGCGTGGGAGGTTGACTCCAAGATTGAGCAGGCGATGGAGGCTCTCCGCTGCCCGCCGTCCGATGCGCCCGTGACCAACCTCTCCGGTGGTGAGCGGCGTCGCGTGGCACTGGCAAAGCTGCTGCTTACCCAGCCGGACCTGCTGCTGCTTGATGAGCCTACGAACCACCTGGACGCCGAGTCCGTCCTCTGGCTGGAGAAGCACCTCCAGGATTACCCGGGCGCTGTCCTGGCCGTCACCCACGACCGTTACTTCCTGGACCACGTCGCGGAGTGGATCTGTGAGGTGGACCGCGGCAAGCTCTACCCGTACGAGGGCAATTACTCTACCTACCTGGAGAAGAAGGCTGAGCGCCTCGAGGTGGCTGGCAAGAAGGACCAGAAACTGCAGAAGCGCCTGAAGGGCGAGCTGGAGTGGGTCCGTTCCTCGCCGAAGGCACGTCAGGCGAAGAATAAGGCTCGTCTGGAGCGTTACGAGGAGATGGCAGCTGAGGCGGAGCAGTACCGCAAGCTTGACTTCGAAGAAATCCAGATCCCGACCCCGCCGCGTCTGGGCAACAAGGTCGTGGAGGTCAAGGACCTGAACAAGGGCTTCGATGGTCGCACCTTGATCAAGGATCTGTCTTTCACGCTGCCGCGTAACGGCATCGTCGGTGTGATTGGCCCGAACGGTGTGGGTAAGTCGACGCTATTCAAGACCATCGTTGGTTTCGAAGAGCCGGATTCTGGTTCCGTCGAGGTCGGCGAGACCGTGAAGATCTCCTATGTCGACCAGAACCGCGAGAATATCGATCCGGAGCAGACGGTCTGGGAGGTTGTCTCCGGCGGCCTGGATTACATTCACGTTGGCCAGAACGAGATGCCGTCGCGTGCATACCTGTCGGCATTCGGTTTCAAGGGGCCGGATCAGCAGAAGCCGTCGAAGGTTCTCTCCGGTGGTGAGCGCAACCGTTTGAACCTGGCTCTCACGCTCAAGCAGGGCGGAAACCTGATTCTGCTCGATGAGCCGACTAACGACCTCGATGTGGAAACCCTCGGTTCGCTCGAGAATGCTCTGCAGAAATTCCCGGGCTGTGCCGTGGTCATTTCGCACGACCGCTGGTTCCTTGACCGAACTTGTACCCACATCCTCGCCTGGGAAGGCAATATTGAGGAAGGTAAGTGGTTCTGGTTCGAAGGTAACTTCGGCGACTACGAGGCCAATAAGGTGGAGCGTCTCGGCGAGGAAGCTGCCAAGCCGTCTCGCGTCACGCACCGTAAGCTGACGCGTTAAACCTCCACTCACCCCCGTGCACTACCGCCCGGGGGTGTACATATTCACAAGAAAGGATTCGCGGACACATGACTGGAAGTGCACCGAACAATATTCAGCGCATCACGCTGCGGTGGAATGATTTCGACCGTTATGACCACCTGAATAACTGCAAATTCCTGGATATTTCGCAGGAGGCACGTATCGCCTTCATGCGCGAGAACTTCGCTGACCAGAAGCAGGAGTTTGGTGTGTTCGTGCGCCATGTGGAGATCGATTACCTGCGTCCAGTCATGGCGGATACGGCCGAGGTGGAGGTCGAAACAACTGTCACGGAGATCGGCAACACGTCGTTCAAGACCCAGCAGGACCTGAAGGACCGCCAGGGCCGCGTGTGCGGTGTTGTAAAGACGGTGCTTGTCGCAGTGGATCTGTCCACAGCATCGCCACGCGAGATCACGCAGCAGGAACGCGGGATTTTGAATTCCGGCAACAGCGAGACCGCAAAGTAGTGGCTAGCGAAAGCCTCACTATTGAGTCAGGTGCGGCTGGGCTGAAAGCACTCGTTGAGCGTGCGCTTCACCTGGAAGACACAGGCTCCGCACGCTTTTCGACGTTGGGTGCCAACACCGACACTCCCGCCGTCGATGTCTATGTGACCACCCCGTTTCGCTGTGTCGCCTCCCGCCGTATCGCTGGACAGGCGTCTCGTGATGGGGCAGTGGTGTCGCTGAAGGACCTGCGTGATGCACTGGCCCATGGGCCAGGCAGTGGCACGCTTGAGATCGGTCCGGCGCGTGATGCGAATTGGCTCGGCGCACTACCACCGAAAACGGGTTATGTCCAGCGCGATATCGTGCCCGTCAACGTGGTGCGCGACCTCGCGGACCAAGGTCGGCGTTTGGCGCGACAGTTCTCCGGCCCGCTGGGCCCGCCACGTTCGCTGCTCGAACAGATCGTGCTCACCGCAGATACCGAGAAGAACGCTGGTGCTCCCGTTGATGTGCCGATGCGCATGATCTTCACCTGCACCTCGCTCGGCCTTATCCCCGGGCCGAGCGCACCGGTGGAGATCCCGCGTCACCTGCGTATTTCCACTTCCGGCCGATGGATCCGCCTGGACGCACCTTTCGGCAGCGTCTATTACACCTCCGGCGGGATCAACCTGTTCGGCTAGCCAGCTAGTTAACTAGCAAATGAGCTAGTTAACCGAACAGCTGACGCAGGTGTGCCGACCCGAATTTGCGGCTGGGGTCCATCTGCTCACGCAGCGTGCAGAATTCGTCAAAACGTGGGTACATTTCGGCGAAATCTTCCCGTCCAAGAGTGTGCATCTTGCCCCAGTGCGGACGCCCGCCGGCAGCCTTCAGCACGTCCTGAATGTGTGGGAAGTACTCGTGCGGATTCATGGCCTTCGGGACGTGGAACGCGATATACATCGACTCACGACCAGTAGAGGTGGACAGTGCGACGTCATCAGCGGCGGTGGTGCGCAGCTCAAGCGGGAAAGGGATAAGCCAGTTGCGGCGCTCAAATTCCCGGTTGATCTCGCGGACTGCTTCCGGTCCGGCCTCGAGTGGTACCGCGAATTCCATCTCGTGGAAGCGGACCCGGCGCGGGGTCGCGAACACGTCGTGGGCGCGCGAGCGGTAACGGTTCGCCGCCATGGCGCCTGCCGCGATGTTGTTCAGCATGGGCGCGGCGCGCGGAATTGCGCGGGCGACTGCCAGGGAGGCGGCGAAAGCGCCGTTGCCGATCAGGTCATCCTCGATGAAGCGGGTGAATTTGCCGCGTACCTTCGGCTCGCCACCTGGTGCCGGGGCACCGGGGGCGAGACGAGTATTGGATTTCACCATCGCGCGGTCGGTGTGAGGGAACCAGAATGCTTCATAGTGGTCAACTGCGCGGGAGCGCTCCTCCCAGGAATCGAGCACCGTATCGAGGCTTTCAGCGCCTTCTTCTGCCAGCAGGTCGAAGGCGTCGACGCATTGCATCTCCACCTCGACGATGACACCGAGTGCACCCAGCGAGACAGTCACCAGGCGCAGGGCGTCGGGGTCGGTGTCGATGGAGTAGTCGAGGCGCTGCCCGCTGGCGTCGATAAGCGAAAGGCCAGTGACTGTGCCTGCGAACCCGGTCCAATTGATGCCTGTGCCGTGCGTGGATGTGGAGATCGCGCCGGCGACGGACTGGACGTCAATGTCGCCCTGGTTGGCCAGCGCGAGCCCGAATGGTTGGAGGTATTCCGGAATGCGGTGCAGGCGCGTGCCGGCGAGGAAGCGGACGCGTTTGGTCTCCGTGTCTACCTTCACGATGCCGGCGAGCTTGTCCAGACTGATCATCGCATCAGTACCGGCCGCGACGGGTGTAAAGGAGTGACCGCCGCCGACCGTGCGGACCGACTGGCCCGCGGGAAGAGTACGCACGATGTGCTGCACTTCCTCGATCGTGGCGGGGTAGTAGAAGGAGTTTGGCGCCGTCTGCACGGAACCGGACCAGTTGCTGAACGTGGTGCCCGTGCGGTTTTCAGGAGTATTGATCGTTGTGCTCATCGCAAAGTCCACCCATTTCCTCTGTATGTGTCCCACATTTCTGCTGTGCCGTCCGGGTGGACGGCGACGATTCCGTCGACGTGCTCGGTCATCTCGCCTGCTTTGGCGTGGCGGAACCAGACGAGATCGCCGACGGAAAGGCTGTTCGCTCCCGGCCCGTGGAGCGGGGTTTGTACCTCGCCTGCGCCTTCCGTTGCGGAATAGCGCAGCCCACCGGGGTGAACTGCCGCTGGCACACGGTCGGCGGCGGGAGGGCCGGAAGCGATCCAGCCACCCGAGTTCACCGTCGCCCAACCAGGTGCCGGGATGCGGGAGACCTGGCAAATGAAGAAAGCGGATGCTTTGTGGTTGACGGTGGCGAAATTGTCGAAGATGACCGGGGTATAGAACCCAGATCCGGCAGCAAGCTCCGTCAGCGTGCCCTCGTCAGCGCTCACATCGAGCGAGCCCGTGCCGCCGCCGTTGACGAATTCCAGTTCCCCGACAGCGCGCGCAGCCTCAATGCACGCTTTCCGACGCGGCCCGAGCTGCTCCATCGATGTACGCCGCAGCCAGCGCTTCACCGAACCCGCGATGCCCGATTCCGCATCCGCCACAGACGCGACCTGCCCCTCATACGCCATAAGGCCAACAAGACGTAGGCATCGCTTAGCGACGATCTCCCGCGCTAACTCATCCACCTGCTCCGGCGAGCGAACCGGGGAGCGTCGCGGACCGATGACCGCGCCAGGCAGGTGCAGCGTGCAGTCCAAATCAATCGCGACCCGGACCGGCCCAGCGCCTTGTGCAGCAGACTCGATCAGGTCAAGGTGCTCCGTGCAATCCACCATGACGGTGATGGTTTCGCGCAGCTTTTCGTCTGCAGCCAGTTCGCTCAACGCGGTCTTATTCACGCTCGGATAAGCAACCACGATGTCATCAAAACCAGCATGGGCAAGACGAATTGCCTCAGGCACGCTATAAGAAAGAATCCCCTGGTAGCCGTCGTGCGAAAGAGCACGGCGCAATGCGTCGGTGCTGCGGAGGGATTTCGACGCCACTCGGATCGGCAATCCGCGCGACCGAGTGACCATCTGCTGCGCATTGTGGTCAAAAGCAGCGATATCCACCGTGGCATAAGGGGCTGCGATCTGCCCGCTTTCAACCAGCGGTGACACTGCAGTGAGCAACGTCTGGGAAGGGGTGGTGACCGTAGTTGGCATGTCGCCATAGTAGTTTCACAAAGCTAACGATGTGCCGTTTTCGGTCACCTATTTCTGTTCAGCTTGCCGCTGCCAGCACCCGACCGGGACGTCGTTGCTACATCAGGTTGGTGCTCTGTGGGTTCATTCCTGGGTGATCTTCCGGCTGGTTGATCAGCATGTACGCGACGCGCTGCATGTGGTTCCACAGTGCATCTCGCTGTGCCGGCAGTAGTTCATCTTCAGTGAACTGGTTGAGGGAATTCTCCATCAACGCCAGCCAGTGCTCAGCCTCTTTCCTCCCGATGGGGTAAGGGAAGTGACGCCGGCGCAGCATCGGCGCACCACGCTTCTCGTTGAAGGTGGTGGGCCCTCCCCAGTACTGCACGAGGAACCACCGGAGCCGGTCTTCTGCTCCTGTGAGATCGTCTTCGGGGTACATGGGGCCAATCACGTCGTCGTCACGCACTTGTTTATAAAAGCCTGCGACGAGCCGGCGGAAAAAGTCCTCGCCAAGTGCCTCGTACATCGTCTGTGGGTTGTCCTGCGCGTTCGTGTTCATCGGGCCCCATCCTACGCGTGCGTGAGAGGCGCCTATTTAAGCCGCTGTGAATGTAATCCGGCACCCATCATGAGCAAAATGAACCGCTTGGTCTATTGTGCGTTAGGAGATCAGAAAGGATTGAGATGTCTGCCGGATTTAGCACCGATTCCATCCATGCCGGATACGAGCCGGACTCCCTCTATGGGTCGATCAACACCCCCATCTACGCGTCGACCACCTTCGCGCAAGATGACCTGGCGGTGACCCGCAACGGCTACGAGTACACCCGCGTGGGCAACCCCACGATCACGGCATTGGAGAAGACCGTCGCCGCACTTGAGAAGGCCGACTACTGCGTCGCCTTCGCCTCCGGCATGGCCGCTGTGGATTCTGTGCTGCGCATCCTTCTCAAGCCGGGCGATCACATCGTCATCGGCAACGATGCCTACGGCGGCACCTACCGCCTGATCCAGCAGATCTTCAGCCAGTGGGGGATTGAGAACACCCCTGTGGACATCACCAACCCCGACGAGATTGCTGCCGCCATTCAGGACAACACCAAGGTCATTTGGGTAGAAACCCCGACCAACCCGCTGCTGTCCATCGCCGATATCCAGGCGATCGCCGATATCAAGGGTGATGCCACCCTCGTCGTGGACAACACCTTTGCGTCCCCGTACCTGCAGAAGCCGCTGCAGCTCGGTGCGGACGTGGTGCTGCACTCGACCACCAAGTACATCGGTGGCCACTCTGACGTCATCGGCGGTGTTGTGTGCGCGAACCGTCCTGCCGACTCCACCTCCCAGGGTGTCACCGGCGTGACTGCCGCCAGCTTCGATGCCCTCAATGATTTTGAGGACCAGCTCCGCTTCTTCTTCGGCTGGGTCGGCGCGATCCCGTCCCCATTTGATACTTACCTCACTGGCCGCGGTCTGAAGACGCTCAGCGTGCGCATGGACAAGCACTGCGACAATGCCGAAGCAGTGGCCGAGCACCTGAACGCCTCCGACAAGGTCGCCCGCGTCTACTACCCAGGCTTGGAAGACCACCCGGGTCATGACATCGCCGCACGTCAGATGACCCGCTTCGGTGGCATGGTCTCCGTGGCCTTCAACACTGCGGAGCAGGCCAAGACCTTCTGTCGCTCCACCAAGGTGTTCTGTCTGGCCGAGTCCCTCGGCGGCGTGGAGAGCCTGCTCGAGCACCCGGCCACCATGACGCACGTCTCCGTCGCAGGTTCCGCCCTCGAGGTGCCGCCGACGCTCGTGCGTATCTCGGTCGGCATCGAGGATGTCGAGGACCTGATCGCTGACCTCGATCAGGCGCTCGCGAAGCTTTAAGGATCCAGTGGATCTCGTTTACACACCGACCATGTGAGGCTCGCAAAAGCCCAGGTCAGTTTTCATTGCCGGGGCAAGGATGTAAACGAGATCCACAGGCCTTTGGGACCGCGCTCGCTTAGGCCTGTGCGTCCACCTTGCGGTTCCGCAGCGCGCGGGCTGCGCGGTCCTGGCCCTCAGAGATGATGCGGCGCAAACCAGCCGGAATCTCACCAGCCAGCAGCTCATCGGCCTTCGCGATTGCCTCCTCCGAGACGTCCCACAGCGGATACATGCCCTCGAGAGTGCGCTGCGCCATCTCATTAGACAGACGCTCCCACAGCTGCGGAGCCACACGGAAGTATTCATCCGTCAATCCCTCCAAGCCCTTACGAGTGAAGGTCAGGCCATCCATCAGGTAACGGGATTCGAGGTTGGTGAGATCCTCGCTCACCAACTTGTCCCACGCCCATCGCTTATCGACGCTCGCCCGCGCCCTCAACCTCGACACCGCCCCTTCCGAGGAGGAGTCCTTTTCATCCTCAGCAGCCGATACCGGCAACTGACCAGCCGCGATGAGGTTCGTCAGTGCGAGCCAGCGGGTTTCCTGGTTATCTGAGGTCTCCAACAGCGTGGTGAAGTGATCCACCGTCTCCTTTTCCGGGGTGAGGCGAGCCAGGGCCCGGTCGAAGATGACAGCAGGTTCAGCACCCCGGAAAGCAGTGTTGAGCAGCGCCATGCCCTCGGCGCGCCAGTCTTCGGCGACGTACTGCTTGACTGCCTGGGTTGCCTGGGCGAGCAGACGCTCCTGCACACTCGGGTGAGTCTCTTGGCGGGCAAAGCGTGCCACCAGCTGGACAAACTGACGGGCGGGCAGGAAGCCGTCACGCACGGACTCCCACAACGACGACCACACGAGAGTGCGTGCGAGAGAATCCTCGATGTCGCCGAGGTGTTCCAAGGCGAAACGCTGATGCTCCTCGGTCAGCCCCATGAGGCAGTAGGTGAGGTCATCGTCGTTGACCAGTGCGAGGTCGTGCTCCACGCCCGCCAGCTCAGGGATCTCGGTGCGCTCACCGGAGACATCCAGTTCTACTTGTTTGGTGCGGGTGACGGAGCCGTCGATAAGCGAGTACAGGCCGACGCGGACACGGTGCGTGCGCAAAACATCGGACTCTTGCACAACGGCGAAGCTGTCCGCGGAGATCTCCGGACGCAGGCGAGACACTCCTGTGGTGCGCAGCCACTGCTGCGCCCAGTCGGACAGGTCGCGTCCCGACGCCTCCTCGAGCGCCCCGAGCAAATCCGCGAACTCAGCATTGGAGTAGGCGTGATTGTCAAAGTGCGTGCGAACCCCGGCGAAGAATTCCTCGTAGCCGACATAGGCCTGAAGTTGCTTGAGCACGCTGGCACCCTTGGCGTAGGTGATGCCGTCGAAGTTCTGCTCCGCCGTCTCAATATCAGGCGCATCCGCCGCGATCGGGTGCGTTGACGGTAGCTGGTCCTGGTTATAGGCCCATGCCTTTTCCACCGAGGCGAACGTCGTCCATGCCTCCGGGTACTCACCGATGCCCACCTGGGCTGTTGCCGCGGACCACGTGGCAAACGACTCGTTGAGCCACAGATCATCCCACCACTTCATAGTGACAAGGTCGCCGAACCACATGTGGGCCATCTCGTGGAGGATCGTGTCGTTGCGGCGCTCAAGACGGTAAGGAGTCGGCTCGGACGTGAAAACGTACTCGTCCCGGTAGGTCACCGCACCGACGTGCTCCATCGCGCCCATGTTGTACTCAGGGCAGAAGATCTGGTCGTACTTGTCGCCGAACGGGTAGGTGCGGCCGAATTTCTCATGGTAGAAATCGAAACCGTCCTTCGTCTGTTTGAACAGGCGCTCCGAATCCATATGTGGAATCAGGCTGGCGCGGGCGTACAGGCCAAGTTCGATCGTCCGCTCCTTGCCGTTATCGGTAAAGGTGTACGTGTCAGAAACACGCTCGAATTCGCCGGCGCACACGCAAATGAGATAGGTCGACAGCGGGTAGTCGAGCGTCGTGCGGGTCGTGGCGGTGCCGTCGCCGTTGTCGGTGCGCTCCACCGCTTCGTTGAGTACCACGACGTAGCGCTCCGGTGCGGTCACCGAAATCTTATAGCTCGCCTTGAGGTCAGGTTGATCGAAGCAGGCAAAGGTGCGCATCGCCATTGCCGGCTCGAATTGGGTGTACAGGTAATCCTTGCCGTCAGCCGGGTCGGTAAACTTGTGCAGGCCCTCGCCCGTTCGCGAGTACGTGTGGGTCGCCTCGACCACCAGCTCGTGGGAACCAGGGGAGAGGGGGAGGGTGCGGCCGTCGATAAGCGTGCCGTCGAGCGTGGCCTTGAAATCATCCGCGATGAGATCAAAGAACGTCTCACCCTCTTTCGATTCAAACGTCACCTTCGTGCTGGACGTGAATGTTTCCGCGCCCGTAATGTCGAGGTCAACGGTGTAGCGCACGTCGCTGATAAGCTCCGCGCGGTGCTGTGCGTCAGATCGAAACAGATTTGCTTTCATGCGTTCCAACGTACCCTTGGCATCATGACTCAAAAAGTGACCTTCTGGTTCGACGTATCCTGCCCGTTCTGCTGGCTGACCTCTCGCTGGATCAAAGAGGTAGAAAAAGTCCGCGACATCAGCGTGGACTGGGTACCCATGTCGCTCTCCGTACTTAACGACGGCCGCGACATCCCTTCCGACTACGCCGCCAAAATGGAAGCCAACTGGGGCCCGGCTCGCGTCTTCGCGAAAGTGAAAGCCGAAGCTCCGGAGAAGATCGACGAGCTGTACACCGCCATGGGCACCCTGGTCCACCCTGGTGGCGAGAGTGGCAAACAGGGCTTTGGCGCCTACGACTCCGTCATCGCGCAGGCCCTTGAACAGGTCGGCCTGGATGCCTCCTTCGCCTCCGTGGCTAACGACGATTCCTATGATGCGCAGCTGCGCTCCTGCCACCAGTCCGCAATGGACGAAGTCGGCGACGACGTGGGCACCCCAGTGATCAAGCTCGACGACAATGCCTTCTTCGGCCCCGTGATCACCCGCGTGCCTACCGGCGAGGAAGCCGGCGAGCTCTTCGACCACACCGTCGGGGTAGCCTCCTTCCCGTACTTCTTCGAGCTGAAGCGCTCGCGTACCGAAGACCCGCAGGTCTAAGCGCTCTAGCCGCCGGTTTTCCCGTAGGCTGTGCACCATGCGTATTTACCTTGGAGCAGACCACGCCGGATTCGAGCGGAAGAACCAGATTGCTGAGCACCTCAAGGCCAAGGGCTTTGAGGTCATCGACTGCGGTGCGCATGAGTACGACGCCGCCGATGATTACCCGGCGTTCTGCATCGCCGCAGCGGAAAAGACCGTCGCTGACCCGGAGTCCCTCGGCCTCGTATTAGGTGGTTCCGGCAACGGCGAGCAGATCGCCGCGAACAAAGTGAAGGGCGCCCGCTGCGCTCTCGCTTGGTCCGTTGAGACTGCGCAGCTAGCTCGCGAGCACAACAACGCCCAGCTCATCGGTATCGGTGGTCGCATGCACTCGCTGGAGGAGACCCTGGCTATCGTCGACGCCTTCGTAGGTATTGGCCCCGACCACCAGGTTGAGGAGCGCCACCAGCGTCGCATCGACATCCTCGCCCGCTACGAGGAGACTGGCGAGACCGAGGAGATCCCGGCGCCGAAGACGCTCTAGTCTTTTGTTTCTCAACCCGCTCTTCGGAGCGGGTTTTCGCTTTTTGCACGGTTGCCTCGTCGTTCTGGGGCAGTGGAGCTACCGCTTACACCGCCGTTTTGAGGGTGGGTTAGTCCCGTCCGAACCGGGCTCGGCAAAACCCCAGGTGGGCTGTGACTGGTGTGGCGCACAACTGAAACGGGACTAACCCGCATGCAGGGAGGGGATGCGCCCCGCGGGTAGTGCACACTCAAGTGGACATTGTTCCCTCGCATAACCGCCGCTGATCGGGAAACCTCTAAAACATGAGGGGGAAATACAGAAAACGACAGGGGTTGAGCCTGGGGGAGATCAGGGACATAGCGGGGGCGTTTCCACGTGCGGCAGTTACAGGACCAGCGGCAGCACGGCTTATGGGGCTGCCCACGTTGGAGTGGGTGGAGGCGGTGGACCTGCGTTATCTATCGGGGGCGAAGCCGGGGAAGCAACCGAAGGATCCACGGGTGGTCTACCGCGGCGGGAACATTCGGCAAGATCTAGTGCAGGAAAGCAACGGCATTGCAACTGTGCACCTGATCCAGGTGTTGTTTGATATTTACCGCTACTACGGTCGGCTAGACGCACTGGTGCCCATGGAGCATTTGCGTTTTCACCAGCAGATTTCTCAGGCGGCGTTGCTGAATGCTGCTAAAAGAATGCTGCCCAGGGCGAATGGAATTCGAGGGTTTGAGGGGTTGGTGGGGTGGAGTGCGGGGACGTCGCAAAGCCCGTTGGAGACGATCGGCCGTGACGCGGTGTTGCGGGCGGAGATCCCGGAGGCGCATTCGATTGAGTTTCAGGTGGGGGTCGTCTTCGAGGATAGGTTTGCGCAGCAGCGCTTCGCGTCCGTGGACATGCTGATTAATGGGTGGCTTGTCGTTGAATTTGATGGGCGGATTAAGTCTGATGGCACCTACGGCGATGGGGTCACGGTGTTGCTCCGCCAGCTTGATCGCCAGCACGAGATCCAGGCCCTTGGGTTCAGTGTGGTGCGCGCCGGGTGGGGCGATGTGGTGAGCGGGAAGCTCGTTAGGGATCTCCGCCGCATTCTCCGCGCCCACTCCAAAGCCGCGTGATCAGGAATGCCACTGCGCGAGCCGTTCGCGCAGAATCTCTTCCGCGTCGTCGTGGGCGGCGCGGTTGCCTTCGTCAGTGCCGCCGAACATGATCTGCCAGCCATTCGGTTGCTCGTCAGACTTGGGGAAGAAGACGTGCCCAGCATCGGGGTAGATGTGCGCTTCAATATTGTCGCCCTGTTCGGCCAGCGCACGCGCGGCAACGTCGGATTGCCACATCTGGTCCGCCTCACCGGCAAAGAGCAGCACGTTGCCGTCGAAATCAGACAGGTCGATCGGCGCATTAGCGTTGGCTGCGGTGCCCTCATATGTTGCGCGGTAGGAGACCGGGTAGCCCGTGGCCATGTCCCAGAACATTTTCGCACCAGCGCTTATCGACGACTTCCTAAACGACCCATACTCCACCGTCTCACCCTTATCGGTGAAAGACGGCAGATCCTCCCCGCCTGTGAAGTCCAGACCGCTGTATGAGTAGTGGGCTGGTGCGTAGGCGACGACATTGTCCACCGGGCAGCCACGCGCAGCGAGTAGTTCAGCGAATTCCGCACCCTTGGATGCACCGATGACAGTCAGTGGGGCAGGATCCTCGACATGCTCGTTGATGTAGGAGGTGACCTCGTCGAACTGATCCAGTGGGATGTTGGCGAGGGTGGGTTTCTGATTCGGTTGGCCGAAGAAGTAGAGGCTTAAGACTTCGTAGCCGGCGTCGAAAAGCTGTTTTGCGCGGTTGTAATTGGGGGAGCCTTCCGATCCGCCGTAGACCACGATCACACCGCGGTGCTTCTTTTCAGTCGGGCGGAAGTGGAAGCCATTGAGATACTCACCCTCGATGGCGGTGATGTGCTCCGAGGTCTCGTACGAGGACTTATCGGAGCTCATGTCCCCGCCTGCGGACTGCGTGATCGGGTATTTATTCCCGTTGTAGGCGCGCAGCCCGACGACCACGAGCACCAATACGAGGATGACAGCCAG
This sequence comes from uncultured Corynebacterium sp., assembly GCF_947253065.1. GTDB lineage: Bacteria > Actinomycetota > Actinomycetes > Mycobacteriales > Mycobacteriaceae > Corynebacterium. The sequence goes on from NZ_CAMXWS010000032.1 coordinate 16,158, forward strand.
TGCCCAGAGCAGAAACTTTCCGATTGCCTTGAGGGCTTTCATGGGGCCGACTTTACAAAAGACAGGCCCCATGCGCGCTTAAGCGAACATTCCTTCCCCGACGAAACCGGTCTCGCCCACGCCAGGCGGGATGAGATAAGTGCCAGTGTTCGTGGTCTTGAGATACTCCAGGAACATCTCGTCGCGTGACATGGACTGGTGCACGGTGGCGAACCTGTCGACGGTGCGCGTGAATGCGATGAAGAACAAGCCGGCGTCAAGGCGGCCCTGCTCATTGGAGCCATCGACGAAGTTGAAAGCGCGGCGCAGCATGCGGATGCCGCCGTTCTGGTCAGGGTGCACGTTGAACACGTGGGAGCCGTGGTCGATGACGGGGCGTCCGCGTTCATTGGTCGCGGCGAAGTCGGGTTCGTCGAATTCTTTAGTGCCGCTCAGCGGGGCGCCTTCGAACTTATCGCGGCCGGTGACGCGTTCTTGCTCTGAGAGCTGAAGGGTGTCCCAGACCTCGATATTCATGGCGATGCGTCGGGCCGTCAGATAGGAACCGCCGGCTGCCCAAGGCTGGGAGGAGTCGGAAGGAATCCAGACATGCTCGTCCAATGCTTCGTTGTCCTCAGCGCGGATATTGGCGGTGCCGTCTTTCTGCCCGAAGAGGTTGCGCGGTGTGGTCTCCTCGCGGGTGGTCACGGCGGCTTTGCCGAAACCGATTTGGGTCCAGCGCAGCACCGCGTCGGGCACAGCCAAGCGGGTCAGATTGCGCATTGCGTGAGTAGCCACTTGGGGGTCATTCGAACAGGCCTGGATACAAAGGTCGCCCTCGGACTGCTCGCGGTTGAGGAAGTCGTTGGACATTGGCGGCATCTCGGTGAATTCATCCGGCAGTTTGTCGGCCAAACCAAACTGGTCGCGGAAGAGACTACGACCGAAACCAATGGTGATGGTTAAGGCAGACGGGCCTAGATCAAAGGCTTCGCCAGAATCGTCGGGAGGGAAATTCTCTCCGCCACCGAACGCACCTTTGGCGCTGACTTCGCCACCGAGCGTCAACCGGCGTGCGGCGTCCGTCCAGCGTTTCAGTAGGTCAATGAGGTCATCGCGGTCGGCTTTCTCACCCATATCAAAAGCCGCGAAGTGCAGGTTGTTCTGCATCGGGCTGATGATTCCAGCTTGGTGCTCACCGGCGAAGTCGATGATGAGTTCATCGTGAGAGACAGCGCCGTCCGATTCTTCCCGGGAGCAGGCAGCAGCGGCGACACCGACGGTGCTGGCGCCGCCGAGCGCGAAGAATGTGCGCCGGTTAAAGTCACGCATTTAGGACTCTGCCTCCGTGTCTACGTTGAGGCCCAGAACAGTACCGGTCAGGTTCGACAACGGCTCGCGCAGAGCATCGATTGAACGTGTCAGTTTTGCCTGCTGGCCAGCATCGACCTGGTCGTAGTCGACGTATCCGGTCTCAAGGCTGCCGTATTGGTCCAGAAGTTCTTGGATGTCGTCGAAGCGGGACGAGATTTCGTCGACAAGCTTGGTGCCTTCTTCACCACGATCTGCGGCGATGTCTTTGACCATGTCGAAAGCGATGCGCGAGCCTTGAATATTGGCCTGGAAATCGTAGAGGTCCTTGTGTGACCACCAGTTCTCCTCGCCAGTGACCTTGGTGGTAGCCACTTCCTCGAGCAGGCCCATCGCACCATTGGACACGGTGTCGACCGTGATGTCGTTCTTTTCCACGAAATCTGGGGCGTGGACGGTGGTGTTCAACAGCTCAACATCAGCGATCAAGGTATCGGCGATCTCACGACGCTTCTCTGGTGTGGACGGCTCCCACCCTTCGCGGGCAGGTGCGCCATCGGCGTTCTTGGTGTCGGCTGCTGGCGGCCACAGGTCCTTCTCCATGCGGTGGAAACCGAGCCACTCGGTGAACGTGGGGTCGTCGTTCTTGAGCTCCTCGGCCTCGGCGATGTAGTCGACTTCGCGGTAGTCAATGCGCGCGTCGAGAACACCGAGGGCCTCAGCGATTGGCTCGATGCGCTCGTAGTGGACGCGGGTGGTGGGGTAGAGCTCCTTTGCCTTCTCGTCGTCGCCGGCGGCGTATGCTTCGGCGAATTCCTCGACCTTAGGCAGAAGTTCCGCGACTTCGTTCTTCACAAAAGCAGCGTAGTTATCGCGTGCCTCGTTGAAGCGCTTCTCATCTGACTCGGTGTATTGGATCGGCTCGCCGGTCACCGTGAACTCAGCTTGGCCGACATTCGCCCCGCGCAGGCCGGGCTTGCATGCGGTGAAGTAGGAGCCAGGTTCGAGCTGAACGGTCAGTTCAGCGGTGCTACCAGGCGTGATGTTCTCGCGCTCAGCGATGACGCGCAGACCATCGTCGGCGAGGATGTAGAACTCAGTGACACGCTCACCTTCATTCGTGATGGCGAAGGTACTGGTACCAGATTCAGCTGAGTTTGTAGCGACTGCGCAGGAGTCTTCTTTCGCTGTGACATCGATGGTGTCGCCCGTGCTGTTTTCCACGCACCCCGCGAGCGGGAGGGCGAGAGCCAACGAGGCAAGAATGATAGGGGAGCGCTTCATAGTGCGACCTTTCGTGGTTTAGATGTTTCAGCTTTTCGCTTATCGACGCCACCGCGCCTAGCAGCCCGCACATGCCCCACGAAGATCGGGACAATGATGACGAGATAAACAGCCCAACCAATGACCTGGAGCCAGGACATTTGGGGCATAAAGCCAGTGAATGCTTGAAGAAGAGTGGCCGTGATTCCAGAGGGATCGATGATCTCTTCGAGGTTGAAAGCCCAACCGAACGGGAACGACGCCATCCAGAATGGGTAGGTCGCAAATCCAGTGAGTACTTCGCCGGTGCGCGGGTGAGTCGGTGCGATCGGTGCACCGGAGAATGGGCCGGGGAGGAATTGGGCCTCCTGAAGATCATGAATGGCGTAGGCGAGGATGCCCGCTGCGACGATGATGAGCAATGCGCTCGACCAGGTGAAGAAGGTCCCCAGATCCAGGCGGAGCGCACCCCGGTAGATCAGCCAGCCCATCACAATGGCGGTGCCGATGCCGAGGAATGCGCCGGCGACTGCACTTGGGGTGGTAGTCCAGCCCCACAACAGCAGGGTCAGTTCAATTCCTTCGCGAGCAACTGCGACGAATGCAAGCCAAAACATTGCTTGCGTGCCTTTAGTTAGCGCGATGCCGGTTTTGTCATCGAGCATCGTGCGCAGCTTCCCGTTCTCGTTACTCAAAGAGACGATCATGCCGGTGATCATGGCCACTGCGATGAGTGACATGATGCCGCCGATTGCTTCTTGTGCACGGAACGAAAGGCCGTATCGCCCGAATGTGAACAAAGCTCCGAGGGCGGTGCAGATTGCCGCTGCTGAAATAACGCCGACCCAAACAGTGCGTGACGCTGAGGCAATGTGCTGATTAGGTGCACCCTGGCGGCGCTGGATCGCGGCGAACAGCATGCCGACGATGAGAGATGCTTCCAGGCCCTCGCGGAGGCCGACCAGGAATGCGGCGATGAACATATGTGGGACTTTCTCGTTTTAACCTGGGCAGTCGTGGTGCGGCGACCTATCGAACTTAGGTGACCCTTGACTAGCCAAGGGTCACCTTACTTCGCGCATTCTAAAAAAGTAAAGAGCGTCTCTTGCGCATGTTCATTGCGCAAGAGACGCTTCGATGAAAAGTCAGGTGATTGGCTAGAACTTCGGCGTGCGACGCTCCAGGAAAGCTGCGACGCCTTCCTTGTGTCCTGGGCTCTGCAGAAGCTCGGTTTGGAAACGGGCCTCGTTGATCAGACTATTCGGCAGCTCTGTGAGTGTGACGCGGTTGACGGCGCGCTTCGTTTCAGCGATGGCTCCACGCGGGGAGGTGGAGAACCCCTCAGCCAACTGCTGTGCACGCGTCAGGGCTTCGCCGGCAGGTGTGACCTCGGCAAAGATACCAAAGCTCACGGCGTCGGCAGCAGGGATTCGCTCCTGCAGCAGGACCAGCTGCATCGTGCGGTGGCGACCGATGGATGCGGCCAGTGTTGCAACTGCGCCACCATCCGGCATTAGACCAATACGTCCAAACGGCAACGTGATGAAGGAAGATTCAGCCGCGATGATCAGATCGCAGGCGCAGGCAAGCGAAGCACCGACACCAGCGACGGCTCCTTCGGCAGCTGCAATCACGGGTACGTCAGCACGGGTGATCGCTCCGATCATGTGCTCGATTCCCCCGAGGGAATGTGCAGCGACTTCGGCGGTGTTCTCGCCGGTGAACGCCTCGATGTCCATGCCTGAGCAGAACGATTTCTCATCGCCAGTAATGATGATGCACCGGACATTCGGGTTCGCATTAGCTGTTTGAACGGCATTGCCGATCGCCCAATAAGAATCCGGCTCCAACGCGTTGCGCTTGGCAGGGTTGGAGATGCGGATGTGGGCGACGGTGCCGTCGATAAGCGAAGTGATGTTGCCCTTGAGCTCGCTCGTCATAGCTGCCTTTACTTGACGAAGCCTGCGAGGCGACCGGTGATGATCTCCGCTGCCTCGTTAGCGATGCGCGGGACCAGCTCGCCACACGTCGGGATGTCGTTGATGACGCCCTGGACAAGACCGCAGGACCAGATACCCGCATCCAGATCGCCGTTCTCATAAACCGTGCGGCCACGCTGACCAGAGACCAGATCGCGGACCTCCGGGAACTGTGCGCCAGCATTGAGCTTCTCGACGACCTCACGGCTCACCTCATTCGACGCCACACGAGCGGTGTTGCCCAGCGTGCGGAAGATGAGCTCGGTGTCCAGCTCAGTGCGCTCAACGATCGCTTCCTTGACGTTCCGGTGCACCGGTGCCTCCTCGGTACAGAGGAAGCGGGTGCCCATGTTGACGCCCTCTGCGCCAAGCGCGAGTGCCGCGGCCATACCGCGACCATCGGCGATACCACCGGAAGCCAAGATCGGAATGTCCAGCTTGTCTGCCGCTGCCGGCAGAAGCACCAGACCCGGGATGTCATCCTCGCCCGGGTGGCCCGCGCACTCGAAACCGTCGACGCTGACAATGTCAACGCCCTTCTGCTGCGCACTCAGTGCGTGGCGCACGGAGGTGCACTTGTGGATCACGGTGACCCCGGCCTGCTTCAACATCGGCACCAGCTGCGCCGGGTTCGCGCCAGCGGTCTCCACGATCTTCACGCCCTTTTCCACTGCCACACGCAAGTACTCCTCGTACGGCGGTGGAGTGATCGTCGGCAGGATGGTCAGGTTCACACCGAAGGGCTTATCTGTCATCTCCCGCATGCGGTCGATTTCCTTGCCCAAGTCCTCCGGGGATGGCTGGGTCAAAGCAGTCAGGATGCCCAGGCCGCCCGCATTGGAAACAGCAGATGCGAGATCAGCAGTGCCGACCCACTGCATACCGCCCTGGACGATCGGGTGCTCAATACCAAGCATCTCGTTGATGCGGGTCTGGATCGTGGCTGACATAGTCGGCTCTCCTTAGCTTCGGTTTCAATCGTGTTTGATTGTTCGGCTGAATTAATGAGACCTACATTACACATCGGGCAAAAATGTTGCGTGGATAACTTGGCAATTTTGGAGGGCTAGAAGTCGAAGTCGAACCCGCCACCATCGAAGAGTCCTCCTCCGTCGCCGCCGAAGAAACCTCCGCCGTCACCGCCCATATCGGCACCGGCATCACCCATATCATCCATGTCTCCAGCGCCAACATCACCGAAGTCGCCGGCTGCGAATTGATCGGCGCTCGGGGTACCGGCCATGCCGGCGAACATGGCGGAATAGAACATCATGGAACTAGCAGCCCACATGCCGGTCATTGCTGCTGGTGCCCACCAGGCGGTGGAGTACCAACCGGCAGGGACAGGACGGCCGGCGACAGCGCCGCCGGGGTAGTAGTGCGGGGTCTGATCCGTTGCGTGCGGGGAAGCCTGGATGGTTTGGCCATCGAACTCCGCAGTGCGGGCTTCGGTCACTCGACCTGCCTGGCGCTGTGCTTCCAGTTCGGGCAACTGTGGGCCCGGGGCAAGGCCGAGGATCTCACGCGCAGCATTAACGTAGTGCAGACCTTCGAGGGCGGACTCGCGGGCCAGCTGTGCCTGGCGGACCGTGCGTGCCTGGGTAAGGGCAGAATTAGCGGCGTTATAACGCTCAGAAGCGTCAGCCATTGCCTGCGTCGACGCGGTGTCCGTACCGGAAATCGTGAGCACCTGGTGGCCGAGGCGGTCGACCCAGCGTCGGGCGTCGGCAAGCGCATCGTCCAAATCGGCGCCGTCGAGCTGTGCGCGCTGGCTGTTGTTCTGAGCGCTACCAATGAGTTTCACGACACCAAAGAGCGCGGCACCGATCAAAAGCAAGCTCAAAAGTCCCACATTCGCTCCTTAAAATCGCAGATGTCTTAGCAAGTTCTGTCTGACTACTTTTCCAACGAACATCGAGCTAAAAGTGTTCCTGTTTGGCGTGAACCGCACTCTGGGATAAGCTTGATCGCGCGCTTAATCGTGCAGCTGGGAATGTCGTATAGTGGCTAATACCTCAGCCTTCCAAGCTGAAGACGC
>NZ_CAMXWS010000033.1 GCF_947253065.1 uncultured Corynebacterium sp.
GGTGCTGCGCCGCGGCCAGAAGAACCAGCCGATGCAGCAGTACCAGCAGCAGCAGTTCCAGCAGCAGCAGTTCCAGCAGCAGCCGATGTACCAGGCATACCCACCGCAGCCGGGTGCCCCGCAACAGCCGGGCGTCCCGCAGCAGAACTGGCCTGCTAATTAACGCGACGAGCGTTGACGTCGACGCTATAGCCCGCAACCGCGCCACGTGAGCCAAACTGCCACATCGTAGGGGTTTGTTTGCCGATGTCGCGGGGCCAGGGACGATCGTCGATAAGCATGCTCGGAGAGCCGTGATCATCTCGGCCGTAGTCGGCGACCCAGACCGCGCCGAATTCTGCGGTGGCAGCGCCGAACATACGCCGCCGCCAGTAGCGCGGGTAGGTATAAATCCCGGCCACGGGAATGCCCGCGGCGTAGAAGAGATCGCGTGCTTCACGCACGTGCTCAAGGCGCAGGCCGGCTGGTGTTTCGCAGTCGAGCCACATCGGCACGATATTGTCCCCCATCACCGCGCAAGCAGCGGCGACTTGCTCCGCGATGGTCGTGCCCTCCGACGGGTTACGCAGGTAGTGGTAGGCCTCCACTGGAAGTCCCGCGCGCTGCGCGTCCTCAAAATGTGAGCTGAATGTGCGGTCCTGATACGTGCCATCGGTAGTACGGATGATCACGAATTCAATGCCCTCCGCAGCAGCCTGGACAAGGCTCAGTCCGTCTTGATACTCGCTGACATCAATGCCGATCTGAAACTGAGACAAGGGCACCTAGCGCTTTGCAAAGCCCATGCGCGGGTTGAATGCGGCCGGGTGTTTGCGCTGCGCCACAGCATCGGCGATGACCAGACGCCACTTGGGGTCGGTGACAGGCATTTGGGCGATGGAGAACCAGCCGACCTCGCTCGACTCATCGTCACCGACCACCGGTGTGGCGGCGGGGTCGGTCGGCTCAAGGCGCAGGGCAACAGACATGTAGCTGGCATTATCGCCGTTGGCGTGCACGATCGGGCCCACGGCGCCCGCACCGAGCAGTGCTGCCGGGGTGGCACGAATGCCGGTTTCTTCCTCGACCTCACGCACAGCCGCATCGTGCGGTTCCTCATTCGGGTCGCAAATACCGGTCACAGGGGTCCACTGACCATTATCAGCGCGCTTGACTAGAAGGACCTCGGGCACCGCCCACGGCGAATCATCCGTGGAATCGCGCAGGACGACAGCCACAACCGATGGGATCCACATCAGATCCGTGCCGATTTTCTCGCGTGTGGCCACGATGAATTCCGGGATGGGCATCGAGGTTCCTTTCTTTGATTCGCCAATTACTCGCCGCACAAGTCTACGTCGCTTGGTTGGGTGGGTGAACTAAAGTCATATGCATTATGAGCTCGTCGGTTCCGCAGAATCAGCCCCGTCACCGTATTTCCACGCCCGTATTCATCGTTGGTTTCGGTGCGCTGTTCATCGCCTGCATTGTGCTTGCTGTTGGCGTGATCAATTACGAGTCGGGGGCATCAGAGCGCATGGATAAGGCTGCTTCTACTGCGTCTTCACCGCGCGCTGCGGCGGTGACCACGGTGACGGGTTCCGATGGGAAGCCAAGTGTGTCGCCTGTGCCGAAGCCGGCGCCGCCGGAGACGAGTGAGGAGCAGGTGCGGGCGTCGATACGCGCGCATTTCATTGCGGATGCGAAGACGACTCGAACGTTCACTGGTGTTGCGGTGACGGGCGATGTCACCGAGCTCGCGTTGACGGATTTACCGGAATTCACAGGCCATGTCAGCCGTCTGCTCGAGCAGAATTGCGTTGATTCGCTGGGGTTGACCACTCCGGATAATGTGCGCGTGACCTTCAATGGTTTTTGTTACTCCACGCTGCCTGCTGAGACGATCCAGCGCATGCTCACCGTCGCGCTCGACGGCGAGGCAGATTCGATCGATTACGCGCACAACCCGGCTTATGGCAATTCAAATTACGTCACCATGACCTGGTACACCGACAGCGAGAACGCCGCGAAGCGCATTCATGAGACGTGGAATGACGTGCGTCGCCCCCGCGCCGTGGAAGAGATCCGCTTCTACACCTATTCCCCCGAGATGGTGCACCGTCTCACACGTGCGCGCGGCAAGGTTGATGCGTGGTGGCACGATCCGATGATCGCGCAGGATCACGGGGCTTAGGGGCTTTGCTTATCCACGCCGCGGCTCTTCACCACGTCTGCCCCACCCAGTCCACGCCGGGCACAACACGGTCGATGACTTCCATGACCTGCTGGTAATTGGAATAGGACATCATCTTGGCTTCAGCGCCGGGTGTGTCGCATGGTTCGTCCGCACGACCTGCTTCGGTGCCGGAGACCACTCCGATGATGCTGGCACGATCCCCAATGATCTTGAACACTGGTCCGCCCGAATCGCCCGGCAGTGCGCAGACGTGGGCGATGTCGCCGAAGGTCTCACGCTCGGTGTCGTTGTCGGTACGGATGATCTGCGTGCGACTAGTCGCCTCGTATTCACCACAGGTAAATCCAGTAGTGGCACCGGTCTTACAAATGCGTTCCCCTGGTGAGATCTCCCCGGAATACAGGGCCGTCTCGATCGGCTTGCCCACCAGATCCATGTAGCGGTCGGGGTCGGTGATCTCGATGATTCCGACATCGATATCCCCTACCTCGCCCACGTCTTCGCTGTAGAGCCCCGAGTAGATGTAGTGGCCTGCTTCAACAGCGAAATCATTGACGGTTTCCGCCGTGGTCGGCCACACCAGGTCGCCTTCTTTTCCACAGTGACCTGCAGTGACGGCATAGTTACGCCCATCAGGTCCGCTGAAGCTGAAAGCGACAGTGCATGACTGCGCGGTGAACTGCTCACCCGGCTGTGGGTAATGATCCGTCGCCTGGATCTTCGTTCCTGGCGCCCACAGCGCGAATGTCGGTGAGGACACTCTGAACCCCATCGCGGGGTCGGCATCTTCCTCACCCTGCGGGTGGGCAGGAGTTTGTACCTCGTTGCGTTCCTGACGCTCCTGCGCAGTCGGTGTGGGGTTCTGGGCGGTGGTCACGCCCAGCCACGCCACGGAAGCCACGACGAAAGAGACGATCACCACCAGCGCTGCCCACAACGTCTCATTGCCGGCAGAAGGTGACGCAGCAGGAGCCAGGTGATTAGGAGTGCTGCTCTCCGGCATCGGATTTACCCGTCTCTTCTGCGCCACCCTTTTCGCCCTTCTCGCCGAATTCCTTGATCAGGTTCATATCGCGAAGAAATTTCTCCGGATCGAATTCGGTGTAGTGCTCTGGTCCTGCGAATTGTTCCTGAGCCATGGGGAATCCCTCCTGCTGCCGGTTGCTTAGGTGGTTAAAGTCTACTGCCCAGCGCCAGCTGACCGATCTTCCTGCTCAGCGATGTATTTCTTCACCGCATCTGCATCATTCGGCATATCCACGACATGACGGTCCGCATCCATAATGTGTGCAAAGCGCTCCGGAACATCCGGTTCTTCGCCGGTGGCCTCAACGATGGTCTCGGAGAATTTCACCGGCAGGGCGGTCTCCAGCACCACGATCGGGGTGTCCACCTGGTCAGCCACACCACGGGCAACGAAGACACCGTCAGCAGTGTGCGGGTCAATGAGCACGTTGTGGGTGGCGTGAGTGTCACGGATCGTCGATACGCGATCTGCGTGCTTGGACGAACCGGACAGGAACCCGTAGCGGGTGCGGATCTCCTCCATGATGTGATCCTCGAGCTCGAAGCCATCACCCTTGGCCTTCACTCCGAAGAGTTCAGCGGTCTGGTGCGCATCGCGTTCGATGACGTCGAAGATGAAACGCTCGAAGTTGGAGGCGCGGGAAATATCCATCGACGGCGAGGACGTCGCGTGTGTCTCCGCTGCGGAACGCGGGCGGTACTGGCCTGTGGTGAAGAACTCGTGCAGCACGTCGTTCTCATTGGTGGCCACGATCAGCTTATCCACCGGCAGACCCATCTGCTTCACAATGTGGCCTGCGCAGATATCACCGAAATTGCCCGTCGGAACGGAGAAAGAGACCTGCTCGTCGTTGCTCTCGGTGACCTTGATGTAAGTAGACACGTAGTAAACCGTCTGGGCGAGCAGACGTGCCCAATTGATGGAATTCACCGCACCAATGTGGTGCTTTTCCTTGAACGCGGCATCCGCGTTGACTTCCTTGACCACGTCCTGGCAGTCATCGAAAACGCCATCGAGAGCGATATTGAAGATATTCGGCTCGTCAAGCCCAAACATCTGCGCCTGCTGGAACGGGGTCATGCGGCCAGCAGGCGTGAGCATGAAGACATTGATGTTGTGGCGGCCGCGCATCGCGTACTCCGCCGAAGAACCAGTATCACCCGAGGTCGCGCCGAGAATATTCAGTGTTGCCTCGCGGCGGGCAAGCTCGAATTCAAAGAGCTCGCCGAGCAGCTGCATTGCCATGTCCTTGAATGCCGCGGTAGGACCTTCGGACAGGTGCGCGATGAACAGGCCGTCCTCGAGCTTGCTCACCGGGACGATCTCCTCGTCTGCGAAGACCGGGGTACGGTACGCATTCGCGGTGAGCTCTTCGATCTTGGCCGGCGGAATATCGCTAACGAAGAGTTTGACTACCTCAGCGGCCAACGCTGCGTAGCCACCCTCGGCGAGCACGCTGCGCCACTGCGTGAGGCGCTCGTCGGTAATGCGTGGGTAAGCCACGGGGACGTACAAACCGCCGTCGGGGGCAAGCCCGGACAGCAGGATGTCGGTGAACTTGGACGGGGCAGCTGATGTGTCGCGCGTTGAGATGTAATCCACCCATTGGAGTCTACGTGCCCTTGCTCACTAATTGATAGGGAGGGGGTAGCGCGCCGCCGTGTTTTCCAAAACGTTAACGCCTGTGCGCGCCGGGAGGATCCTGCCGTCCGGTGAGAATATCCATGATTCCGCGCACAGCATTCTCGCCCAGCACAGGCATAACGCGGTCCTCAAAACCGGCGTTATCGCGGGCATGATGCTCTTCAGCTCTACGCGCCATGCTTACCGACGGCGCCGCCACCGACACCTTCAACGTCGTGCCGTCCAGCTCCACCGAGGTGGCGGAATCAGCGCCGGCAGTGCGTGCAGCTTCCACCAGCGCGACGAGGTCGCCATACGTCGCGTCATTCAAATCGATCGACAGGTTCACAGCCATGCCCGCCAGCATAGTTGTGCTGGCGGCACCTAGTCGTCGTATTCGAAGGACGGCTCTTCGCCCCAGAACACTTCTTCCACCACGCGGTGAGCCCGGCGCGTGGTTTTCAGATAGTGGTCCAGGAAGGCTTGCGCATCATGCGGGTCATAGCCAGCGGCACCGGCGACTTGGTTGAGCTGCGCGCCCGGGCCAGGCAGCTGGTCGGTACGTTTGCCAGTGACGAGTACCAGGGCGTTGCGGGCTTCGGTGGCGAGCAGCCAGGCGCCAGTAAGCGTGCGTGCTTGTGGTGTAGTGATGATGCCGTTGGCTTCGTCTGTGGCCAAAAAATCCAGCACCTCAAGCGTAGAAGTGTTGTGCAATTCCTCGTACTCATCGGCGTGCATCATGGTGAGTAGTTGGACAGTCCACTCGATATCCGACAAGGCGCCACGGCCCAGCTTGGTGTGGGTGGCCTTGTCCGCACCGCGGGGCAGACGCTCGTTGTCCACGCGTGCCTTGATACGGCGGATCTCTTGGATGTCAGCCTGGGTGGCACCGCCCTTGGGGTAGCGGAATTGATCGATGCGCTGGAGGAATTCAGTGCCCACTTCCCTATCACCGGCGACATAGGTGGCACGCAGCAGTGCTTGTTTCTCCCACACGGCACCCCATTCTTTGTAGTAGCGCTCGTACGAGGCAATGGTGCGCACGACCGGCCCGGACCGGCCTTCCGGGCGCAGGCCCAGGTCGACTTCGAGTGGTGGGTCGCCGGACGGCTTGGACAGGCGTTTGCGCATCTGATCGATGATCTTGGCGGCCCACGCGAGTGCTTCTGCTTCCTCGACGCCTTCGGCAGGTTCAGCAACAACGATGACATCTGCATCGGAGCCATAGCCCAGCTCCTGGCCACCGAGGCGGCCCATGCCGATCACGGCGATGCGCGCGAGTGGTTCTTCGACGCCGCGCTCGATCAGATCGGCGCGGATCTCGGCACGAATGCCGGCTTCAAGGACGGCGTCCCACACCCAAGAGAGCTGCTCGCAGACTTCGCGGACATCTATGAAGCCGAGCAGATCAGCCGATGCGATGCGAGCGAGCTCCGCGCGACGCAGTGAGCGGCCGATCTTCACTGCCTTGTCGGGATCATCATGGCGTTTGGTCGCGGCCACGAGTGCTTTGTAGACACGGTCGGGGGCGGTGTCGAGGAGCTTGGGTTGGGAGGCGCCGTCGCCAAGCTGTTTCACCACATCCGGGGCGGAAATGAGCAGGTTCGCTGCGTACGGCGACGTGCCCAGGATGTGCATGAGACGCTCGCCCACCACGCCTTCATCGCGCAACATGCGCAAGAACCACGACTTGTCCACCGCTGCTTCAGACAGCTTCCGGTAGTTGAGCAGCCCAGCATCCGGATCCACGGTCTCCCCCAGCCACGCCATGAGCGTGGGCAGGAGGATTTGCTGCAACTTCGCCTTGCGGGAACTGCCTTTCGCCAGGGCAGAAAGGTGCTCGTAGGCGCGGTCCGGGTGCGTGTAGCCGAGCGCTTTCAGGCGGGTTTTCGCAGCTTCCGCGCCGAGCTGCGCCTCTCCGACACTCATGCCCGCGATCGAATTCAAAAGCGGACGGTAGAACAAACGCGTGTGCAGGTCGGTGATCTTCTTGCGCTCTTTTTTCAAGCGCCGGTCGAGTTCATCAACAGCATTCGCCGTCGGCGAAGTGATAAACCCGGAAGTGAGTGCCAGCCAACGGCGGTTTTCCACATCATCATCAGCGGGCAGCGTGTGAGTGCGCTTGAAACGGTGCAGCTGCAGGCGGTGCTCCAAAAGGCGCAAGAATTCATATGCTTCGACGAGGTCAGCGGCATCCTCACGGCCGATATAGCCACCAGCGGACAGTGCCTCGATCGAGGTAACGGTGTTCTGCGTCTGCACCGAAGGATCAATACGCCCGTGCACCAATTGCAGAAGCTGGACGGCGAATTCCGCATCGCGCAGGCCACCAGAGCCAAGTTTGAGCTCACGGGACCGCATGTCTTCCGGCACATTCGACAACACGCGGCGACGCATCGCCTGCACGTCTTCCACAAAAGAATCACGCTGGGAGGACTCCCACACCATGGGTCGCAGCCGGTCGTAATACGCCTGGCCGAGCTCCATGTCGCCCGTCATTGGGCGGGCCTTCAGCAGCGCTTGAAATTCCCACGTTTCAGCCCAGCGCTTGTAGTACTTCTCGTGCGATTCAAGGGTGCGCACCAAGGCGCCGGATTTTCCTTCTGGGCGCAGGTTCGGATCCACATCAAAAAACGCGGCATTACCCACGGATGTCATTTCGCTGGCCACACGAGTGGCATGGGTATCGGCAGGTTCCGCGACAAAGATGACATCCACATCCGAGATGTAATTCAGCTCCCGCGCACCACATTTGCCCATCGCGATGACAGCGAGCTTGCCGTCATATTCATCGTCGCCATACACCGAGCGCACGGCCACAGCCAGAGCAGCCGTCAGCGCGGCATCCGCGATCGTGGTCAACAGCTCGGTGACCTCGTTGTACCCCAGCTCATCTTGATGCGCGCCGTAGCCCTTGAACGCCGAATACGTGCCCGCCAGATCCGCCGCCGCAACGCGCATCACCAGCGTGCGGTAAGCATTTTTCAGCAGCTTCTTCGCCTCAGGTCCACTCACCGCCGCACGGTAAGTGCCCGTGCAATCAATGCTTTTCGACGCCGTCGGGTCCCCCTCCACCGGCTCCGCATCCACCGCCGAAAGCATCGCCTGGAAAATCTCCTCGGAGGTAGGCAACGGTTCTGCGAGTAGCTTCCACTCTTCCGGGTGCGCCACCAAGTGATCGCCCAAAGCTGTGGAGCCACCAAGCAGGGCGAAGAGGCGGACGCGGAGCACGTCGTCGTCGATAAGCGCTTGGCGCAATTCTTCGTACTTATCGCCCAGTGCTTCCGCGAGCCGGAAGCTGGTGTTCAGCGTCAGATCGGGATTGCCCGACCCGCCGAGCGTGTACAAAACATCGTTGTCGCTCCAGCCGAGTTTCTCTAAATCCTCAGCCGCATGCGCCCCAGTGAGCGCCAGTTGCGCAGGCGACGGTGAGCTACTGCGAGCCATGATTCCTTTCTAGAGCTTTCTAGAGATTCAGATTATTGGCCAGTTCCCACGGGGTGATCTGATCTTCGTAGGCATGCCACTCATCCCACTTGGAGCGCAGGAAGAATTCGAAGACCTGCTCGCCCAGCACTTCTGCCATGAATTCGGATTTCTCCAGCACACGCAGTGCCGCGTCCAGCGAGCCCGGAAGGTCCTTATAGCCCATCGCGCGGCGCTCCCGGCGGGTCAGCGCGAACACGTCGTCCACAGCGGGCTCGCCAAGCTCGAGGCCTTTTTCAATGCCATCAAGTCCGGCTGCAAAGATCGCCGCATACGCCAAATACGGGTTGGCGGCGGAATCGATGGTGCGGACCTCGATGCGTCGAGAAGCGCTCTTGTGCAGTCGGTACGTGGGCACGCGCACCATCGCCGAACGGTTAGACACGCCCCATGTCGCTGCCGTCGGTGCCTCCGAACCGAATTGGAGGCGCTTATACGAATTCACCCACTGGTTCGTCACCGCGGAGATCTCCCCCGCGTGCTCGATCAAACCGGCGATGAACTGGCGTGCAGTCTTGGACAACGAGTACTCATCGTCCGGGTCGTGGAATGCGTTGTCGTCGCCCTCGAAAAGCGAGAAGTGCGTATGCATCGCCGAACCGTTGTACTCGCGGAAAGGCTTGGGCATGAACGTGGCTAGCACGCCATTGAATTCCGCGACTGTTTTGACCACGTAGCGGAAGGCGATCACGTTATCCGCCATCGTCAACGCGTCCGTGTGGCGCAGGTCGATCTCCTGCTGGCCTGGCGAACCTTCGTGGTGGGAGAATTCCGTGACAATGCCCATGTACTCCAGCGCGGAAACAGCCTGACGACGGAACCGCGGTGCCTGGTTCTGCTTGGCCTGGTCGAAGTACCCGCCGTCGTCAACAGGCTTCGGCTCATCGCCTTTGAGCACGTAGAACTCAATCTCCGGGCTAGCCATGCACTCGAATCCCGCGTCCGCTGCCTTGTTCAACTGGCGGCGCAGCACCTGGCGCGGATCCGCATACAACGGATTGCCGTCCGGCATAGAGATATCGCAGAACATACGCGCGGTCTGCAGCCCGTCCTCTACATCAAAAGGCAGAGGCTGATACGTCGACGGGTCCGGGAGCAACAGAGTGTCCGACTCCGACACACGAGAAAAGCCCTCGATCGAAGAGCCATCGAAGCCGACGCCCTCATCAAAAGCTGTCTCCAGCTCCGCCGGGGACATCATCACGGTTTTCAGCTCCCCGAAAAGGTCCGTGAACCAGAGGCGGATGAAGCGGATATCCCGCTCTTCAACGTCGCGCAGAACGTTTTCTTGTTGGCTGTTCATGCCCACCAGCGTAGTGAGCTTAAGGCCCTTCCGGAGCAGCATCCGCTCGGTAGAGTGGAAGGTGAGTGAATTGACCCCCGGAAAGAAGGTCAGCCCCAATGAGCTCACAAACATTCATCGAGGTCGAAGCAAAATTCGCGGTGGATGAGACCATCGCGCCCCCCGATTTGACTGCGTTGTCTGCAGTGGCGTCGGCAGGCGAAACTGCCCACCACAGCTTGTCCGCGATCTACTACGACACCGCGGATCTACGTCTCACCCGCGCAAAAATCACGCTGCGGCGCCGCACTGGCGGCAAGGACGACGGTTGGCACATCAAACTCCCCGGCTCTCACGGCCGCACGGAGCTGCACGCCGAACTGTCCGATCCCGCAACCCCGCCCGCGGAACTGCTTGACGCGGTACGCGCGATTATCCGCAACGAACCACTCGCACCCATCGCGCAGGTAGACAACAAGCGCGCCGAAACACCGCTTTTCGACGTCGCCGGTGACCAAATCGCCGAATTCTGCGACGACCGCGTCACCGCGTGGTCGCTCCTGCCCGGTGGCCAGCAGACGTCATGGCGTGAATGGGAAGTCGAACTGGCTGGTGAGCTGTCTGAAACTGTCAGCGGCGTCGCCCTCCTGCACGAAGCCACGTCGCTGTTGATCAACCAGGGCGCACGCAAGTCCGCGTCTGCCTCCAAGCTGGCAACCGCACTCGGTGATTCGGTGGACAACGCTCCCCTCCCGCCGTACCTGAATACGGAGGGCCTTGAGGAGGATTCTCCAGCTAAGGCCGTCGTCGATTCGCTGCGCGTGCAGCGCGACCGCCTCGTTGAATGGGACCCGAAAGTCCGCAACGACGAATGGGATTCTGTCCACCAGATGCGCGTGGCCACTCGTGAGCTGCGCAGCCTGTTAGAAACATTCGAGGGAATTCTCGCCGGCGAAGAAATCGCCCACCTCGAAAGCGAACTCAAGGAGCTCGCTGCGCTGCTTGGCACAGCCCGCGACGCCGAAGTGGTCGAGGCACGCTTCGCGGAACTGCTTGATTCTGATGCCACCGGCATGATTGACGAAAGCGCCGCCGACCACATCCGCGGTGACATGCGCGTCGAATACGAGCGTGCCCACCGACGCATCGTGCGCACCCTGAATTCCGAGCGCTACCTGAAGCTTCTCGACGACATCGACGCTCTCCTTGCCAACCCTCCCCTCGCCGCAAATGCCGGCGCAGAGGAGCTCGACGGTGAGACAGAATCTGCTGAACCGCGTGATTCCGCAGAGATCCTCTTCGACCACCTCGAGGGCGGCTACAAGAAGGTGGCCAAGCGCCACAAGCTAGCCAAGGTGCACTACCACGACACGTCCCTGTCGCTACACGAGCGCGAGGACTATGTTCATGACGTACGCAAGGCCGCCAAGAAACTGCGGTATGCCGCCAATGCTGCCAAGGACAGCGGTTTGAAGGCAGAGAAGCTCTCCAAGGCCTGCAAGGAATTGCAGGAGGTCTTGGGCGATTTCCAGGACGCGGTGACATCACGTGACCGCATTGAAAAGCTCACCGAAGCCGCACGTCGCCGTGGCGAGGACACATTCGCCTACGGCATGCTCTATGAGCGCGAAATCAACCGCGGTGAAAAAGCCCTCGAGCGTTATCCGAAGGCAATGAAGGCTGTGAAGAAGGCCTTCAAGAAGATCGAGCCTTAAGCTCTACTTCTCCCACGAGGCCGGCTGACCCCAGTTGTCGTCGGCCTCGTCTTGCGCTTCAGCGATCTTATTGCGCTGCTTCGCCGTCTCCAGGGCGTGCTCTGCCTCTTCGCGAGTGTCATACGGGCCCATCCGATCATCCCAGGAGCCTGCCTTGCCCTGCGAGACCTCGTGGGTGGTCGGGTGGAAGTAGAATTTCTCGTCGCTCATAGCGTGGCGTCCTTTCCATTGTTTTCTAAGGCGAAGATGCTCTGCTGACAAGGCTACCTGTGGCCGGTTGGTACTGTTGTGAGGGTAATTTTCGCCCCGCCGACCGGGCCCTTTTAGCTGGGCCGAAAGGAAGAGCATTCCCCCATGGCTGTGTGGACCACCCCATCGACCCCTGCGTCTGACCGCATCGCGGAGCTTCACCGCAGCCGCACCGGCACCGCTGCCCCTCACACGGCTGATGCCCCGGGCACGTTCGTCGTGGTGGGTGAGAATGCGGATCACTTCGGCGGCATCACCATCATCGGTCTAACGGAGCTGCGCGCCGCAGCAGCGGTGAGCCCGCGCGAGGATTCCACCATCAACGTGCACTGCGATTTCGCAGGCACAACGTTTGAGGACTCGGTGGAAAACGAGCGCATTGCCAAGCTGGCGGAGCCGGAGGACGAAGAAGCCGAGAACACATCTCACACGGTGGCAGAGCGCTTCGGCGGTTTGATCCACACGCTGATCGGCAGGCAGATGCTCTCGCGCGACACCGCGGGCATGGACATCACGATTGTTTCAGATATCCCGCTCGGAGCCGGGCTCGGCGCATTCCATGCGGCTGATGCAGCAGTCGCCTTGGCACTGCTGGGGAGCGACGAAGAAATCGACGCTGCCCCGCTGCGCACCCGCCTCGCCGAGATCGCCTCGCAGTCTGCGAAGACGTTCTCTGATCTGCCTGTCCTACGGGCACGCCACTCGGCAGCACTGCGTGGCCACGATGGCACTGTTTCGGTGATCGATTACGCAGATGGTTCGCTGACTCAGGCTCCGCACCCGTCGAAGGCAGGCGTACGGGTCTTTTCGGTCGCACCGGCACACGGCGCACCGTTTGTCGACGACACCCGCACCGTCGAAAAAGGCCGCGAATTCATCGACGACGCCTGCACCAATTTCGGTGTTTCCTCCCTGCGCCAGCTGCCCAATGCGGCCGATCGCGTCGTGGAGTGGGTCGATGCGCGCCACCACGTCCACGGCACGGATTCCGCACCAACACTGGAGGATGCCCGTGCCTGGGTCGATTTCGGCGAAACCGAAACCGAACTGGCTGGCAATGCAGCCCGTGCACTGCGCTCGATGCGTGCTGATGAATTCTTCCAGGTCATCGCCCAGCCCGAAACCACTCCAGGACTGCCTACGCCGGATCAGCTCGTTGAGCTGCTCACGTTGCGTGGCGCACGTGCAGCGCGTCCGGCGGCCGCCGGAATGTCGCAGGCAGCGATCGTCTACCTGCCCAATGCTGCAGCAGACGAGACGGTCGCAAACCTCAGCGACGACGGCCTGACCATCGTGGAGATCACGCCCGGCGCGCCAGCTCGCGTGATCAGCTAGTCCGCGGGCCAGGCAAAGAGCACGTCCCGCTCTTCCACATCAGCGCGAACAAGGGACATCGCTACCTCGGTAGCTTCTTCGGGGTGCCCGGCGCACTGGGCGAGCACCGGTGGATCAGCAATGAATACGCGCGCGGTGTCGGCTTCATCATTGGTCTGCAGCACCACGCCGGTGAAATTCTGGCCCAGCCACGGGCGCAGCACAGTCGCTTCCGTCAGATTCAAACACGCGCGATCAACGGTATTGGCCAGCTGGGAGGTGCGGCCCATCGTCTTGATCACGCGCGGGGCATCCTCCCTCACCCACTCCGGAATCTCAGTACCCGCGCACAGCGCCAGGCACACTTCGGTGGCGTAGCGATCCACCAGGCGACGCAGTGGCGCCGTCACATGCGAGTAATACCCACCGATCCCCGCGTGTACCTCAGCTTCGTCCTTGGAAAGGTCCACGTAGCCCGATCCGCGCAGCAGCTTCTGCGCTTCACGCATCACCGCCATACCACGCGGAGTATCCGCATCGACAGACTGCAGGAATTCACCGATATCCGCGCCATCGGCAAGCTCAAAGCCCAGCGCGCGGATCTCACGGCGGAAAGTCTGTTCCGCTGCTTCTTCCGCCGGACGCAGGGTGCGCAAGAAACCAACGCCAGCTTCCTCCATCATTCGTCCTGCCGCCATGCCGGTCAGCAGAGAAATCTCAGAATTGAAGTCCATCACTCGGTGGCGGGGTTCGATGAGGAGTTCAAAGCGGCCGTCGTCAAGCTCGACGACGCGCACTGACGGTATGCGCAAGTTGATCGCATGCCTGCGTAACGACGACTCCGCCCGCAACCTCCCCACCTCCGGCAACAACGCGATCGACGGGTGCAACGTGCCGTTATCCATGTTTTCCTGCACACCGTCATAGTCCAGGCGCGCGACGGAACGGACCAGCGCACGCTCCACATTCGCGTCGGTGAGCTCACCGGCGGAATCGAGCTCAAAGGTCCACAGCACCGCCGGCTTATCCGCATCCGGCAACAGTGAGGCCGAACCTTCCGAAAGCTCCTCCGGGTGCAGTCGTGCTGGCTCGTCCGGCAGGTAAATCGTCTGACCGCGCTTGAGTGACTCCTCGTGCAGGCGCGAACCCGGTTCGATGAATGCCGCAACATCTGCGATGGCATAAAACACGCGGTAGCCATCACCATTTGCTTCGATCGCCACCGCCTGGTCCAAGTCCATGGAGCCTTCCGGGTCAATGGTGACAAACTCGATCTCGCGCGCATCTTTGCGCTGGTCAACGTACCTGTCGTGGGCGTTTTCCGCCTCGGCGTGCAGCTCGGGCGGAAAATCCGTTGGCACGTCAAATTCGGCGGCGATCGCACGGAAATCTAGTGGCGCGGCATAGAGCTTCATGTCGGCCAATTCTGGCAGAAACTGGGCGAGTGAGTCAGCCTATGAGCCGGATTCTGTGCCCCACCTAAGTTTTAGGCGGGGTGGCGATCATCCATCTTGGACACCAGTTGCCCGGTGTCTCCAGCAGCTACCTTCGAACTGGGCGGGCAGCCTCTTAACGTCCGACGATCCCTGCGCGTGGCAGGGATTCTTGCCTTGCTCCCGGTGGGGTTTACCTGGCCGGTTGTGTCACCACATCCGCCGGTGCGCTCTTACCGCACCCTTTCACCCTCACCCGGTTTCCCGGGCGGTCTACTTTCTGTTGCACTTTCCCGCGGGTCGCCCCGGGTTGCCGTTAGCAACCACCGTGCCCTGTGGAGTCCGGACTTTCCTCGACCCCTGCCAGCCCACATGCGTGGCGGTACAGGTCGCCGCGATCACCCGGCCGACTCACTCGCAGCCAGTAACTGTACTCGCCCGGAGCTATTTAACGGAAGTGCGCAACATCGTTGACGCAGCGGATCACGCCAGTTGCGCCATAGAATTCAACAACGCTTATCGACGCCAGATCCAAAAACACATGCCTAAACGTATCCGGCCCTGACTCCAAAGCCTGACGGATCACGGACTTGATCGGCGTCATGTGCGTGACCACCAAAACAGTCTTGCCCTCGTGTGCTTCCTGGACCTTCAAGCGCGTGCGCGTCACGCGACGGTGCACGGTGGAAAGACTCTCGCCTTCCGGCGGCGCCTTACTCGCATTGGCTTCCCACGCAGCGAATTCCTCGCTGTATTTGTTGCGCGCCTCGTCCTTTGTCAGCCCTTCGAAAGCGCCGAAATCAAGCTCACGGAAACCATCGACAGTCTCAATTTCCGTCTCGCTCATCCCCAGTGCCGCCGCGCACGCCTTCGCTGTTTGCTGCGTGCGCTGCGCGGGCGAGGAAATGATCACGTCGATCTGCCCGAATTTCGCCACCGCATTCGCCACAGCTTCAGCCTGCTTGTGCCCCAGCTCCGTCAATGCTGGATCAGAAGAACCGCTGTAGCGTTTCTCCGCGGAATGCTCCGTCTGCCCGTGGCGCACCAGAACGAACCGGGTGCGCGGTGCATCGTGCCCGTGCCAGTGGGCGGGGCTGGCGACTTCGTGGGAGGGGGTGGCGGTGGGCGTCGATAAGCTTTTGGCTTCGACGATGCCTGGCTTGTCGCCCTTGGCTGCGGCGTCCATCGCAACGTTGGACAGCTCGTCGGCCTTCTTATTCTTCGCGCGTGGCACCCACGAATACGACACCTTGTTGAAACCGCTGGCGAGGTCCCGTGCGTCGAGTGCCAGCTTCTTCATGTCCGGGTGCTTGATCTTCCAGCGGCCGTTCATCTGCTCAACCACGAGCTTGGAGTCCATGTAGACGTCCACCTCGCTCGCCCCGAGCTCACGCGCCGCCTCCAAACCACGCAGCAAACCGTGGTACTCCGCGACATTATTCGACGACTTCTGCCCCACGACGTACGCGATCTCCGCCAACGTCGTACCGTCCTCGTCGTAGACGACGCTGCCCGAACCCGCGACCCCCGGGTTGCCCCGCGAACCACCGTCGGTATACACCGTCACCTTCATGCGTGCGCCCTCCCTTAACCCGTGATGCGGATCAGCAAAGTGCCACAATTCGGGCAGGTCGGAAGCTCATTTTCGGGAACCGCCATGACCTCAGCGCGTTCCGCTGGCGGGAGCTGCAAGAAGCAGCTGTTGCAGGTGCGGCCGTTGAAACGCGCAGCACCAACCGTGGCATAAACACCAAGCACGCTCGACGGCAGTTCCGCGCGCAATGCCTCGGTGTCGACCTCTTCCCTTGCCGGGACGGCCTCCGCCGCGCGACGCGCAGCCTCGATCTTGCGATCCAGCTCATCCAACTTCGCGCCGTGCACATCGCGGTTATTACGCAAAGCCTTCACCTCGCCGTGAGCTTCCTTCAGCTCGTACAAAAGGTCCGCAATGCGCGACTTCGCCGCATAACGGTCGTGCTCCAGATCCTTCCGACGCTCCGGATCCGTCTCCGCGGTGAGCTGACGCTTATCGTCCAACTCGCGCTTCTTCAGCTTCCGCTCATCCTCCTGGATGCGCAGAATCTCCGCCTCCAAGTCATCGACCGCGAGCTGTGCAGCCGCCGCCGCATTCGCCAACCCCGGACGCTGCGCCTCGAGCTTTTCTAATTCCTGCTGCTCCGGCGACGCCGGTGCGTCATGAGCCTGGCTCCGCTCCGCCTCCGCAAGCGCCAAAAGCGTGCGTTGCTTATTCAGTTCCAGTTCCACGTCAGCCTTCTTTCCTAAAAATCTTTTCTGTCTTTAGCGCGTTATGAAGCGCGTTCTTTAGCGCGGGTGCGCCGAAATGGTCCACGGATCCGTGCGCAAACTAATAATCCCAGTGGCCACCTCCGGGCACGCCGCCGCGACGATCTCGCTTGCCTGCTCCGTCCACGGGAACTCGCTCGCCCAGTGCGCAGTGTCGATCACGGCCGGCCCACCTGCACGCAGGTGCTCATCCACCGGGTGGTGTCGCAGATCCGACGTCACATACACATCTACGCCCAGACCACGCACCGCGTCCAAAAAGCTGTCACCCGAGCCAGACGACACCGCCACCTTTTGCACCAGCTGATCCGGATCACCCGCCGCACGAACACCCCACGCGGTCTCCGGCAGTGCGTCCGCGACCTGCTGCGTGAACTCTCGCAACGTCATCGGTTCCGGCAGTTCGCCCACGCGCCCCAGGCCCGTCGCCGTAGACAAATCCCCAGTTGGCGCGAGCTGCACCACGTCAAACGCGGGCTCCTCGTACGGGTGTACTTCACGCAGCACCTCGGTCAGGCGGCCACGCAAACGCGATGGTGCAACGAACTGCACTCGCGTCTCGGGCGCGGAGTAGTGGGAGCCGACTTCCCCGTCGGTCGGGTTCGCTCCGGGTTGCGGGGTGAAACCGCCGCGGCCGTCCCACTGGAAGGAGCAGTTGGAATAATCGCCGATGGAGCCCGCGCCAGCGCTAAAAAGCGCGTCCGTGACGGCGGTGATGTCTGAGGGCGGAATGTGAACACCCCACAGGTCGCGGGCGTCGGGGTCGACGACCTTGATCGGGCGACCGGGCGTGATACCAACGAGTTCGGCGAGCTTGTCCGAGACTCCCGGGCGAGCGGAATCAGCGTTGGTGTGCGCTGCGAACAACGCGCAGCCACCGGTCACGAGGGTGTGCACGACCTTGCCCTTCGGCGTATCGGCCGCCACGGACGTCACGCCACGCATGAGCAGCGGGTGGTGCACAACGAGCATGTCCGCACCGAGCTCCACGGCCTTATCCGCAACAGCCTGGGTGCAGTCGAGCGCGAACGCCACGCGCGACACCTCAGCTGCAGGGTCGCCACAGATCAGGCCGACAGCATCCCAACTTTCCGCAAGCCGCGGCGGGTACGCGGTTTCCAGCGCCGCGACGACATCAGCAACAGTCGTAGTCATGCCAACCAAGTCTAGGGCGATTGTCAGTACGGTCTTGCACTGCCATGCTGGAGTGCGTGAATACTCTCCTGCTTGATGTCGACGGCACGCTCATCGATTCTTTCCCCGGCATCCGCGACGGCTTCCTGCATGCGCTGGACACGCTCGGTTGGGAGCACCCATCCGAGGAGTTCATCGCGCGCATTCCGGGCCCGCCGATGGAGGAAACGCTCGCTAGTTTGGGCATGGATGAGGCGACCTGCAAGAAGGGGCTCGCCGCGTACCTGGACTTCACGCATAACAGCGGGTGGAAGAACGCGCAGGCATTCCCCGGCATGCGCGACCTGCTCGAGAGCTGGAAGAGCGAGGGGTTCCAGGTGGTCACGGCGACGTCGAAAGGCGAAGGCTTTGCGCGCGCGATTTTGGAGCGCGAGGGCCTGCTCGAATACATCGACTTTCTGGGGGCGGCGCAGGAGGACGGGCCGCGGCGTAGGAAAGCAGACGTTATCGCGTATGTGCTGGATAATGTGGACGTAGGTCGCGGGCTCATGATCGGCGATCGCCTCCACGACATCGAGGGGGCTGCGCACTTTGGTCTGCCCACGGTGGCGGTCACCTGGGGTTACGGCGCCCAGGCCGAATGGGACCAAGCATGGGCCACGGCGCACACGCCCGCTGAACTCGCCGCTATTGTCACCGCTTTCAAGGAGGACCAATGATCCACATCGACTTCGTGTGCACAGGCAATATTTGCCGCTCCCCGATGGCAGAAGTCATCGTGCGCCAAAAGCTTATCGACGCAGGGTTGGCCGACCATGTCCGCGTCACCTCTTCCGGCATCGGTGGCTGGCACGTGGGCAATCCCGCTGACTCACGCGCCCTGGCTGAACTGTCTGCTGCGGGTTACGACGGCTCCTCCCACCGCGCCCAACAATTCGGTGGCCAGCAGATGGACGCTGACCTGATCGTCGCTTTGGCCACCCGCCATGTCTCCGAGCTCGTCGCCCAAGGCGTACCCGAGGAAAAAGTGCGTCTGCTGCGTTCGTTTGACCCCGCCGCACCTGAAAATGCCAGCGTCGAAGACCCCTACTACGGCGGGCCCGAAGGCTTCACCGTCACGCGCGAGCAGATCGAAGCAGCCGCCGATGGCATTCTGGATTGGGCCCGCAGCCAGGTAGACTGACCCGCGTGAACACGCGCAAGACGACACCGATATGGCGAACCTTCCTCACCCCCGGGTGGGCTCTCGCTCTCGTCTTCGCCCTCGCGTTTTCCTGGTTCGCCATCACCTGGCTGTCCCCCTGGCAGCTAAACAAGGACCACGAAATCAAGGAACGCAACGAGAAAATCGAGGCGGCGTTTGAGGGGGACCCGGTGAACGTCGATAAGCTTCTCGACGCTTCCGCCAACGACGAATGGACCCGCGTTTCCATGCGCGGCCACTACCTCCCCGACCAGGAGCTCATCTTGCGCCTGCGTCCCGTCGAAGGTGCCCCCGCGTTCCAATCCCTCGTGCCATTTGCGCTCGACAGCGGCGAAACCATCCTGATCAACCGCGGCTGGGTACCTGCGGACGAAGGCGGCACCACCGTCCCTACGATCGACCCCGCCCCCGCCGAACCGACCACCCTGAACGGCATCATTCGCATGTCCGACACGTCTGCCATCGACCCCATCGAATCCCAGGGCTACACCATGGTGCAAACCATCAACACCGCCCAGGCCTCCGACCTCACCGGCATCGACATGGCCGACCCCTACGCGCAACTGCTTGCTGATCAACCCGGTGTTCTCAACCCCATCCCCCTCCCCACTCTTGACCGCGGCAACCACCTCTCTTACGGCCTCCAATGGATCGCGTTCGGCATCATGGCGCCAGCCGGCCTCGCTTACTTCATCTACTCCGAAATCCGCGAACGCCGCCGGTACGCCGAAGAGCAAAAAGAAATGGCCACGCTCACCGCTTCCATCGCCGAAACACCCGCCGCACCTCCCCGTTCCCGCTACGGACACTCCCGCTCAAACCCCTGGGCAACCAAGCCAGAAGAGGAACGTACCTAGCCTTTTGTTGTCCAGCGCACCCCCGTGCTAGCATTTCTCCCACGCGCGCCGTTAGCTCAGCTGGAAGAGCAACTGGTTTACACCCAGTAGGTCGGCGGTTCGAGCCCGTCATGGCGCACCAGAAGAACCCACCCGTTGCACTGCGGGTGGGTTCTCCACATTTTCCACAGGCCTGGTTCTTCGCCCTGCGTTTGGTGGCGCCGGCTGCTTATTGTTTGGGGCATGAACGATTTCGCGGTTTATGTTGGTGCCACCAACGCCATCGACTCGCTGGGCAGTTTCGATGCTCAGCTGCTCATCGATGCCGGCGCCAACCCCAACCGTGTTACCGAATGGGCCAGTGTTCACGAGACCTACTACGGGAAAACCAAGCACTCCCGCCAGCAGGCTCAGGCTGTGCGTATTGCGCGTTCGACGTCGAAGTCGTTGGATCAGCTGGTGTTTATTGAGCAGCAGGTCAAAAAGGCCAAGGATCCGTGGAAGACGCGTTTGGCCCTGTTGTCGGTGGAGGGGAACTACGCGACGTTGAAGCGTCGTGCGAAAGACATCGTGGAGGTCCCGGAGAAGCCTGCCCCGAAAACGTCGGTGCGGTTTACCAAATCGCGTAAAGGTAAGCGGTCGTTTACTGCTACCGGTTCTGAGCGTGATATTGCTGCCCTTGAACACGCCCTGCGCCAGAACCTGGATGCCACCCGTCCGGAGGGCC
>NZ_CAMXWS010000034.1 GCF_947253065.1 uncultured Corynebacterium sp.
GCGATCTATCTCGCTGACTGCCGCCACTTGGGCATCTCTGTTCTGCCGCCGGACATTAATGAGTCGGAAGAGAACTTCCTTGCTGTGGACAAGGACATCCGTTATGGCCTTGCCGCGATCCGCAACGTCGGTGTTGAAGTGGTGGAATCCATTAGGGAGACCCGCCGCACCAAGGGTGACTTCACTAGCTTCTCCGATTATTTGGACAAGATCGACCTGCTGCCGTGCAATAAGCGCATCACTGAATCGCTGATCAAGGGTGGTGCATTCGACTCGCTTGGCCACCCGCGTAAGGGCTTGCTACTGGTCTCTGATGCTGCAGTGGATTCTGTTCTGACCACGAAGAAAGCCGCGGACAAAGGACAGTTCGATCTGTTTTCCGCCTTCGGCGGGGGTGAGTCAGATGACCAAAGTGCGGCGAATGCATTCACTATCGAGGTTCCTGATGAGGAATGGGAGAAGAAGCACAAGCTCGCACTCGAGCGTGAGATGCTCGGCCTCTATGTCTCGGGGCACCCGCTCGACGGATTCGAAGAAGCACTCGAGGCTCAGACGGATACACCACTGCCGAAGATCTTGAGCGGGGAGATGCGTCACGGCGATGAGGTGACCATCGGTGGCATCATCTCGAGCGTGGATCGCCGTTATTCCAAGAAGGACGGCTCACCGTGGGCGATCGTCACAATTGAGGACCATCACGGCGCACAGGTCGAAGTGTTGCTGTTCAACAAGGTCTACGCGCTGGTTGCGCCACAGATCGTGGAAGACAACATCATCCTGGTCAAGGCACATGTGTCCATCCGTGATGAGCGAATGAGCCTGTTTGGTGATGATGTCCGCGTACCAGAGCTTGGCCCCGGCAATGGTGCTGGTTTGCCGTTGCGACTGACATTGCGCACTGAGCAGTGCACGATGAACAACATCCGCAAGCTCAAGCAGGTGCTGGTGAATAATCCGGGGGATTCGGATGTGTACCTGAACCTGGTCAATGGAGATCAGTCGCAGCTGATGGTGCTTGGTGACCATCTGCGAGTGGAACGATCCGGCAGCCTCATGGGCGACCTGAAGGCCGCTATGGGTGCTGGTGTGCTGGGCTAAGCAGCACACTGGAATAACAAAAACGCCTACTTCCTTGTCGATATCGACGGTGGGGAAGTAGGAGCTTTTTTCTTAAGCCAGAGTCTTCTCGAGTTTTAGCCGGAGACTTCGGGTTCAGCGTTAGCGCTGAATTATTTGAAGAAGGCGCCGAGCTGAGCCTTCGCAGTCGGCGATACAGAGATGATGATGGCCAAGAGCTGGGAACCGACGGTGATCACTGCGGCGATCGCAGCGACGATGGTGGAGACCATCTTGAAGTGGTTGCTCTGGAAGTATGCCGCAGCGCGGTTCAGGCCCTTCAGCTTTTCGAAGCTGCCGTTCGGGGCCGGCTGGGACGAAGCACCGTTCTTGTCCCAGATGTCCTTAGTGGGATCGAGCTCGTTCGGATCCCTTTCCTCTGCCTCCGGATCTGCCTCCGGATCTGCCTTCGACTGATCGCCAGCATTGGACTCATCGGTGGTGTTATCCGTGTTGCCGGTGTCCGTCGTGGTCACGGCGTCGGCTGTCGTGTTGGCATCATCAGCGTCGGTCTGGGCCAAAGCCGGCGCAGCGCCAAAAACCATTGCAGCGGAAAGTGTTGCGACGATAAGGGAGGTGCGCTTCTTCACGGAAAAGGACTCCTTCTGGAATATGAAGTGCAAGAAATCTACAAGGAACCGCAAGAGAGCATACGCCCCGCACAGAACAATTCCAAGGGTTTTTGAGAAAAGACAGCGGTGCCCAAAACGCGGATATTTCGGTTCCGTTCATTTTCAATGGGGCAAATCTGCGGGAGCAAGATTCTAGAGGTCTATGATTGCGAGGTATGACACATTCGCCTGATTTTTCTCCCGTGCACGCAGCAGACATCCAAAGAGCTCAGGCGAGTATTTCAAGCATTATTGCGCCGACCCCGCTGCAGTACTGTCCACGTCTGTCCCAGGCCTACGGCGTTGAGGTCTACCTCAAGCGCGAGGACTTGCAGGATGTGCGCTCCTACAAGATCCGCGGTGCGTACTACAGCATCAGCAATCTGACCGAGGAAGAAAAAGCAGCGGGCGTGGTCGCTGCGTCGGCAGGCAATCATGCGCAAGGCGTTGCCTACGCATGCCGGTCCATGGGCATTGACGGAAAGATCTTCGTGCCCAAGCGCACACCAAAGCAGAAGCGCGACCGCATCCAGGTCCACGGCGGCGATTTCGTCGAGCTGGTCCTGGTCGGCGACACATTCGATGAGGCCGCGGAAGCGGCACGTGCCGATGCCGCTGAGCGTGGCGCGACCATGGTCGAGCCGTTCAATGCGCGCAATACTGTCATCGGCCAGGGCACCGTGGGCGCTGAGGTGGTCTCACAATTGTCCGGCTTGGGTAAGTCGCTCGACTCCATCGTTGTTCCCGTCGGTGGTGGCGGACTCATCGCGGGTATCACGTCGTACCTCGCTGACATGTCGCCGCGTACTGCTGTTGTGGGCGTGGAACCTTCGGGCGGACGCTCACTTCAAGCCGCGCTGGATGCTGGTGAACCAGTCACCTTGGAAAAGATCGATCCTTTCGTCGACGGTGCAGCGGTGAAGCGAATCGGCGATGTGAACTACAAGATCATTGAGGAAAACCTGGGCCGTGTTCATGTCGTCGCAGCCGATGAAGGTGCGGTGTGTACGAGCATGCTCGCGCTGTACCAAAACGAAGGCATCATCGCGGAGCCAGCAGGTGCGCTGTCCGTCGCAGCACTGGCTGATGTGAGCCTGACGCCGGGCAGCACTGTCGTGTGCGTGATTTCCGGTGGCAATAATGACGTACTGCGCTATGCCGAGATCATGGAACGCTCGCTGGTCCACCGTGGACTCAAGCACTACTTCCTGGTCAATTTCGCGCAGGAGCCAGGTCAGCTGCGCCGCTTCCTCAACGATGTGTTGGGGCCGGACGACGATATCGCGCTGTTTGAGTACTTGAAGAAGAACAACCGCGAAACCGGTGCAGCGCTCGTCGGCATTGAGCTCGCCCGAGCATCGGACTTAGATCCGCTGCTTGAGCGCATGGAGGAAGCTTCCTTCGACTGTCGCCGCCTGATGCCGGGCACTCCGGAATACGAATTCATCGTCACCGGCTAAACGCTTAGCGTTTGATGATGGCGAACCCCCATGGCTCAAGCTGGGTCTCATTCGCAGTGACCGTGGGGGAGCCGAAGGAATAGATCAGCTCGCCACCAGCCGGAACGGTCACTGGCTCAGCAGAGAAATTGGCAGCGAGGAACACATCGTCGTAGCCCATGGTGAGCCAGTTCTCCGCATGCTCAACCTGCAATTCGCGGAGATCTTCGCGTGCCAGATTCAGCTCGCGGCGCAGCTTGAGCAGCGTCGCGTACGCCTCATACATAGCCGACGCATCCGCATTGAAATTCCAGTCCAGCTTGGCGGATTCGAAAGTCGCTGGGTCACCGGGATCAGGAACATCAGCGAAGTCCCAGCCATAGCGAGCGAATTCGTGCGCGCGGCCCTCACTCGTCAAACGCAGTAGCTCCTCGTCCGTGTGTGAGACGAAGAAGGGGAATGGGGTCTGCGCATAAGACTCCTCACCCATGAAGATCATTGGCGTGAATGGGCTGAAAAAGATCACCGCCGCCTTCAACGCGTGCTGGGCGGGCGTGAGATTTTGCGACGGGCGGTCGCCTTGCGCACGATTGCCCACCTGGTCGTGGGTGGTGGTGTAAGTAATCAGTTTCCACGGCGGGATCGTGGCTAGGTCCAAGGCCCGACCATGAGTACGGCCACGGAAGCTGGAGTATTCATTCCGGAACCGGAAGCCGTGACGCAATGTATCGGCCAGGATTTCTACCGTGCCGAAATCTTCGTAGTAGGCATTGTTTTCACCAGTGACCACGGTGTGCAGGGCATGGTGAACATCATCGAGCCATTGCGCATCAAGACCGTAGCCGCCGACGGAATAATCGGAAATGATGCGCGGATCATTCAGATCGCTCTCCGCGATGATGATCGGGTTGGGGCCGAGCTCGGCCTGGATCTCGTCGGCAAGCAAATTGATTTGCTCCATGATTGAGTACGCGCTGCGGTCGTCGTATGAATGAACCGCATCGAGGCGCAGGCCGTCGATGTGGAATTCCGTGAGCCAACGGCGCACCGCGTCGAGGACGTAGGCGCGCACCTCATCCGAATCAGCGCCGGAGAAATTGACCACATCGCCCCAACCGGTCGTGCCTGCGGTGGTGTATGGACCGAACTTGCCGTTGTAATTTCCATCGGGGCCGAAGTGATTGAACACCACATCCAGGTACACGCCGATGCCTTTGCTGTGTGCGGCATTGACCAGGCGCTTCAGCCCTTCGGGGCCGCCGTAGCTTTCCTGCACAGCGAACCAATCCACCCCGTCATAGCCCCAGTTGCGCTCACCGCCGAAAGGCTGAACAGGCATCAGCTCGATCGTGGTCACGCCAAGATCAGCGAGATAATCAAGCTTATCGACGACACCGTCAAACGTTCCCGCCTCCGTAAACGTGCCCACATGGAGCTCATAGATGACTTGGCCCTTGAGCTCGTAGCTCGTCCAGTGCTGGTCAGTCCACTCGAATTCCGTGTCCGTCACCTTGGACAGACCGTGAACGCCGTCAGGCTGGCTCGTTGAGCGCGGATCGGGCAGGGGAGCGGACCACTCGGTGCCGTCGAAAAGCTTGAAGCCATAGCGCTGGCCAGGAACTTTCTCGACATCGCTAGTCCACCATGCTTTGCGCGCATCGTCACGGCGCATCTGGTGTTCTGCGTCATCCACCACCAGAATCACGTCGTGTGCGTACGGGGCCCATACCTCGAAAGTCATATCTTCAACCCTAAGTAAAATGAACCGACGATGGTGACAACATATGCATTGCCCGCCGCGGGGCACACGACGGTGAATGAGATTGAGATCAAGCGCTCCCGCTTCATCACCTGGATCGCGCGTGCTGAATCTGAGGACCAAGCCCGTGAGGTCATCGCGCGTGCCCGGAACGAATATCCCGATGCTCGGCACCATTGTTCCGCATTCATCGTGCACGTGGATGGGGCAGTGCCGATCGAGCGTTCGAGCGATGATGGCGAGCCCGCTGGAACTGCAGGAAAACCGATGCTCGATGCGCTGCGGGGCTCCGGGCTCGAATCAGCGGTAGCGGTAGTGATCCGTTATTTCGGTGGTGTGAAGCTGGGTGCTGGTGGGCTCGTGCATGCCTATTCCGAATCCGTCTCCGCCGCATTGGAAAACGTTCCGCGCGCGGAGAAATCCCTGCGTGAGCTCGTCTCCGTTGCTCTCCCACATGCGGAAGCCGGCAGAATTGAAGCAGAGCTGCGTACCCATGGAATCGATGTTGCCGATGTCGCCTACGAGTCACAGGCCCGCTATACCTTCGCCATTGAGCCGGGGAGCAGGGAATCATTCGATGACCTGCTGGCCGCCGTCACTCAAGGCACAGCGACGAGCCGGGAAGCCGGCACGATGTGGGTAGAACGGCCCAGCTAAACCACGTGGTTCGGCGCGGGGTTAAACTAAGGCGCATGACTCTTCAACCGCGCCCGAACAACCCGATTGAAGCCCGCAAACAAGCCGTGCGTCGCTATTCGCGCAACGGCGCACTCTGCGTCGGAGGCGGCATCATCGGCGGTGTCGTCTTCGGCATGCTCTTCTCTTCCTTCTGGTTCTGGTTGGCACTGGGCATGGTCGTGGCTGTGGGCGGCGGCCTGTACAACTACAGCAAAGTGCAGAAGATCATCAACTACCAAGACCGTTACTAGTGGCTGGCACTGAACCCGATATCGGACCCGTCCGCATCGACGTGTGGGTCTGGGCCGTGCGCATGTACAAAACCCGCTCTGATGCGGCGAATGCAGTGCGCGCCGGGCATGTGAAGCTCAACGGCAATGCCACGAAACCCTCGGCAAAAGTCTCGCCGGGGGACCGGATCAAGGCCTGGAAAGACTACCGCGATATTGAGTACGAGGTAGTGCGTACCCTGCGCAAACGCGTCGGTGCACCGGTCGCACGCGAGTGCTACATCGACCACTCACCGCCCCCGCCACCAAAAGAGTATTTCTACTCCATGCCAAAGCGCGACCGTGGGGCTGGACGTCCCACGAAGAAGGAGCGCCGCGAGATCGACAAACTCCTCGGCAGGCGATGATCGCTTTCTAAGCGGTGAGATGATCTGCCACGAGCAGGGCGGTCGGCAAAACATCGAGGACATCTCGGACCAGTACGGTGCCGGTGAAGGTTTGTCCGGTGAGCCTGTCCGTCCACGTTCCTTCCGGCAGAGTCACGGTCGTGTCGCCCCAACCGCCACGGTCCTCAAGCAACAGAGGACGCCGGGTGGCCAGCGCGACCGCATCAAGGCCTGAGACACCGCGCGCCATGCCGACGAGGTGGCTTGCAGCCTCACCGACAGCGAAAACTGCCTGGTAGTCGCCGGAATTGAATACATCTGGGTATTCGCGGCGCAGGTACGCGCCTTCATGCACTACCGCTTGTTTTGCCCGATCCGCGTATTCGACCAGGTGCGGGTACAATCCCGGCTCTTCATCGTGGCGGGCAGATTTGAGCGCCTGGGTTAGCTCATCGTGCACACGACCCGACAGTGCCGCTTCCTTGAACTGCTGGAGAGTCTGCGCGCGGTTAACGTAGTCGACGAACCGGCGGTTGTCCGGATCTACCAGGGAGAAATCGATGAATTCCTGACCCTGGTAGGTATCTGGGATGCCGGGGCCGATTAGTTGCAGCATCTTGCGGCCAAGCGAGATCTGTACGGCGCCGCGGTGGACCTGGCACACGAAGTCGCTGATTAGCGAAGTTGCTGGCCCATCGAGGAGTGCATCCACCCAGTCGGTGATCGCCGTTTCAAAATGTGGCTCGTTGTCGAACCAGGTGGTGTGAACACCAGCTTCGCGCACTGCCTTGATCGCATAATCACGCAGGCGGTCCCGAACACCATCTGTATTGCCGTCGGTGGGCCAAATACCGATGACATTCTGCAGGAGGAAGTGAGCCGTTGCTTCGTCCGGTGCGGGAACGAGGGCACTGACCTGACGGGCGAGTTCTGCGAATTCCTTGTCGCGTTCGGTGATCGCGATGATGCGGGCGCGGGTGTCCTCGGTACGCTTCGTATCGTGCGTGGTCAGCGTCGTCATCGCCTGTGGCCACAGCATCGCACGCTCCTGCTGGAGCAAATGGAATTCCGCTGCGGAAACGCCGAAACGGCCCGGTGCGCCACCGACTTCCTGGAGTGCGATCAGGCGACAAGCACGGTAGAACAACGTGTCCTCAACGCCCTTGGCCATCACCGCACCACATACCTGGGCGAAACGGGTCTTCGCCTCACCATTTGCCAAGAAAGCAGCCGAAATCAGGTCCAGCGCACTTCGGCGTGAGGGGAACCGCCGCACCATATCGGCCACTGCGGTGGACACAAGGCGGGACAGCGAAATGTAATCGGCGCGGTAGACCGGCATCGCCGCCACCAGATCAATAATGGTGCGTTCCAAATCTTCGTCAGAGACATCCACTCCAGCGGTGGAGAAATTATCCCGGCGGATCGCGCGGGTGAGTCGGCGAACCTCAGCGGCCAATTCGAATTCGGCGACATTGCGTTTCAGCTCGTGCTCAGCGGCCTCGATGGCATCCTCATCCCACGTTGAGCCGGATTGCTGGAGCGAGAGCATACTCAAGGAATCCTCTGCTTCGCGTGAGATAAACACGCCGTCGAGTTCACGCAGCGCGTCATAGCCAGTTGTGCCGTCCACAGCCAAGCGAGGGTCAAGCGGCTCTGTCACTCCGAGGATTTTTTCCGCCACCAACCAGCGGTCTTTGCCGATCAAATCGCGCAGACGATTCAGGTACGTGAACGGATCTGCCAAACCATCTGGGTGGTCGACGCGAACACCGTCAATCAGATCTTCCGCGATCAGCTGGCGTAGCGTGCGGTGCGTGTGCTCAAAGATCAGCGGGTCTTCCTGCCGAATGCCAGCCAGGCCATTGACGGAGAAGAAACGACGGTAGGAGATCACCCCGTCGCGCCAGTGCATCAGACGATAGCTCTGACGCTCATACACCTGGCGGGGATCATCATCGAGCGATTCGAAAGTGCCGGGCTTGAGTGGGAAATAATTATCAAAATAGGCCAATACCGGCTCATCGATTTTCTCGAGATGGATGAGCTCAAACTTGTCCTCATCACCCGGCTGCCCCAGAACCGGCAGGCCGAGCTTGCCGCCGGCACCATTGTCTTCATGCCAGTCGATATCAAAATAGCTTTCAAATTCTGATTCCTGGCCGTACTTGAGCACGTCCCACCACCACTTATTCAGCTCAGGTGCTTCCACACCGAGGTGGTTGGGAACGATGTCGAGGATCAGACCAAGCCCTGCATCATGCGCTGTATCTGCTAAGTGGCGGAGCCCTTCGATACCGCCGAGCTCTGGGTTGACCTCAGTCGGATCAGTGACGTCGTAATTGTGATTCGATTCTGGAAAAGACGTGAAGATCGGGGAGAGGTACAGATGGGAAACCCCGAGCTCCTTCAGATAAGGAACTTGGTCCGCGGCTTCTGAAAAACCGAAGCTCCGCCCCGCAGGATCTGCTTTCGCTCCACGCAATTGCAGGCGGTATGTGGATGTGATTGGGCGGAACATGTGCGGGCACTCCTTATCGTCGCCACTAGTACACCTTCTCACCCTAGTGAGACTGACGTGCTCTTTCACCGTTTGGAAGCGTTGTAGTTGAGAGGAAAGCCCAGCGAATACGTCAACACAGCTGCGTCTTTGAACATGGCGCGAACCTCCGGAACACACGCATCCAGAACGAAAAGCTCTTGATGGTCCCTGGTTAGAAAGACTAGCTCGTTTTGCGGTTCAAGGACCTGTGTGAAGTGCTCGTGTAGCACTTTGAACGTACGTGGATGAGTCAGCCATGTCGCAGGTGGGTGCTTGTCGCCTTTGACCTCCAGCCCATATGGTGCGTGCACACCGAGCGCGAAACAGGAATTGCGGACTGTGAATTCAATGCGGTCCGTTTGTTCTGCCAAGAGTGAATCAGCGGCAAGTTCCCATGCCTGCTGGGTGCTCAAGCGCATCCGACCCAAATCAATGGGCGTGAGGACATTGCCCGCATGGTCTTTGAACAACGCGACATGGTCGCGGGACAAAGAAATATAAGCAGGGGAAGAAGACGAACCTTGGCTAGCCCAGCCACGGGTCTTCACAGCATGGGCGCGTGGGGCGAATACGGCATGGGATACAGCAGGGCGCAGTGCAACAGTCATGCCTATTTAGACTGCGCCTGCACCCCGATTGGTTCCCTTGAAGTACTTAAAAAGGTGGTTGCTCGTTCAAACCGAGTACATCCAGCAATTTATCCGCCGGCCAAATTTCAATATCCTGGCCTTTTTCCATCAGCTCACGGGCACGCTTCTCCTTAGAGGTCACGCTTGCCCATTCGCCGACGACCAGAATCGTCGTCTTCTTGGTCACGTTCTTGCCCACCTGGCCACCGTGAGCAGCAATGCCGTTCCACAGCTGGCCCTTATCGAAAGGCTCGAACTCACCAGTGAGCGTCACATTCTGCTCATACAGCGGTGAATCGGGATCCGCGTCGACAGCAGGTTCCGGAATCGTGTCCGGTGTGGCCACCGACTGCCACGGGGCGGGTCCGCGTTTGGGCTTTTCCTCCTGTGCAGACTTCGCAGCACTCCGGGCAGAAGAGGATTGCAGTGCAGATTGCGCGCCCGAAAGATCCTTCAACATCGGGGTGACACGTGACGGATGGACTTCACCCATTGCAAAACCAGCAGAGTGGACGAACTCAGCTAGCGAACCAGTGTGCTCCGCGCGCCGGGCAAGCCCGATCATGATTTCAGCGCAGGCTTGCGCATCAGCACCAGCATCATGGTGATTGTCTAACGCGACACGGAAGTGCTCCGCCACAGTAGGCAGGCGATGGTTAGCCACGCCCAAATCCGTTGCGCGGGACTGCGCCAGCGTGCAGCCGAAAACAATTTTAGGAACAGGCTGATCCGATGCCATTGCCGCATAGCGCAGGGCAGAAGCATCGAAATACGCATTGTGCGCGACCACAGGAAGGTCCCCCACGAACTCGGTGAAGCGACCGATGAGTTCGCCGACGGAAGGCTGCTCCGCTACATCTTCAGCAGTGATGCCATGGCATTCCACATTGAAGGGGTCGAAATCATCAATGCCTTGCGGTGGGCGGCACAACCACGATTCGCGTGCGACAACTTCACCGTCAATCACGCGCACGAGACCCATCTGACAGATCGAGCCCCAATTCTGATTCGCGGTTTCCACGTCAAAGCCCACGAAATCGAAGCCAGGAATGCTGTCGGAGGAGATCTTCTTGCCGGACTTCGCTGCGTCGATAAGCGCGCTCAGCTGCTTCGGGCCTTGTGCGTCGCCGGGTGCGAAGCGGATGACGGTTTCCCCGAAATCACCGGAGAGTACAACGCGCCCGGCATCCCACGCATCACCCTCGTGCACGCTTATCGACGCCACCTGTTGCAGCTCCACCACCGTCGCGCCCGACGCGTGCGTGAGCGCAGCTTCAAGCGGGGCAGGGTGGATTTCAAGCGCAGTTTCGGTGACTACGATGCGAGCGCCATGCGCGTTAATCATTCGTTGCCTGCCTCTTCATTGTTTGATGCGGCATCGAAGATCGGCGGCTCAACCTGGCGCAGGACGATCGTGGAACGGGCCGGAACATTCTTCGTCCCGCCAGCGTCGATCACCTCAGGTTCTGCTGGGTAACCAAGGGATTCCGTGGTGTCGATCAGCACTTCCCACTTCGCGCCGAGGTTTTGCGAGGGCAGCGTGAACTCAATGTCCTCATGGTAGGCGTTGAACATGAGCAGGAAAGAGTCATCGACGACCTGCTGGCCACGTGCATCAGGTTCGGTGATCTGATCACCGTTGATGTAGACCTGCAGGGCTTTGCCGAACGCGAAGTCCCAGTCATCCTGCGTCATCATTTGGCCGTCAGGCACCAGCCATGCGATATCGCGGTCTTGCGCATCCGTGCCCAACGGTCCGCCAGCCAAGAAACGACGACGACGGAACACCGGGTGGTTCTTCCGGATCGCAATCAACCGACGCGTAAAGTCATGCAGTTCATCGGCCTCGTCAAGACGATCCCAGTTCATCCACGACGTCTCATTGTCCTGGCAGTACACATTGT
Source organism: uncultured Corynebacterium sp. (assembly GCF_947253065.1). Lineage (GTDB taxonomy): Bacteria > Actinomycetota > Actinomycetes > Mycobacteriales > Mycobacteriaceae > Corynebacterium. Next base: position 11,295 of record NZ_CAMXWS010000034.1, read on the forward strand.
TATTACCGCCCTGGGTGCGTGCGAACTCATCGCCATGAGCAATCATCGGGGTGCCCAAGGAAAGCAGCAGTGTGGTCAGGAAATTGCGACGCTGCTGTGCACGCAACGACCGAATCTCTGGATCGTCTGTCGGCCCTTCCACACCGCAATTCCACGAACGGTTGTGGCTCTCACCATCACGTCCGCCTTCTTGGTTCGCGTCATTGTGCTTCTCGTTGTAACTGACCAAGTCATTGAGCGTGAAGCCATCGTGCGCAGTGATGAAGTTGATCGACGCGGTGGGGCGGCGACCGTTGTGGTTGTACAGGTCCGATGAACCAGTGAGGCGCGAGGCGAACTCGCCCAAAGTTGACGGTTCACCGCGCCAGAAATCACGCACCGTATCGCGGTACTTTCCGTTCCATTCGCTCCACAGCGGCGGGAAGTTACCCACCTGGTAGCCGTTCTCGCCCACGTCCCATGGCTCAGCGATGAGCTTGACCTGGGAGACCACCGGATCCTGCTGGACCAGATCAAAGAAAGTGGCCAAACGGTCTACGTCGGAGAATTCGCGCGCCAGTGTGGACGCGAGATCGAATCGGAAGCCGTCCACATGCATCTCGGATACCCAGTAGCGCAGAGAATCCATGATCAACTGCAGCGAGTGCGGGTCGCGGACATTCAGCGAGTTACCGGTGCCGGTGTAGTCCATGTAGTGGAACCTATCCCCGTCGACAAGCCGGTAGTACGCCTCGTTGTCGATGCCACGGAAAGCGATGGTGGGGCCCAAGTGGTTGCCCTCGGCAGTGTGGTTGTACACCACATCGAGGATGACCTCCATACCCGCCTCGTGATAGGCGCGAACCATGCCTTTGAACTCTGCGACTGCATCGCCAGGCTTCTTGCTCGCCGCGTAATCCTGGTGCGGAGCGAAGAATCCGAATGTGTTGTAACCCCAGTAATTACGGAGGCCAAGATCCCGCAGGCGGTCATCCTGCAGGAATTGGTGGACCGGCAAAAGTTCCACCGACGTCACACCCAGATCTTGCAGATAAGAAATCACGCTCGGGTGTGCAAGACCCGCGTACGTGCCACGAAGCTCCTCCGGGACATCCGGGTGCAGCTGCGTCATGCCCTTGACATGCATCTCGTAGATGACCGTGTCATTGTCCGGGATGCGCGGTGCACGGTCATCGCCCCAATCGAAGAATGGGTTGATCACCACCGACTTCATGGTGTGTCCGAGCGAATCTTCTTCATTGCGGCCAGTGCCCGGTTCTTCCGCGTGAATGTCATAAGAGAACAGGGAAGAGTGCCCGTCGAATTCACCGTCGAATGCACGCGCATATGGATCCACTAGCAACTTGGAGGGATCACAACGCTTGCCGTTCTCCGGATCCCATGGACCATGCACGCGGTAGCCATAACGCTGTCCCGGACTAACACCGGGGAGGTAAGCGTGCCAGACGTGGTTATCAACCTCTTCGAGGTTCACACGGACCTCGTTCTCCTCACGGTCGATCAGACAAAGCTCAACCTTGTCCGCGATATTGGAGAAGACGGCGAAGTTGGTGCCTGCCCCGTCGTAGGTGGAGCCCAGCGGGTATGCGGATCCTGGCCACACCTGCACGGTCTGCTCATTCGCACTCGGAATTGTCATAGGCACCGATGTTAATAGATATCGGTCCTCGTGCCGTGCCCGGCGCTACCGGTGGGTCAAGCCCGAAAGCAACAGATCAATCGCAGCAGCTACTTGCTCCTCGGAGCCCTGCAATTCTGTGCTCTTGCCAGTGGTCAGGCCAGTCAATTGGATGCCTGCCTGATGCATATTCGCGGCGCCGAGTGTGAGGTAGAGCAAGCCCGAGGCTGCTGCGTCAACAGCCTCGGTCGACGCGCTCACGAGGTCAGCCGGGAATGTCTCTCGGATCCCGTCGAGCAATGCCGGGTACACGTGGGAATCGGGTTGGGATGCGGCAGTGGAGACCACATCCGCACCGTCTTTATGAGCGAGCAGTGCTTCTCGCAGGTTGGCACAAAACTGCTTCGGGCTCTCATGCTCAATGTCTAAGACCGGGGCAGTGATCTCATCTGCCATTGCTGTGATGAGGGCCTGCTTGTTCTCGATGTGCCAATACAACGCGCCAGGGGCGACCTCGAGTGTGCTGGCTACTCGACGCATGGAGACATCGGCCAGACCATAAGCGTCCAAGATGCCCACGGCGGTGCGTGCGATCAGTTCCCTGGACAGCTGCATAAATCATCAGCGTACACGCAGAACCAGCACGATCTTCACAGCATTCTCACCGCATCCTCCTCGGACAACGATTGAAATCACTGCATGTGGGGTTGCTATGATCTGGTGTGCACTGAAAAAGAAACACTAAGCGTTATCTAATGATGTTCCCGTTACGCCCGTGCATGACCGAGGGCAGTCTGGACATTGTCTGGCCTCGTTAAGAAATATAAGCCGGGCTCTGGATAACGGAACAACTTGAGGAGACTTCTTTTATGACCTTGACCATCGCTCCGAAGAAAACGGTTGTGGCTGCGTCGCTCGTCGCACCCCTGGCTCTTGCTGCTTGCGGGTCCAACGAGGATGAAGCTGCGTCGGGGATGGCTACGGAGACCAATATGGTGACTGTCGATCCGAGCGCAGATAAGACTGCGGAGAAGAAGGACGACAAGGACAAGGACAAAGAAAAGGACAAGGAAAAGAAGGCCGAGTCTGAGTCCGAGAAGCCTGCTGAAGAGCAGGATCCGCAGGCACAGGGCCAGCCGAATCCGAATGCCACCGGAGTGGTCAACCCGTTCGAGGACGGCACCTTGCCTGTCGCTGAAGTCCAGCCCATCGAGGATGGTCAGGCTGCTAGTGAGGCTGATATCAAGGGCATGACCGACACGATGAACCGGATCTATAACCCGAAGGATCTGGTGTCCTGGTCCCGCGTGATCTTGGACAACTCCTGCAAGCAGGTCGTTGACCAGACCAACCAGGAGCTCGCCGGCCGTGGCACCTCCCTGGAGCAGACCGAGCGTGAGATGCAGCAGGCTGTTGACGCAGCGAAGGCTGCTGGCCGTCCGCTGCCGCCGGTTCCGAAGTCCAACGCAACGCTGAGCGACGTCAAGGTCAATGGCGACACCGCATCTGCCACCGTCACCGTCAATAGCAACGGACAGAGTGAGTCTGGTGTTCAGCGCTTCAAGCGCGAAGGCAACCAGTGGAAGGTGTGCAACTAAGAAAAACCCCGCGTTCTTCCCGGCCATTTGGTTGGGGCGCGGGGATTGTTGCGCTTGGGGTCGGTCTCGCCTCTGTGATCGGTGGCCTGTGGGGCCTGACGCGTCCGGGCTACACCGGCACTGTTGAAGGCGGGAATGCCCGTATTGATCCGGTGGCGAACCCGGATAATGTCGAGTTCATTTCTTTTGCAGGGTTTGCTGGTCTGACTGTTGTGCTGGGAATGATCATCGGGGTTGTCACGTTCGCGTCTGCAACGCAGCGTGCAGGTCTGCGCAAGATGCTCTTCGCGGTTGTGGTGACTGCCTTTTCCAGCTGGACGTTGTACATCATGGGCACCTGGTCCGCTGAACTGCTTCACGGCGTGAGTGATCCCCATAGCTTGACCGAGGGGGAGACCATCACGTTCGTCCCCGTTTTGAGCCCTGGACCTGCATGGTTGGCTGGTCCATTCGTTGCGGCTTTGGCCTATTGGGTGGGTCTTGTTCTTTCATCTGTGGGAGATGCCTCGCCGAGGCAAGCCACAGAATATGATGAATGACATGCTGAAAGTCACTGATCTTCGCGGCCGTACTCCTTCGACATCTGAATTGCGTCGTGTGCTCCCTCGTGGCGGCATGGATGTTGCTTCGGTGGTCCCTACCGTTGCACCGATTATTGAGGACGTGAAGAACGGCGGTGCAGAAGCTGCTCTTGATTACGGCGAGAAATTCGACCGTATTCGCCCCGAGTCGGTGCGCGTGCCGGAAGAAGTGATTTCCCGGTGTGCCGAGGAACTCGATGAGGATCTCCGTGCGGCCCTTGAAGAGGCGATTGCGCGTATTCGTGCGGTTCACGCTGCGCAGAAGCCGTCGGAGAAAACCATCGATGTCGCACCTGGTGCACAGGTCACCGAGGTTTTCCAGCCGGTAGAGCGCGTGGGTTTGTATGTGCCGGGCGGCAAGGCTGTTTATCCGTCGTCGGTATTGATGAACGCGATTCCGGCGCAAGAAGCTGGCGCTGATGCCCTCGTGGTGTGCAGCCCGCCGCAGGCAGAACATGGTGGGTGGCCGCATCCGACGATTCTGGCTGCGTGCTCGATGCTCGGCGTTGATGAAGTGTGGGCGGTCGGCGGTGCACAGGCAATCGCTCTTCTGGCGTACGGTGATGATGCCAAGTCGCTTGAACCAGTGGACATGGTGACCGGCCCGGGCAATGTCTTCGTTGCTGCGACTAAGCGCGTGGTCAACGGCATCGTGGGTATCGATGCGGAGGCAGGGCCTTCTGAGATCGCAGTGCTTGCCGACGACTCGGCGGACCCAGTTCTCGTCGCCGTCGACCTGATCTCCCAGGCAGAACACGATGAGAACGCAGCGTCGGTGCTGATTACTGATTCAGAGGAATTAGCGCGTGCCGTCGATGCCGAGATCGACTCTCGTGCAGCGATCACGCTCAATGCTGACCGCGCTGCTACTGCTCTTGGTGGTCAGCAGTCAGGCATCGTTCTTGTTGATGATCTAGAAGCAGGCATCGCTGTTGCAGATGCTTATGCAGCTGAGCACTTGGAGATTCACACTCGTGATTCCGCTGAGGTGGCTCGTCGGATCAAGCATGCCGGCGCGATTTTTGTCGGCCCGTTCTCGCCGGTCCCGTTGGGCGATTACATTGCTGGTTCCAATCACGTTTTGCCGACTTCGGGTACTGCACGATTCACGCCGGGGCTGTCCACCCATACTTTCCTGCGTCCCGTCAACATCATTGAGTACAACGAGGCTGCACTCGCTGAAGTCGGCCCGCACATCATCACCCTTGCTGGCGACGAACAGCTGCCTGCCCATGGTGAGGCGATCAAGGCTCGCACTGAGTAGGCAATAGGACACGACGAGGAGAATTAATGACTGACAATAACCAGCCGTCCCTGTCCGATCTTCCCCTGCGCGAAGAGCTGCGTGGCAAGTCCCCGTATGGTGCGCCGCAGCTGAGCGTGCCGGTGGCGCTGAATACGAATGAGAACCCCTACCCGCCATCTGATGAACTCGTTGCGGATCTCGTCGCAGAAGTTCAGCAGGTCGCTCATGGCCTGAACCGCTACCCGGAGCGCGATGCGGTGGAGTTGCGCGACGATCTCGCCGCTTATGTGACTAAGCAGACGGGGGTCACCGTCACCCGCGAGCAGGTCTGGGCAGCGAATGGTTCCAACGAGGTGCTGCAGCAATTACTGCAGGCCTTCGGTGGCCCGGGCCGCACGGCAATGGGATTCGTGCCTAGCTATTCCATGCACCCGATCTTGTCCTCGGGCACGCAGACAGAGTTCATTGGCGTTCCGCGCGGTGAAGACTTCCGGATCGATATTGATCGCGCGATCAGCGAAATCAATGCTCAGAAGCCAGACATCGTGTTCATCACCACCCCGAATAACCCGACGGGTGATGTGACCGACTTGGCCGATATTGAGAGGATTATCGACGCAGCATCCGGCATCGTCATCGTTGATGAGGCCTATGCAGAATTCTCCCCATCACCGTCCGCGGTGACCTTGTTGGAGAAATACCCGTCGAAGCTGGTGGTCTCGCGCACCATGTCGAAGGCTTTCGACTTTGCCGGTGGTCGCCTTGGCTACTTCGTCGCGGCTAAGGCATTCATCGAGGCCGTCATGCTGGTGCGTTTGCCGTACCACCTTTCCGTCTTGTCCCAGGCAGCTGCACGCGTGGCGCTGCGGCACGCGGGGGAGACGCTGGGAGGCGTCGATAAGCTTGCTTCCGAGCGTGAGCGTGTCCAGACCGCACTGCTCGGGTTCGGGTACTCCGTCGTTCCCAGCGAGTCGAATTTCCTCTTCTTCGGCGATTTTGACGATGCCGCTGCTGCTTGGCAGAAATTCCTCGATCGTGGGGTGCTCATTCGTGATGTCGGCGTGCCTGGACATTTGCGTGTGACAATCGGGTTGGATGAAGAAAATGATGCATTTCTCGCCGCGGCCCAGGAAATTCGCGGCGAGGCTAAGGAGTGAAAGATGACTGACCGGATCGGTACAGCGACGCGCACGACCAGCGAGTCGGACATCTCCGTTGAGATCAACCTCGACGGAACAGGCAAAGTTGATGTGGACACGGGTCTGCCGTTTTTCGATCACATGCTCACCGCCTTTGGCACGCATGGCAGCTTTGATCTGAAGATCCACGCCAAGGGTGATACCCACATCGACGCGCACCACACCGTTGAAGACACTGCGATCACGCTCGGCTGGGCGCTGATCGACGCCGTGGGGGACAAGAAGGGCATCCGCCGCTTCGGTTCCATGTCGCTGCCCATGGACGAGACGCTTGTCGACGCCATTGTGGACATTTCCAACCGCCCCTACTTCGTGATGAATGGGGAGCCGGAGAGCATGGAATGGCAGATCATCGGTGGGCACTACGCCACCGTGATCAACCGCCACTTCTTTGAAACCTTGGCGTACAACGCACGCATTACCCTGCATGTGAATGTTCAGTACGGTCGCGACCCGCACCACATCACCGAAGCGGAATACAAGGCTGTCGCTCGTGCCCTGCGCCAGGCCTACGAGCACGACCCGCGCGTGAAGGGCGTACCCTCTACGAAGGGCGCGCTTTAAGCACACGCGCATAATTTCATAGACTTTTCGGGCTGATTCCAGCCGCAAATTTCATTGCGGCTGGGTGGGCCTGATTTTTTGTTGCTGTACACCTGTTGCCGATGTGAGTTTCTAGGAGGGTTTCAACCGTGGGTTCTCCGCAGATTTCCGGACAGCCAAACGCCAATGTGAATTCGGTGTGGGAGGCTACTGGCTTCATCCAGACACTGGTGGCCGTCGCTGCCGCTTTCGGCTCGTGGGCCTTGCTGCTTCCGGTCGTTCCAGTGGCCGTGCTGGACACCGGGGGATCTCACGCGTTGGCGGGTGCGTCGACAGGCGTGTTTATGGCAGCGACCGTGCTCACGCAGGTGTTCATGCCGCGTTTGCTGCGTAAATTCACCTACCGCTCGGCGATCGCATTCTCCGCCGTTCTGTTGGGTCTGCCGGCCTTGTTGTTCATCTGGAATATGGACCCAGCAGTGGTGCTCGGAGTCAGCGTGCTGCGTGGCATCGGTTTCGGCGCCATGACTGTTGCGGAAGCTGCCATCATCGCGGAACTCGTCCCGCGTCGCCTGCTGGGTAAAGCATCCGGTATTTTCGGCGCATCGAGCGGCTCCGCGCAGATGCTCGCGCTGCCATTGGGTCTGTTCCTCAGCGAGCAATTCGGCTACACGCCGGTGTGGATTCTTGCCCTGGTCGTCGCTGCTATTGGTGGTTTGGCCTGCGCTGGTATTCCTCCGCTCAAGGGGGCTCAACCCGATCCGGTGGCCAACGGGGCAATGTCCGCACCGACGTGGAAGCTCGTCTTGGTTCCAACGCTGGCTCTTGCTATTGCGGCGATGGCGTACAGCTTGATCGCTAATTTCCTGCCTGCCGCGACCCGGGAGACCGGGATTACTGAGAGCACCGCTTTGGGCGGTGTGATCTTGGCAGTGATCAACCTTGCTGTGATGGCTGCTCGTATCTTCACCGGCGTTATCGCTGACCGTCGTGGTGAACCGGGCACGTTGATGATCCCGTTCCAGATCTCTGCCGTAGTGGGCATGGTCGGATTTGCTGCCTGCCTTGCCACCAGCGCGCACCCAGTGTGGCTGGTTGTCTCCGCGATCTTCTTCGGCGCCGGATTTGGTGCGGTGCAAAATGAGTCCTTGCTGAGCATGTTCTACCGCCTGCCACAGTCCAAGGTCAGCCACGCTTCTGCTGTGTGGAATGTCGGCTTTGATGGTGGTCAAGGTGTCGGTTCGTTCGT
>NZ_CAMXWS010000035.1 GCF_947253065.1 uncultured Corynebacterium sp.
CGCGCTGCGCCTTACCGGCATTCAGGAAGGTCGGGGTTGCCGGCTGGAAACGACCAGTCATAATCTCGTCAACGAGCGAGGAAGCCAGCTCCTCATTGCCATCCGCGAGGAACAGCGCGGTCATGGACACGCGATCCTCGAAGCGCTCCAGGTAGCGGCGCCCATCAAACGTCTTCAGCGTGTACGAGGTGTAGTACTTGTATGCGCCCAAGAAAGACTGAAAACGGAACTTGTAGGAGTACGCACGCTTGAACGTGGACTTTACAAAATCCCAGTCGTACTTCTCAATCGTCTCCGGCTCGTAGTACTTATTCTCCACCAGGTAATTCATCTTTTCTTCCAGGTCATGGAAGTAGACGGTGTTCTGGTTGACGTGCTGCAGGAAGTACTGATTCGCCGCCTCACGGTCCTTATCAAATTGAATCTGGCCGCTTTCGTCATACAGATTCAAAAGCGCATTCAGCGCGTGAAAATCAAGCTGTTCAGCCTGATTAACGGGCTCAGCAACAGTCTTACCCACGGTGTCGGACACGGTTCATCGGGCCTTTCTCAAGCAGTGGTCAAATAATGAAATTGGAGTTTTGGAACTAATTTTTGTAGCTATACAGCCTGGTAGCGCTCACGCAGACGCGCGAGCCGGATCTGACTATCTGTCTTCTCCGTACGACTCTTTTCAAGCACCTCAAGCTCGTCTGCATCAAGCGGTTCGAGCCCAAGCTTATCGACGCTGGCGACCAAGTTCTCGCGAACCTTCTCCACATCCAGCTCCGAGCCCATCAACTCGAAACGGTAGAGATACGGCACCCCCGTCTTTTCAGCAATAACTTCCCCTGCCTTGCAGAAATCCGGGCCGAAATTCGAATTGCCGGCGGCGATCACACCACGCAGCAATTTCCGATTCGACTCATCATTCAAAAACCGAATGACCTGGACCGGGACCGGACGGGAATTCTCATGCGTGAGCGACACCCCACCGCCGTACGTCGGACACACGAGCACAAAAGGCTTATTCACCTTCAACGGCTCTTCGGTTCGACGCAGCGGGATCCTAGCGCTAGGAAGACCGAGCTTTTCCACAAAACGATGGGTATTGCCCGTCACGGAAGAAAAATAAACGACCAACATGGCGGAGTTGCTGACCTCTACTAAACAGGGTGCTGCGAAAAGCAGCGGATAATGGCTACGGCAAAACGTTAAGCCGCCAACGAAGTGACGGCTTGAAGTTCATGCTGGGCGCTTAAGCTGCGCGCTCCGCGAGCGAGCGGATACGGTCCGGGCGAAAACCAGACCAGTGATCCCCGTCGACCTCCACAACCGGGGCCTGCAGGTAACCCAGCGCCATGACGTAATCACGCGCGGAATCATCCATGGAGATGTCCACGGTGGTGTACTCCAGACCTGCGCGGTCCAAAGCCTTCTTGGTTGCATTGCACTGGACGCATGCTGGCTTGGTGTAGAGAGTGATCGACATAGTTCTCAAGGCTCTTTTCTTCTCAGAGGATGTTCCGGGCTAGTGAGTCTTACCTGGCGGCCCCAGGGGTGCCGCTAGCGCTCGAATCAACTTAAGAGTGGTGCGGCATCGAGCGATGCGCCGCGCCCGCATCCCTTTGGGAGCGAACACCTTGAGACACTATACGTTGTGCCAAAATCTAGCAACTGATACTACATGTAGTAGTTACACGTGTGGTATTCGCAGGATAGGCAGGGGAAATAACCTACATGTAGTTCCGTCACTGCCGTTTACACACGAAAAACGGCTTACACGGGTGGAATTTTCCGCGAAATATTTTCATAACGCCCTCAATACCCTCCACTCCCCCACCCCTTTCAGAGCGGAACGGGCCATGAAACGAAACTAGCCGACTGCCGTCCCCGTCCCACCTCACCATCAATGGTGAAGGGCGAGAGGTTTCAAGCAGTCGACTATCTCCGAAGACTGGTGTAACTATCTACTTCTTATTGCGTCGCAGAACCAAGACCAGAGCCACGAGCGCCGCGATGAGCACAACCACGCCAAGGCCAATGAGCGCCATCACGATCGTGCGCATATTCAGCCCGCCATCGCCGCTATCGCTTGCCTCCTTCGCCTGCGTGGACTCATCAGCCTCGTTCTCGGAGCTCTCCTTCGCACTTTCCATATTCGGTGGCGTATCGCTCGGCTCCGGACCGTCCTTATCCGTCGGGCGCCAGTCCGGGCCATCAGCCTTTTCGCCCTCCACATCAAAGGCGATCTCAAAGGGCTGTTCGACGCCCATGATCTCGTCCTCTTTTCCTTGCGACATCGAGACACCAACGTAGTAGTAGCCAGCATTCGTATTGGAGCGATCCCCCATTGCTTCTTCGCGATTGCGATACTGCGCCACATCACCAACTACCGAGCCCTCAGCCTTGTCGTCGTAGAAGCTCAACGTGGCGTCACCGGCTTTCTCCTTCAGGGGCGAATACAGCCGCACATTAAGGTTGTCGGCAGCCTCACGCTCTGACGCCCCCGTCCGGAGGTTCACCACTGGGCGCTGCCCGTACTCGACCGGAATCTTGTAGAAGCGGTACTCACCGGGAACAAGGGCATCCTTGTACGCACCCGGCTTCACTTCAGCTGCCGAGGAGAATTCCGCACCACCGCGGATGTCCTGGGCACCGTTGAAATCGAGCTTGACCTCTTCGTCGTCATCCGCTTTCCCTGCTGGTTCGGGATAGCCGGCAACCTCAGACTCTTCTGGTGTCGGTTCGAAGTTGATCTCCACTTCGACGTCCACCTTCATATCCGAAGCATCATCGCCCAGAACTTTGTCTTGCAGGAAGTAGATCTCGTCCCCAACGGTCCAATGATCCAGGTCGCACTCTCCGCTGGATTTCTCAGGATCGATCACGCGTACCGACGCCTCCGGCGGCAGATATGCCGAACCGTAGGTCAGGCCGACCCCCATATCCGATGCCAAAGCAGTTCCGCACGATTCGTTCTTATTCAGCAAGTCATCGGCGGCGATATGAACATCCGATGTACGCGCTCGCCCCGATGACGCACGCTCCGGGATGAGGGTAGTGGTCACAATCGCCTGGTGGCCCTCCGGGATCGCAAGATTGAAGTAGCGTTTCTTCGTCTCATCACCCGGCTCCTTCTTCACCGGGGCATCGACCGTCGTGTGGTAGCGGCCTTCGCCGAGCCACTTAGCATCTTCCGGGGTATCCGAATACTCAAACTCCGTACCCGCCGTCTGATACGTCTGCGCATCACGCTGAGCCAAAAACTTCAACGACTCCGCCAAAGACCCAGCATCATCCGCCTCCAAAAACTCACCCCCACCAGCAGAAGCCACACACTCCAACTCCTTACTGGCCTCCTCATCAGTCTTAAACCCAACCGTATGAATAGTCAGATCAAAACCATCACCAGCCAACTCCTTAGCCACCTCACACACCGGCGGCGGAGCACACGTATCAATCCCATCCGAGACCAAAATGATCGACCGCTCCCCCTCATCACCAAGCTCCTCAGCAGCAGCCCGCAACGCATTACCAACCGGGGTATACCCCTTCGGCGTCATCTGATCAATCTTGGCCTTCATCTCAGACTTATCCAGCTTCCCCACCGGAACCAAAGTCTCAATATCCCGACACCCAGCATCACGATTATCCGGCGCATTCGACTCACGCATCCCATACGCCAACAACCCCAAATTCGCTGTCTCCGGCAACGAATCCACCAAATCACGCGACGCCTCCTTCGCCGCATCCATACGCGAACCACCACCAACGTCCTCCGCCTCCATTGAGCCGGAAGCGTCGATGATCAAAGCAGCCTTATTGTCACCAGCACCGCCACCGCTTTTGCCAGCATCATCATCGTTCTGCGCCAAGGCGGCACCCGGAGCCATCAAGCTCCAGACCGCCAAGAATGCAGCGACGAACAAAACTGAGAGAAAACTAAAAGAGATTCTGCGTGTTTGATTCATGAGATTGACTTAGAGGTAGGAAACAAATGTGTGAGCCACACCATACTTGATATAAGTGAATCGGCAGTTAATAAAAACTGCCGTTTTTATCGGCGGCGCAACATTGCGATCAATGCAGCGATCGCACCGATCAGCACCAGCGCGGCAACGCCCATCGCTGCGATCACAATGGTCCGGGTGCTCAGTCCACCATCGTCAGTTTCTTCTTGCGCCTGAGCCTCCGCTTCGTCCGACATGTCTTCGTCGTCCTTGTCCGAGCCTGTGCCCTTCTCGTCCTGCGGAGTATCACTTGGTTCCGGGCCATTCTTATCCGTCGGACGCCAGTCCGGGCCGTCAGTCTTCTCACCGACCGCGTCGAAAGCGATCTCGAAAGGCTGCTCCACGCCCATGACCTTGTCCTCGTCCCCCTGTGGCATACCAAGCCCCACGTAGTAGTAGCCGGCATTCGCCTGGTCATCACCGGCAACACCAGAATCCCTATTCCGGTATTGGATCACGTTGCCTGCCAACTGCGCTTCAGGACGAGTTGACTCAAACTTGATGTTCTGGCGGAATGGCGAATAGAGCATCGGCGACAGATTCCCTAGTCCGTCATCCTGAGTGTCATACGACCGGTAGCTGAATACCGGTCGCTGCCCGTATTCCACTGGAATCTTGTAATAGCGGTATTCACCAGGAACGATCGCATCTTTGTACGCGCCTGGTTTCACTTCAACTGCCTCGGAAAAGCTGGTGCCACCCTTGATCTGCTGCGCACCATCAAAATCTAATTCAGGGCCATCTTCATGGTCGTTCTGCTGCCCGTCTGGATATTTGGCCACTTCGGCCTCATCTGGAATCGGTTCGAAGTGGATGACTACCTCGACATCGACCTCTTCCTCATTTCCGCCCTGTCCTTCTTTAGTGGTCTCAAACGAGATCTTGTCAGGAATGGTCCAATGCTGACTGCAGCCTCGAGCTTCATCCACCGGAGTGATCCTCCTGATCAAAGGTTCCGGCATCCAATTAGCACCACCGCTTGTTTTTCCGTCAACATCGGTGGCTGCACCGCCGTAACTGCCTTTACACTTCTCTACTTCGTTGATCGCATCGACTCGGTGCGCAACGAACTTGGCGTCGCGGGCACGCCCTGAAGTCGCACGCTGGGGAAGCACCGTCGTGGAGATCATCGCGTTGTGACCTTCAGGCACAGCGACCTTGTAGTAGCCCGCTTCGACCTCATCACCCGGCTTGCTCTGCAGTTTCGCATTCACCTTGGTGTGGTAGCGGCCTTCGCCGAGCCACTTAGCATCTTCCGGGATATCCGAATACTCAAACTCCGTACCCGCCGTCTGATACGTCTGCGCATCACGCTGAGCCAAAAACTTCAACGACTCCGCCAAAGACCCAGCATCATCCGCCTCCAAAAACTCACCCCCACCAGCAGAAGCCACACACTCCAACTCCTTACTGGCCTCCTCATCAGTCTTAAACCCAACCGTATGAATAGTCAGATCAAAACCATCACCAGCCAACTCCTTAGCCACCTCACACACCGGCGGCGGAGCACACGTATCAATCCCATCCGAGACCAAAATGATCGACCGCTCCCCCTCATCACCAAGCTCCTCAGCAGCAGCCCGCAACGCATTACCAACCGGGGTATACCCCTTCGGCGTCATCTGATCAATCTTGGCCTTCATCTCAGACTTATCCAGCTTCCCCACCGGAACCAAAGTCTCAATATCCCGACACCCAGCATCACGATTATCCGGCGCATTCGACTCACGCATCCCATACGCCAACAACCCCAAATTCGCTGTCTCCGGCAACGAATCCACCAAATCACGCGACGCCTCCTTCGCCGCATCCATACGCGAACCACCACCAACGTCCTTTTCAGACATCGACCACGATCCGTCAATCACCAGCGCAGCCTTGCTGTCTACGGTCGCTTCCGCAGATTCAGAAGAATCTGCCTTCGAAGTACTGGATGCATCACTCTCACGCTGTGCTGCAGCGTCGCCCGGGGCGATGACACTCCACACGGCCAGAAGAGCAACGACAAAAAGGAATGAAATGAAGCTCAAGGAGAATGTGCGCGTTGTTTTCATGTTCCTGTAGGTGGTCGGGGACAGATATTCGGTGCCCAGAAAATAACTTTTGTGAGTAAACCTACGGTGAACATTGCGCGCCATTTGTGTTACGTGTCACATGCCTCCCGCCTTCCTCGCACAAAACGCCCCCGCCGCGAGCATTTGAGCTCTGTGCGACGGGGGCGCTATTAAAGATCTGTGTTTTAGCCCTGACGAGCCTTGAAACGCGGATCCTTCTTGTTGATCACGTAGACCTTGCCGTGACGGCGGACAACCTGAGCGCCCGGCTTGTTCTTCAGCGACCGAAGGGACTTACGGACCTTCATCGGGCGCTCCTTTCTACTCGTTCATCTATCCGAGCAATCACCGCGTTGCATCATCAATTTGAGCAGGTGACGGTAATCATTCGTTCTTCCTGCGGCGCACCATGACATGGCGCTGCCGTTCAACGGGGATCAATGCTACCTGACGTGACCAGCAGCACCAAAACGGCCGAAGCTTATCGGCCTTTCCGCGCTACGATAGCGGGCATGTCCATCCAGTCCGACAGCACCCCTGAGAATCCTTCCCATGACACGATTGGCGCGACGCAGCGGGAGATCATCGAAACGCTCGGCGTGAAGCCCGTCATCGCTCCCGCCGGCGAGATTGCCCGGCGCGTGGATTTCCTCGTGGATTATCTGGCCAAAACTGGGGCGAAAGGCTACGTCCTAGGCATTTCGGGCGGACAGGATTCAACGTTGGCAGGCAAGCTCGCGCAGCTCGCCGTTGAAAAGACCCGCGAGCAGGGGCGCGAGGCCACATTTGTTGCGGTGCGTCTCCCCCACGGCGTCCAGGCGGACGAAGACGATGCGCAGCTCGCGCTCGAATTCATCCAGCCGGATCAGCGCGTCACCGTGAATATTGAGCCCGCCACGACCGCGCTCGCAGCCGAGGTCGCCGACAGCCTCGACGAGGAGCAGCTCGGCGATTTCAATAAGGGCAACGTTAAGGCTCGTATGCGCATGATCGCGCAGTACGCGATCGCCGGGGAGCGTGGCCTCCTTGTTGTGGGTACGGACCACGCAGCAGAAAATGTCACTGGCTTCTTCACCAAATTCGGCGATGGCGCCGCGGACCTCGTACCGCTCGCTGGATTGAACAAGCGCCAGGGCGCGCAACTTCTCGCCCACCTCGACGCCGACAAGCGCCTGTATGAGAAGGTACCCACCGCCGATCTTGAAGAGGACCGCCCCGCGCTCCCCGATGAAGAAGCGCTCGGCATCACCTACGCCGACATCGACGATTACTTAGAGGGCATGCTTATCGACGCCTCCGCTGCCCAGCGCCTCGAACACCTCTGGACGGTCGGCCAGCACAAGCGGCACCTGCCACCCGGCCCGGCAGAAACCTGGTGGCTTTAGCTTCCACCCTTATGAATAAGGGTGAAGCACTTTTGCGCCGGCAGAACTAGCTGCCTCCGCCAACCTGCGGTCCGCTGTCACAAACGCACTGTCGATACCTTGAGCTTTCAGGTAAAGCCATGTTCCAACGTGAATTGCGTCCAAAGACTTCACCTGTGGTGTCGCAGTCTTAGCCCATTCAATAGTTTCTCGATTTAAGCCAACGACTAAGAGTTGCTCGATAATTTCATTGGCCAAGCTCCGCGGAAGCTTTTCACGATCCACAAACCGAGTTAGCTCCACCTCGGTAATTATCGAGCTAATCAACTTCGCCCCAGCAAGAGATTGAAGCGACCATCGCGTGAAGCGATCCGAAAATCGAGCCGAGATGAGGACGGAAGTGTCGACATAAAGAAGGTCACTCATATGCGACCGCACCGTCATTACGCGAAGCCGAGGGACGCCCCAATAGCTCATCCATCCATGACTCATCCTGTTCCTCGTCACGGAACTCTTCGACCGTTGTTCTAACCCCTTCGATAGGTTCCCAATCGGCCTCAAAGCGCCTTGCGTGACCGGACACAACCCCCAGCTCCTGCAGTCGATCCAAAGCGGTTTTCTGCGCTACGGGATGCAGCTCAGCAACAGGCTTCCCACGATCTGTGACGGTGAGTGACGTCCCACCTTCAACCACATGATCAATGACAGACCTTGTCTTTTGATTCAGTTCACGCATAGAAACGGTCCCCCTAGCCCCGATACTTTCCTTAAGGTCTTCCAGTTTCTTCTCTACTTCGCTCACCACAGACCCCTAACAGAATGTAGTACATGTACTACAAACCGACCCTACCTGCACCGTCGACTACCGTCAACGGCATTAGCCGAGGACGTGCAGCGTCTCCTCCGCCGCACGGACCAGCGCCGATCCGTAGCTAGGGCCGTGAGTGTAGGCGTGGACTGCGAGCGGGTGCAGTTGGTGGATCGGGATGCGTCGCGCCCAATCGCCACCGGATGCAGAACCGAGGGTGCCGCCGGCGGCAAGGTAGCCGTCGATAAGCGAATGAAGGTGCGGTGCTCCGAAAAGCTCGAGCATGGCAATGTCCGTCAGCGGGTGCCCGCCGTGCGCTGCCGGATCAATGAACCTCGGGCCGGCTGTGGAAAATAGCAGGTTGCCCGCCCATAAATCACCGTGAATGCGCGCGAGCGGGGCGTCCTCGTCCTCAGCGAGCAGCGCTTCGCACGCACGTCGAACTATTTCCAGCCCTACTGCATCGAGGTTCCCGCGCCGGTGAGCTTTTTCGGCGAACGGCAGGACGCGTTGCTTGGTGTAGAACTCCGCCCAACGCACGGTGGGCGTGCATTCTTGCTGCGCGCGACCAATGAAATTGGGCCCATCCCAGCCATCTGCGGGAGCACCGAATGCGCCAGCGCCCATCGCGTGAATCGCAGCGAGTTCACACCCCGCCTCTTTCGCGGCGTCAACGGTCGGGCGTGCACTGTCGACACGCTCGACGGTGACAGTGTTGGCAGCCTCATCGAGGTCAAGGACCTCCACCACCGCGTCCGACCCCTCGCGCAACCACCGCAAATACGCTGCTTCCGCGGCTGCAGCACCCGGCGCGCTGCCCTGTTTAACGAACACGTGCGACATCAAAGCCCTCCAATTCGAGTAGGAAACGCTTCGCTTCGGTCCCGCCACGGTAACCACCAAGCGCACCGTCTGCACGCAGCACGCGGTGGCAAGGAATCAACAACGGCAATGGGTTATTCGCGCATGCTCCACCCACGGCACGCACGGCCTTCGCGTTGCCGACCCTGCTGGCAAGTTCACCGTACGAGGTGGTTTCACCGAATGGGACGCACGCTAATTCACGCAGCACATCGGCACGGAAATCAGTGACAAAACGGAAATCAAATGGAACAGTGAACTCCCGCCGCTCCCCTTCGAAATACTCGGCCAATTCACGTGCGGCGAACGGAATGTCCTGCGCTGGCGCGATGCGATCCCGCTCCGCATCAATTCCATCTACCTCAAAGAGGACCTTGGCCACACCAACAGCG
This sequence comes from uncultured Corynebacterium sp., assembly GCF_947253065.1. GTDB lineage: Bacteria > Actinomycetota > Actinomycetes > Mycobacteriales > Mycobacteriaceae > Corynebacterium. The sequence goes on from NZ_CAMXWS010000035.1 coordinate 9,472, forward strand.
GAGGTCACCACAGCGAGCCTGCCGATGGGCGATGAAAACTCACAGAACCGCAGTTCGTTCATAAACCTCAGCGTATCGCTTCTTCCCCCACCGCGTCCGAGGGAAAAAATTGTTAGCGTGGCAAACATGAGCCAGAAGAAAGTAACCCGCGCCACAGTTGCTGCACTCGCGACCGCAGCCTTTGCGCTTTCCGCATGCACTGCTGGCGAACCTGGAGATGACGCTGCCCTCTCCACCATGCCCACCACATCGGAGACGGAAACATCTACCGAATCTGACACCGAATCGGAGACGACCAGCGAGGACGAGACAACCACAACACCGACAAGCAGTTCTTCTGATGATGAGTCCAGCGATGATCTAAACCGCTACGACGGCTACTTCATCCATGACTTCTACACCGCGCTGCACCAGCTGCCCGACCTGGAGGTGAAAAGCGGTGAGAGCGACCCCGATGAATATCGGGTGAAGGCTGAGCTGCTCAATGACGAAGAATCCCTCCGCGTCATCAGCTACATCTACGTTCCCAGCGTGAACGGCAAGCGCGAAGCCATTACCTCCCCCTCCGATGAGGGGTTCAAGCAAGCAAAGTCCAGCGCAGTCAAGGTCTTCACCGACGAAGGCGATACTTACGACGAGACCGAATACGAGACCGACAATTTCAAATGGCAATGCATTGAAGGCACCAACACCCAGGGCGGGAATATCGATTACTCGATTTGCATCACTCACTTCGCCGGTCGCCTCGTCGAAGCACACCGCCTTATCCTCAGCGAAGATCGCGATGACAGCGACAAGGATTTAGACAAGCTCCTGCAAGATTTCGACGACGCCATCTCCAATATGGAAAAACGCGGCTAACCAGTAAAAGAGGTCACCATGTTCTCCTTTTTCAAGAAGAAGCAGCCCGAACAAACTACTATCGCCGAACACGTGTCGGCACCCACATTCGACTACACTGCACAGATTCCACAAGGCTGGGAGCTGCTTATCGACGGCGAAAACCCCACCCCCATCCTTTCCTACTCCCAGATCCGGTCTGCCATGCAGCAGTTGGAGGAGTGGAGCTTCCTCGTTGTCCAGAAAACCGGCGATAGTTCCGTGAGTGCCCAGGCTCTCTCGATCGGCCAGAATTTTTACCGAGCGGAAGTGCTCGTTGATGAAGAACCGTTGGCCTACGGGATCCCTTTAAAGAAGGGAGCCAAGCACGGGCACGGCGAGACCGGCATCGATGACGCTGCACTGGTTCTATGCACCTTCATCCGTGACGACGGAGCTGTCCCACAATTTCCCCACCTCGTGGCCTCCCGCGCAGACACCAGCTCCTATTCCTTCGGCGGCTGGTAACTACTGGAGGTTTAAGATGTTTTCCTTCTTCAACAAGAAACGCCCCCAGGACGATTCCCCCGCACCAGCAGCGGAGGCCCCGCCCTTCGATTACAGCGCCCCAGTGCCGGAAGGCTGGGGTTTGCTGCTCACGGGCAATCTTTTTGAATGGGAGCGGGCAACTCCCATCGAATCCTTTGGGCAGGTCCGCCAGGTCGTTGAGAGTCGCACTATTGAGGACGGCTCATTCTCCATCATCAACACAGTTAAGATGCCACCGGATGAAAAGGCGATCTTCAAAGCACGTTTTGATGGCAGCCTGCCGTGGCGCGCACACGCCACACTGCGAGCACCAGGTCAGTGGAAGATCGCCATCGACGACAACCAGAAACGGATGCTCCAGTTTGGTGAACCGTGGTTGGGCACTAAATCGCACCCCCTGGTTAGCACGGAGAATGCGACCTTGATTCTGTGCTCATTCCTACGTGGTGACGGAACGCTCCCTGATCTTCCACACCTGCTCACTTCACGCCCGAAACCGGACGACACTCTCTCAGGGCCACTGTACTTCTAACCCTCAATAACAAAGCTGCCCCGCCATCAGGCGGGGCAGCTTTCATCTTGTGGAGCTAACGGGATTCGAACCCGTGACCCCCACACTGCCAGTGTGGTGCGCTACCAACTGCGCCATAGCCCCGTTGTTCCAGCGGTTACCCGCTGAAACGACTTCGATCAATATACACCGGCACGCGAGCGAGACCCAAATCGCCCGCATCCAGGGTTTTTAGGCGCCGAGCAGGTCGTTAATCCAGTTCTCGAGCGGGTTGGATTCGACATCCTTGCCGTCGACAAGCACGCGCGGGGAGGAAAGCTCGCCGGTCTTTTCCTGCAGGTCTGCCTCGTTGGCTTCGCCGATTTCCTTCGCCTTGTCCTCGTACTCGCCGCTGCGGATGGCATTGACTGCATCGCCAGATGCACCGAAGTCCTTCGCCATGTCAGCAAGGGTGTTCGCGTCAGCGCTGCCGTACAGGCTCTGCTGCTCCTCGAGCAGCGCCTTACGCAGGTTCCAGTACGCCTCAACCTCGCCCTTGTCAGCCAAAGCCAGAACTGCAGCAGTAGCGCGGGTGGAGTGGCCCTTGCTGTAACGCTCACCAGTGCCGTCCAGGAAGACCATCGGGTGGATCTTCACCGTCAGCTCGCCCGCCTGGATCTTCTCCAGCATCTGATCATCGGTCTTCTCTGCGAGGTCTGCACAGTAGCTGCACGAGAAGTCCTCGTAGATCGCAGCTTCCTTCGCGCCTTCGCTGCTTTCACCAGCAAGCTCGATGGTGTTATCAGCCAGCGTCATAGTCACACCTTCGACCGGCTGCGTTTTTTCTGCGATGCGCTCAGACTGAGCACCACGCCCGTTGTACACGATCAAACCGATCACCAGAGCGCCGATGGCGAGCAGTGCGCCCAGCGCAATCCAGAAACCTTTATTGCCAGACGACGCCGGGTTGGACACCGTCGTCGAACCCTTCGGCTTCTTCGAGGTGGAAGAGGAAGTCACAGTGGATCACCTTAAATATCTCAGTTGGGCTGTTTCACAAGGAAAGTTTACGGATACAGCGCGAATTTCTTAAACGGACGATAAATCATGAACAACGTCACCGCGATGAAGCCGATATCGCGCGCAATCGCCCACAGCAGATCGGCTCCGGTGCTGTCGGGTTTCGGCCCGAAGCATCCGCAGTCAATCTGCAGGCCGCGGCTGTATGCGGAGGCCAGTCCAATGATGAAAAGCACAAGCACACCGATGGAGACCCACCCGGCCGGCCGGAGTTTGATTCCGAGCAGCAGGATGAGCCCGCCAGCGATTTCCGCGGGGCCAATGATCGTGGCCAGCAGATTCGACCAGTGCTCTGTGAAAATTTCGTAGGCTTCAATGCTCTGCATCACCGTCATGTGATTGCCGAGCTTGGTCGAGCCCGAATAAATCCACAACGCAGCAAGGCCGAAGCGTGCGAGGGCTGAAAGCACGTCGAGCATGCTTATCGACGCCTGCCCATTCTCCTTTGTTGTCACCTCACCGACTTTAGCCGAGCCGATACTTACCAAGGAAGATTTATTCGGTGAGGCCTGCGTCACTTCCCAAGGACCGCCGAGACCACATCCTGTGCTTCTTTTTGCACCTGCTTCAGGTGATCTTCGCCCTGGAAAGACTCAGCGTAAATCTTGTACTTATCCTCCGTGCCGGACGGACGTGCAGCGAACCAGGCATTAGCTGTGGTGACCTTCAAGCCACCAATTGCAGCACCGTTGCCCGGAGCTTCGGTGAGCTTCGCGGTGATTTCATCGCCAGCCAGAGTGGTTGCGGTGACCTGCTCCGGGGAGAGCTTCTTCAACGTAGCTTTTTGTTCACGGTTCGCCTCCGCATCAGTACGCGCGTAGACCGGCGCACCGAACTGAGCCTCGAGCTCCGCGTAGCGCTGCGATGGGGTCTTCCCCGTCACGGCGGTGATCTCAGCGGCGAGCAGGTCCATGATCAGGCCGTCCTTGTCGGTCGACCACACAGTGCCATCTTTACGCAGGAAGGACGCACCAGCGGATTCTTCGCCACCGAAACCGACCGAGCCGTCAATAAGCCCTGGCACGAACCACTTGAAGCCAACTGGCACCTCGACGAGCTTGCGACCCAGCGATGCTACAACGCGGTCAATCATCGAGGAAGACACAAGTGTCTTGCCCACAGCCGTCTCCGCACCCCAGCCATCGCGATGCGCGAATAGGTACTCAATGGCCACGGCGAGGTAGTGGTTCGGGTTCATCAGCCCCGCATCTGGTGTGACGATGCCGTGACGGTCCGCATCCGCATCATTGCCCGTAGCGATGTCGTACTTATCGCGGTTGGCCACCAGGCTGGCCATCGAATTCGGTGAGGAGCAGTCCATGCGGATCTTGCCGTCCGTATCCAGCGTCATGAACCGCCAGGTCGCATCAACGGTCGGGTTGACCACCGTCAGATCGATCTTGTGAGCCTCCGCGATCGCACCCCAGTAGTCCACGCTTGCCCCGCCCATGGGGTCCGCACCAATGCGCAGACCTGCATTGCGGATCGCCTCGATGTCCACGACATTCGGCAGATCCGCAACGTAGTTATCCATGAACGGGTGCTTGCCAGCACGCTCGTCGAGCACACCACTCACCGGGGTCCTTTTCACACCTTCGAGCCCCTTGGCCAGGTAGTCATTCGCTCGCTTGGCAATCCAATCCGTCGCATCAGTATCCGCCGGACCACCTGATGGCGGGTTGTATTTGAAGCCACCATCGCGCGGTGGATTGTGGGACGGAGTGATCACGATGCCATCTGCACGCTTCGGGTCCGTCCCCGTCACGCCACCTGAAAGCTTCGCATTGTGCGCCAAGATCGCGTGCGAGACGGCAGGGGTTGGGGTGTAGCGCCCCGCAGCGTCGACAAGCACTGCGATGTCATTGGCGATGAGAACCTCAAGCGCGGAGACCATCGCTGGCTCAGACAACGCGTGCGTATCGCGACCAATGTAGACGGGACCGCCGATGGAATTCTCGCGGCGGTAATCCACGATCGCCTGCGTCGTCGCCCAGATGTGCTGCTGGTTGAACGCATTGTCCAAACTCGACCCACGGTGACCCGACGTACCGAATGCCACCTGCTGGTCCGGATTAGCCGGATCAATATCGCGGGTGTAGTACGCGGTGACCACCTCGGCGATATCGATGAGATCCTCCGGGCGTGCTAACTGTCCTGCGCGTTCGTGCGCCATGGTTGCTCCTTGTGAGTCAATGCGGGTCCCTTTCAACCCTATCTTCCCCCTGTTTCGGTTCCGCTGCCACGCGTAGTGCCTATTAGCAGCGATAAACAGCCGTGAGCTACCGTGAAAAGCGTGTTCAACACAGCACTCAAAGAAGGCCTCGCGATCGGTTTCGGCGCGTCTTTTGGCGCGCTCGCCCGCTTCGCCTTCACTCCCCTGATCGCGCCGGAGCCGCCGTCGGAGATCGTCATCATCTTCATGATCAACTTCATCGGCTGCTTCCTCATGGGACGCTTCGATCCTGGCCCGTTCTGGGGCCGCGGCATGATCGGCGGCTTCACCACGTTTTCCGCTGTGTCATTCCTAGCGATGCAATCGAGCGCTTTCATCGCGCTCGTGTACATGGCTAGCACCATGATCGTTGGCATCGCCGCATGGGAAATGGGCGACGCTTTACGACGTCATCGTGCCCGCCCCCAGGAGGTGAACCCATGACTCCCCGCACCCCGCAATACCAGGGCCCGGAAGGCGTTGTTGGCAGCCACCTATTGGAAGCACTAAGCACCGGTGACGGTCTCCGCACAGTTTTCCTGCTCTTTGTCCTCGTCGGTTTCGGCGCATTCTTAGGAGGCCTGACCCGCTCAGCATTGAGCACTCTGCTGCCCGGCCGAGTAGGTACCTTCGCCGCGAATATGGTCGGTTCCGCCGCCGCAGGATTCTCCGCCGCACTGCCTGTGCTGTGGCCCGCGTTTCTCGGTGCCGGGTTCGCCGGTGCAGTGTCCACGTTGTCCACGATGACGAAAGAGCTCGGCGGGATGATCGCGAAGAAGCAGTGGTGGCCGCTTCTCCGCTATATCCTGCTCACCTGCGCAGTGGGTATCGCAGCCGCATGGTTCGGTTTGAAATACGGGCTACGCGTTGTCGCTGGATTCTAGCTATCTATTCTGCGATCGCGTCCAACGGTGGCGTCTTCGCCGCACGCTGCGCCGGCCACAACGCGGCAATGATGCCAACGAGTACTGAGCCAACGAGCATCACGCCAATCATCGTCCACGGATAGGCAATATTTTCCAGCCCCTGGTCAGCCATAACCTTGAGGAAGGCCCAGCCGAGCAATAAACCAGTCGCCACACCGAGCAGCGCACCGAAGACTGCGATCTGTACAGATTCCAGAATGATCATCGTGCGCACCTGCCCACGCTGTGTGCCCACCGCGCGCAACATGCCGATCTCCTGGCGGCGTTCAATCACCGACAGCGTCAACGTATTGATGATGCCCAAAATCGCGATCACCACCGCCAACGACAACAGTGCATAAAGGACGTACAGCATCTGGTTGATCATCTGCTGCGCCTCGCCACCGAGATCCTCGGGTGAGCGGACCTGCACCACGATGTCATCGTGCACAGCTGCCTCGAGGTTGGCTCGCAATTCATCCACGCTCACAGAACCGTCACCGTTCACACCAACCATGAGCACCTTGAGGTTCTCAGGTGGCAGGATCTGCTCCACTGTCTTTTGCGACAGCACCCAGGACGCAAAGATATTTGAGTCCTCGAACAGCCCAGTCACCGTAGCTTCCGCCTCTGGTGCGCTTTCCCATCCAGGTGCTGCGATGGTCACCTTGTCCCCGACTTCCACGCCCTTTTCCGCGGCGAGGGAAGTGGGAAGGAGAACGCCGCCGTCGATAAGCGAAGAACTACCTTGCGTCATGTTGAGTGTGACAAGCTCGCCCGGGTCACCCGAGATGACATCCGTTGCTCCGATAGGGCCGAATTGTTTGCCGAATTCCCCATTCACCGTCACGCGCGCCTGCGTGTATGAGACGACCTCGCCAGAACCGTCGACCTCCTTGACGCGCTCCGGCAGGTCGTTCGGGATGGGGAATGTGCCTAGCTGTGGCCCCTGCAGCACCATGTCCGCATCGACTTCGTTTTCCAGGACGTCGTCGACTGAGCGCTCCATCGTGGAACCCAGCATGCCGATCGCCGTCACCAACGCAATGCCGAGCATGAGCGCGAAAGCGGTTGCCGAGGATCGACGCGGATTGCGCTTCGAATTCGTTGCCGCGAGGGAACCCATCGAACCAAAAGGCGCACCGATAATGCGCCCCAAAACTGGCACGATCGGCAACGACAATGCCGGACCGGCGAGGAAAAGACCGACGATCACGCACACCGCGGCCGCACCGATAAGGACTGCGCGACGGCTCGTAGAACCGTCGTCCCACATCACACCCCAAGCCAGAAAGCCAGCGCCCGCAGCGAGCAGCAAACCGCCGAACACCGTGCGTGCAATGAGTGGCTGTGGCGTTGCGGTCTCGCTCGAGCGCATCGCCTCCACCGGCTGGACACGACCAGCGCGACGAGCAGGAGCCCACGCAGACAACACCGTCACAATGACACCGACAACAATCGGCACAGCAACAGCACTGACGGACAAACCCGAGCCAACACCCGACAAACCCATTCCCTGGGCCTCCATGACCGCGCGGATCACCGCGACAAGACCGGCTCCCGCCACGACGCCCAACACAGAGCCCAGCAAACCAACGAGCAAAGATTCCATCACGACCGAACGCGTAATCTGCCCCTTCGATGCACCAAGAGCACGCAGCAAAGCAAATTCCTTGGTCCGCTGGGCCACGATCATCGAGAACGTATTAGCAATCAAAAACGTGCCCACCAGCAGACCAACCAGGCCAAAGGCTGTTAAGAAATAGCTGATGAAGCTCAGACCCTGCCTGATCTGCTTCGACATATCTTCAGCAGCCACGACGCCCTCTTTGACAGAGACATCATCATGCTCAGCTACAAGGTGATCCTTGAGCTGGGCTGGCGTGATGCCATCAGCAGCTTCGAGTACAAGTCCGGGAACGTAACGCCCATTGGTGTAGAACTCCAAGAAAGCGCTCTCCGGCACCTTCAACATGAGGGACGCGCCGCGGTCCAGCTCATCTGAATACAGGCCCGTCACCGTCATTTCGTGACGGGCTTCCGGGTCCACGACGATGATCTTTTCACCGACGCTGATGCCGTACTTCTCCGCCCCAGCCGCATTGAGCAGTACCTCTCCAGGTTTCGTCGGCTCCGCGCCTTCCGCAATCTGAATGGGTTCGCCCACAGCAGCATCAGCCGGGTAGTACAAACTCACCCGCGACTCGCCCGCGCCGGTTTGAATCGCATTCGCGTCGGCATCTGCCACGACAACAGCTTCCGAGCCATCCACCGCTACGCGCGCGACCTGCGGATCAGCCTTGAGCTCCTCCCGCAATTCCGCCGGCACGACAGACTTCCCCTCGGCCGGCTGCACTACGACATCAATATCGTCGTAGCGGCTAGCCACAGCCGAGTCGAAAGTGCGCTCAAGCATATTCGTGAACATCAACGAGCCTGAGATGAACGCAGTGCCCAACACGACAGCCAGCACTGTCAAGGCCAATCGCAGTTTGTGGGCACCGATATTTCGCACCGACACCTTCGTCATCGCGCCAGCCATTAGCCCTCGATTCCGCTCATCGTCGACAGAATCTTCTCCATCGTGGGCGCCTGCAGCTCATCGACAATATTGCCGTCCGCGAGGAAAACCACACGGTCCGCATACGAAGCTGCCCGAGCATCGTGCGTAACAATCACCACGGTCTGCTCATCCCCATCGACGGCCGCGCGCAGAATCTCCAGCACCTCCCGCGAAGAATTCGAATCCAGGTTGCCAGTCGGCTCATCTCCGAAAATGATTTCCGGACGACTGACCAGCGCACGAGCACACGCCACACGCTGCTGCTGCCCACCGGACAATTCACTCGGACGGTGCCTCAAACGTTGCGCAAGACCAAGACGCTGCGTGATCTCTTCAAACCACGCACGATCAACCTTTCTACCCGCAATATCAGCAGGCAACGTGATATTTTCCTCAGCCGTCAAAGTAGGAACAAGATTGAAGGACTGAAAAATGAAACCAAGGCGGTCACGTCGCAGCGCAGTGAGTTCTTTCTCATTCAACGTGGCCAAATCAGTCCCGCCGATCTCAACCGAACCAGCATCAAATGAGTCCAACCCAGCCATCGTGTGCATCAGCGTTGACTTGCCAGAACCGCTCGGCCCCATGATCGCGGTGAACTGGTGGCGCGGGAATTCGTAGCTCACCCCATCCAGAGCTGTCACCTTCGTATCCCCCTGCCCATAGGTCTTCACCAAACTCACCGCACGAGCAGCAAAAGCATTTCGCTTATCGACGACACCATCCCCCACCGAATGCTTCCCCATCTTGAACGCTCTCCTTTAACCGGCACACAAATAAGTCAACCTGAAACAGTGTACGGAACGGGTTAAGGGGCAAAAAGTGTGTCCGGAATCGCGGATTTTTAGGGATTGACCTG
>NZ_CAMXWS010000036.1 GCF_947253065.1 uncultured Corynebacterium sp.
AGGTTGAGGCTGAGCAGCTCAGCCTCCGGGAGTGGTTGGGCGTGATCGAGGGCGTCGGCGATGCGGGCGCCGTCGTCAAGCGTGACAAGGCCTGGGTGCGCAACGGCCCCCACGACCGAGACCACCACCGTGGCTGGCGCTGCTTCAGTGGCCTCCCACTGGGGCTCGGACTCATCGCTGCCGCGCGCGAAGAACCACGCGGCGATGAGTACAAAAACGACGCCCACGACGGCCGCAGCCTGCTTAGGCGCGATCTTGAGACGTGGTTCGGGGTATTCGACCGCCAAGAGGTCTTCTTCCCCTGTCGGGCGGGTGAGTTCGGCGAGACGCTGCGATACCTTCATGGCGCTCACGCTAAGACGCGCAGGCATTCACCCGCAGCCTCTCAAGTGCGGCGCTGTGGATAAATCAGCTAGCTGTGGAATTCTCCGTGCCGGTGTAGAACACCGACAGCGCGATCGCCCCTTCGCCGGTGTGTGCAGCCACGGCGGCGGTCAAAGGGAAAAGCTCAACGCTGGAGCCGTCAACCAGCTCTTCTTCAAGCATTTCAGCCAAGGTTTGGGCGCTGTCTTCGTCTTCGCTGTACTGGATCGCGGCGAAAACAGGGTTCCCGCTGGCGTGCTCGACAACGTGGTTGACCAGCTTCGTGAATGCCTTGGATTGTGTGCGTGTCTTGATCGCCAATTCCAGCTTTCCGTCGTTGACGCGCAGGATCGGCTTGGTGGCCAACAAAGCCGCAGACAGCATGGCAGTGGTCGCGGACAATCGTCCGGATTTGCGCATGTCGTCGAGTTGGCGCAGGTAAAGCCAGGTCTCCGACATGGCGAGGGTTGCTTCGGCTGCTGCCGCGCACCCGTCGAGGTTCGCACCCGCGCGTGCGAAAGAGGCCGCCACGATCGCGGCCGCGCCAACCGCCATGCCAGCGGAATCGGTGTCCACAACGCGCACGGCATCATCGAATACAGCCGACGCGCTCACGCCCGCTGACCACGTCGACGAGAGCCGTTTGGACAGGTGCAGCGCCACGATCCCATCGTCGCCGCCGCGTTCCAGCTGACGCGCATAAGCCGCGGCGAGCTCGAGAGAGCTCAGCCCGGAGGTGGACACTTCCTCATCTTCCATCACGTGCAGGTCCAGCACGGTGATGCCCAGTTCGTCGGCGAGGTCCGCCGGGATGCCCGAGGAAGAATCGGTGACGATGCGCACGCTCATCAGCTCACCGCCCCCTGGTTCCACGCTTCCAAGTACCACTGCGCGTCGTCCCAGGAGCCGTCGCCACCCAAGCGAGGGCGGGCGGAAAGCTGCGAAGTATGTGTGTTATTCAGCCCTTTGAGCAGCGGATACTGGGAATGTTCCAAGCCCAGCAGATTCGACGTCAACGCCGAAATCGTGCCACCGTGTGCAACCAACAGCACAGCAGAATCGTCCCAGTCCGCATCGCACATGAGCTTATCGACGACCGGCCGTGCCCTTTCCGCCACATCCAACCGCGACTCCCCCTCCGGCGGTGCCCACGCTGGATCATGGCGCCACGCGGCACGCGCACCAACGAAAGATTCGTCGACTTCCTGGTGCGTCAATCCCTGCCAGGCACCCAGGTGGGTCTCCCTCAGACGTGGATCGAGCTCGACATCGAGGCCGAGTTTCTCACCGATGATCTCCGCGGTGGTGCGGGCACGGCTCAAATCCGACGAAATGATCTTGGTGATTCCCATGCCGACCACCCAATTAGCGGCGGTGTGGGCCTGAGAAAGCCCTTCGCTGGATAGCTTGGTATCCAGCTGTCCCTGCATACGGCGACCAGCGTTATAGGTGGTCTGGCCGTGCCGCATCATGATCAAACGTCGGTTCATGGCGCTTTAGAAATCGTCGTTGCTTGGGCCTTCGCCGGCGAGCGGAAGATCCTCGATATTGTCCAGGGAGCGCACATCCGTCTCATCACCGAACTGCCCAGGACGAGCCGGTGGCTCCACGCCTTCGACCTCGATGAGCGGGCAGTCAGCGTACAGGCGGTCCAGGCCGTAGAACTCACGCTCAGCATCGCGCTGAACATGCACAACGAAGGTTCCGTAATCCAGCAGCACCCAGCGGAATTCGCGGTTACCTTCACGACGCTTCGGCTCCGCTCCCGCCTTCGTCAGCGCATCCTCGACCTCTTCGACAACAGCGGCCACTTGGCGCTCATTATCAGCAGAGATGACGACAAAGACATCAGTGATCGCCATGACGTCGGTGACATCAATGACGGCGATATCGCGCCCAAGCCTCTCATCAGCGGCTTTAGCAGCAATAATGGCCAGTTCGCGGGCAGTATCCGAAGCAGTCAAACGAGCAGATCCTTCTGTACTGGGAATGGAGCAGAGTGAACCAGTGCATTGTCCCATGACAGAGGGACAATATGCCAGTTGAGGCTAGGAGTACATCTCGTTCTTCGCGATGTACTGCACCACGCCATCCGGCACCAAGTACCACACCGGTCGCCCCTGCGATGCGCGCTCACGGCAGTCCGTGGACGAGATCGCCATCGCGGGAATCTTGATCAGGTGGGTCCGATCGCGGTGGACTTCGGGCAGCATGTCCTCGGTGAGTTCGTAGCCGGGGCGTGTCACACCGACAAATTCGGCGAGGTCGAACATCTTCTCCCAGTGATGCCACGACATGATCGAGGCCAGTGCATCGGCGCCGGTGATGAAGAACAACTCATCGTTCGGGTAGAGCTGCGCCATGTCTTTCAACGTGTCCACCGTGTAGGTGTCTCCCCCACGGTCAATGTCTACGCGAGAGACATGGAAGCGGGGGTTGGAGGCGGTGGCGATCACGGTCATCAAATAGCGATCTTCAGCGTCCGAGACATTGCGGTCTGCTTTTTGCCACGGTTGACCGGTAGGGACGAAAACTACTTCGTCCAGGTTGAATACGTCAGCGACTTCGCTAGCCGCGACGAGGTGGCCGTTGTGGATCGGATCAAATGTGCCGCCCATAATGCCGATGCGGCGTGGGGTCACGTGCGGTTCAGGAGGCGTTTCCGTGGGGAATGCCGCAGCGGCATCAGTTCGGGTCATGGGAGGAGATTCTGAATCGGCGGGTAGTACACCGTCAGCTTGCCCGTTGGGAAGAATTTCTTCCACAGGGTGATGAGACTAACGATCGTCAGGAACGTAGCCATCAGTGGAAAGAACCAGCTGGCCACGTAGCTCGACCGATTCTGTTGCTGTTCGATCTTGAACGAAGAGCCGGTTTTGCAGGTGCGTGAGGAGCCCTTTTCCTCGACCTTTTGGTATTTATCGTTGATCTTCACGTGCAACTCGCCGTTGAGACATACGGCGGAGGGCATATCCGGAGACGGTTCCTTCGCGTCCGCAACTGCGCCTGTAGACACAGTGCTTGCCAGTGCGATCGTTGCCGCTACAGCCATCGGTGCGAAACGCATACCCACTTCTTTCTCCGTTGAGGAAGCCTGTGAACAGGCAATTTACGACTCTTCAGAGCCTCTACCCACTTATCTTCACGGTTATCTTAACGTACTTGCCTTAACAACCAAGAGGGGGATTTAATCCCTCGTCTGTCCTGTTCCTTCCAGAATCCACTTCGTGCTGGTCAGCTCCGGCAGAGCCATCGGGCCACGTGCGTGAAGTTTCTGTGTGGAGATCCCGATCTCCGCACCCATGCCATACTGTTCGCCGTCCGTGAACGCGGTCGAAGCATTGATCATCACCGCGGCGGCGTCGACCTCGGCGGCGAATTTCTGGCACGTGTACGCATTCAGTGAGGCGATCGCTTCAGTGTGCCCGGAGGTGTAACGCGCGATGTGCGCGATCGCACCGTCCACGCCGTCGACGATCTGCACGGCGATGTCCATGGACAAATATTCGTCGGACCAGTCCTCTTCGGTTGCGGCAATGACATCTTCCGCACCCAAAGCAGCAAGCTTATCGACGTCCCCATGCACCCTCACCCCATTTTCCTGCAGCTCGGTGATGATGCGGAGTTGGTCTTCGGGGTTAAGGGCGGCGTCGATAAGCGCTGTTTCAGTCGCGTTGCACACCGAGCAGCGACGTGTCTTGCCGTTGAGCAACATGGCGATGGCTTGGTCGAGGTCCGCGTCGACGTCGATGTAGAAGTGGCAATTGCCCGTGCCCGTCTCGATGGCCGGCACAGTGGCACCGGTGACGACCGTGTCGATGAGGCGAGCGGAACCGCGCGGAATAACAACGTCGACGAGACCGCGCGCGGTGATCAAATCCTTCACCGAATCGTGGCTGTCGCAAGGCAACAACTGGACGATCTCGCGTGGCAGGTCGTGGTTCGCCGCGACGTCCTGGAGGATCTCTACGAGTGCCTGGTTCGAATGACGTGCCGATTTCGAACCGCGCAACAGCGCCACGTTGCCCGATTTGAGCGCGAGGCCGAACGCGTCGACCGTGACATTCGGGCGCGCCTCGTAGACCATTCCCATCACACCGAGCGGGACGCGGACCTGCTTCATCGCGATGCCATTTGGCATCAGCCCACCACGCAGCACCTCCCCGACGGGGTCCTTCAGCGACGCGACTTGGCACAGTCCGCCCGCGATGTCTTCGATGCGCGCGGCGTCGAGCGCGAGCCGGTCGATGAGCGATTCGCTCAATCCGTTCGCTTTTCCGTCCTCGATGTCTTTCTGGTTCGCGACGAGAATCTCTTCTGTCCGCGCAATGAGCTCATCGGCGGCGGCAAGCAGCACCGCGTCCTTTACTGGCGTTGAAAGCGTGGCCAGGATGGGCGCTACCTGTTTCGCGGCGCGCGCTTTGGACAGGACCTCTTCACGGGCAGTTGTCTCGCTCATGGAGGTCGATCCTAGCGTTTAGTACCCCTGCTCCACGTCAACTTCGGTGGGCATCTGTTCGCCACGCTGGAGTGCTTCCCAATTTTCGAGAATCTGCTTGCCAATCCGTTCCTCACCGAATCGCTGTGTACTGGCGACATGCGGGGTGATCAGGCAGCGGTTTTCCAGCCAAAGCGCATGGTCGGCAGGCAGCGGCTCTGGGTCAGTGACATCCAGAGCTGCACCGGCGATCGTGCCGTCACGCAGAGCTGCAACGAGGTCGTCGGTGACCACGAGCGGTCCGCGTCCCACGTTGACTAGTACTGCGGTCTGCTTCATCTTGTGCAATACGTCAGCATTGACCATGCCACGGGTCGCAGCGGTGAGTGGGGTGAGCAGAACCACCACATCGGCACGACCCCACACGTCTTCGGCTTCGTGCATCGGAATGGTTTCACCGGCACCCTCGACCGGACGACCGGAACGATTCACGGCGATGATCTCTGTCTGGAACGGGGCGAGGAATTCGATCAGCTTCTTACCGATCCCGCCCGCACCGATGATCGCCACTGTCATGTCCTCAAAGAGGTACCGGGTTTCTTCGTGCATCGACTGTGTCGTCGAGCCATCCGGGGTGACGCGCTTAAATTGGTGCAATGCCGCGAGCATTAGCGCAAGGGTGGTCTCAGCGACCGGTGCATCGTACAGTCCGGCAGCATTCGCCCAACGAATGCCGGAGCTCTTCAGAATCCCTGCGCTATCGAGCGCATCAATTCCCGCCCAGGCGAACTGCGCGAATTGGATGCTGTCCGGCAGCTGCTCCGGAAATTGCTCAGCACCGCCGTGGTAGATAAGCACATCAGGGTTCTCATCCAGCGCGACGTGTTGGTGACCCTGGCCTTCAAGTTCGTCGACTGTGCGGGACCAGGGTTCAGGCAAAATCGTGAACTTCATGCCCTACAGCCTAGAGGCGTAATTGGACAGGTAGTCCGCGTGCACCACCGAGCGGCGCTGATCTTCCGGTAATTCGGCGGTGTGTTTGCCAAGCATGCCGGTGAGCTGGGTGGCGTCATAGCCAACCACGCCACGGCCGATCGCGGCGCCATCGGGGCCGAGGATCTCCACGATGTCGCCTGCATGGAAATCGCCTTCCACACCGGTAATGCCCACGGCGAGCAAGCTCGTGCCGCCGCGGGTGACGGCTTTGACTGCGCCTTCATCAAGACGCAGAACACCTTCCGCATCAGCGGCGTAGAGCACCCAGAATTTCCAGGCCGACAAACGCGATTCGGGGCGGGTATGGAAGACGGTGCCCACCGCGGCGTCGCCGAGCGCGTCTTCGATTTTCTCGGCAGAGGTGAGCAGCACGGGCACGCCACCACGGGTGGCTAAGCGCGCAGCGGAGACCTTCGAGGCCATTCCGCCAGTGCCGAAAACGCCACCATCGCCCGCGACGATGCCTTCCAGGTCCTTGCCGGAATGCACCTCGGAAACGAAGGTCGCGCCAGGATCTGAGGGATTACGGTCGTAGAGGCCATCCACGTCCGAGAGCAAGACAAGAGCATCAGCCGAGGTCAGCGTAGCCACGATCGCGGAAAGGCGGTCGTTGTCGCCGAAGCGCATCTCCGATGTTGCCACGGTGTCATTCTCATTCACGATCGGCACCGCGCCCATCTGTCGCAGCCGATCAATCGTGCGCTGTGCATTGCGGGCACGCTCACGCACGCCAGCATCAGACTGTGTGAGCAGCACCTGCCCGATCGTGCGCCCATATCGCGCAAAAGACTGACCCCAGGACTGCGCCAAGTGGATCTGCCCCACCGACGCCGCAGCCTGCTTCGTCGCCAGGTCCTGCGGTCGCGTCGATAGCCCCAGTGGGGTCATGCCCGCGGCGATAGCGCCGGATGACACCACGATCACATCGCAGCCACGGGCAATCCGGGCTTCGATCGCGTCGACGATGCGGTCGATTTTGGCTTGGGAGACAGCGGACGTGTCGTCGACAAGCGAGCTCGTACCAAGCTTGACGACGATCTTCCGCGCCCCCGCGATTTCTTCCCGCAGCGCTGCCATTAGCCCTGCCACCGTTCGCGGTCGGCTTCTTCGCGGGAAAGGAGGTCGTCGCCGTAATCGTATTCGTCGATAAGTCCGCGACGTACCTGCGATGCGCGCTTGCGTTCCGCGGCGGACATGCGGTCGGTGCCGCCCAGGCGTGCGTCTTGGCCGCGGCCAGCCAAGGTCGGATCGCCGCCGATCGACGGCTCCCAATCGAACGAGATCTCACCGATAGTGACCGTGTCGCCCTCGTGCGCGCCAATCTTGCGCAGCTGATCTTCCACGCCCGCCTTATTCAGGCGGTCCGACAAGTAGCCGACTGCCTCGTCGTTCTCGAAGTCGGTCTGACGGATCCAACGCTCGGCCTTCTCGCCGGTGACCAACCAACCGCCCGGGTACATCGGATCGGGAATGACCTCGATGCCATCGTTGCGGTCCACTGCCTTCGGACGAATGATCTGGTGCTTCGCAGCTTCCTGCTTGACCTTCGGCTGGGCCTTGCGCGCGGCTTGGACGACCTCCCACAGCGCCCACTTCAGCTCATCGAGCCCTTCGCGGGTCGCGGTAGAGATCATGTAGATCGGCCAGTCGAATGCCTCCGCGAGGTCATCACGCAGGAATTCAGCGAGCTCCTTCGCTTCCGGGACATCAACCTTATTCAGCACGATGATGCGCGGACGCTCACGCAGATCACCCAAACCTGAGTCGTGGTCCAGTTGGTCGGCATAAGAGTCGAGCTCGGCCTCGAGCGCCTCAATATCCGACTGCGGGTCGCGCCCAGGTTCCATCGTCGCGGTATCCACGATGTGAGCAAGCACGGCCGTGCGCTCAATGTGGCGCAAAAAGTCCAAGCCCAAACCCTTGCCCTGGCTCGCCCCTGGGATCAGGCCCGGGACATCAGCGATGGTGAAAGCATCGTTGCCCAGGTCCACCACGCCGAGATTCGGCTGCAGTGTGGTGAACGGGTAGTCCGCGATCTTGGGCTTCGCAGCAGACAGCACGGAAATCAACGAGGACTTGCCCGCCGATGGGAAGCCCACGAGGCCAACATCCGCCATGGATTTCAGCTCAAGAATCAGATCGTGCGCCTGACCTGGCTCACCCTTCAGTGCGAAACCGGGAGCCTTGCGCTTCGCCGTAGCCAGAGCAGCATTGCCCAGACCGCCGTAGCCGCCCTCGGCAGCGACGAAGCGCGTGCCTGGCACAACAAGGTCAGCAAGGATATTGCCCTTCTCATCACGCACGACCGTGCCCACCGGAACCGGCAGTACGAGATCCTCACCGCGGGCACCATTGCGATTATCGCCCTCACCATTGCCGCCACGCTTCGCCTTGATATGCGGGCGGTACTGGAAATCCAGCAAAGTGTGCACCTGGGGGGACACCTCCAAAATGATGTCCCCACCATGGCCACCGTTACCGCCATCAGGTCCGCCGAGTGGCTTGAATTTTTCGCGGTGCACGGACACGCAACCGTGGCCGCCGTCGCCGGCTTGCAGGTGCAAAACTGCCTTGTCAACGAACTGTGCCATGGAGAGTGCCTGCCTTTCTAGGGTCTGGGGGAAGCCTACCGGACGTCGATAAGCAAACGCGCCGTTGAACCCGAAAGTGGGCTCACGGCGCGTTCGATGAAGTTTGCGCGAAGTTACGCGGTAGCGGACTTCTCCTCGACGACAGAGTCGTCGACCAAGCCAGCCTCATTAGCGGCCTCGAGGACCTCAGAGGAAACGCCCTCTGCGTCTGCCGGAATGATGTTGACGATGCGGCGCTTCTTCTTGATGCCGAACTGGACAGAGCCAGCTGCGAGAGCGAACAGCGTATCGTCGCCGCCACGGCCGACATTGTCGCCCGGGTGGAATTTCGTGCCGCGCTGACGGACGAGGATCTCGCCTGCCTTGACCTGCTGGCCGCCGAAGCGCTTCACGCCGAGGCGCTTGGACTCGGAGTCGCGGCCGTTCGAGGAGCTCGATGCACCCTTCTTGGTTGCCATTGTGGTTGCCTCCTAAGTGGACGTCTCGGTTTACTTGATACCGGTGATCTTCACGGTGGTGAAGGGCTGACGGTGGCCCTGACGCACCTTGTAACCAGTCTTGTTCTTGTACTTCAGGATGTCGACCTTCTTGCCCTTGCCGTGATCAACGATCTCTGCGGAGACGTTGACCTTAGCCAGGTCGTCAGCCTTGGAAGTGACCTTTGCGCCGTCGACGAGGAGAACTGGGGTGAGCGCCACAGAATCGCCAGCTTCACCCTCGATCTTCTCGACCCGAACGAGGTCGCCTTCGGCAACCTTGTACTGCTTGCCGCCGGTCTTGACGATCGCGTACATAGCGGGTTACCCCTTTCTTCAACTCGTAACGGCGCCGGCATGCTACGACACCGATAACCATCGGATACTTCTTTTAAGCGTTTCGGGGGTTGACGTTCATTTCACGTCGCCACCTCGCGTGCATGCGTGATTGCAAAAGGTGCGCCCCAAAACAGCGACTGTCAAAGACTACACCGCCCGCCAGCTAAAAACCAAACTGCTGGCGGGCAGCGTCAGCTAGCCAGACTTCCGCGTCGCGCGACGACGCCCACGAGAGCTTTTGCTTGTCGACGTCGCCTTCGCCTCCTGCTGAGTGCGCTGTCGGCTGGCCTGCTGGCCCGTCTTCTGGCCCGTCTTCTGGCCTGCCTGCTGGCTGCGCTGCGACATGGTGCGGCGCGTTGCACGACGACGGCGGCGTCCGCCACTGCGTGTGGTGGAGGAAGTGGACGTCTTCGTTGCCTTCGCCGACTCGCCCCCGCCAACTGGCGCCGCCGATTCTGCCAGTGCTAGTGCATCGTTTGCTTCACTGATGACATCCTCGGTGGACATGTCCTCGAAGTGCTTCGGGTCCGGGCGGTGATCCGACTTCGAGTTCCCACGCGTCTTCCGCTTACGGCGGGGCGAGTTCTCAAATTCCGCAACAGCTTCCTCATAAGTCTGCTTCGGCTGCTCGCGTTCCGCATCCTTCCGGTCGCGCTCATCGCGCGGCTTGTCCTGCTGCTGATGCTGCGACTCACGCTGCTGTTCGCGTCCCTTGCCGCGGCCGCCGCCACGGCGACCACGGCGACGCGAAGAGCTGCGCTTCGGCTTGTCAGTCTCCTGAGCATCAGCCTCGTCGGAGGAATGGTCGTTGCCGGCCACAACGGCGTCGATAAGCTCTTCTGTGCTCTTCGCGTCGTTGTCCTGCTTGCCGCGCTTTTCCATCGCCTTCGCAGCCGGGTGGTTGCTGGGCTTGCGAGTATTGGAACGGTGCGTCGGGTGGGTCGAATCAGGGTCGACCGGATCATCGGTAAGGATGATGCCGCGACCATCACAGTGCTCGCACTTGGTGGAGAACGTCTCCACGAGCCCAGTACCCAGGCGCTTGCGGGTGAGCTGGACAAGACCCAGCGAGGTGACCTCAGAGACCTGGTGGCGCGTGCGGTCGCGCCCAAGCGCTTCCTTGAGGCGACGCAGCACCAGCTCCTGGTTTTCGGGGAGGATCATGTCGATGAAATCGATGATGATCATGCCGCCGATATCGCGCAGACGCAGCTGACGAACGATTTCTTCCGCGGCTTCGAGGTTATTGCTGGTCACCGTCTCCTCGAGCGAGCCGCCCGAGCCGGTGAACTTGCCGGTGTTCACATCAACGACGGTCATTGCCTCAGTACGGTCGATCACGAGCGTACCGCCCGACGGCAGCCACACCGTGCGCGAGAGAGCCTTCTGGATCTGTTCATCGACGCGGTACACATCGAATGCGTCGCGGCCGTCGTGGGCGCCACGGTCAAATTTCTCCACCCGGTCCACAAGATCCGGTGCGACCGATTGCACGTAGCTGTGCACGACATTCCACGACTTCTTGCCATCCACGACGAGCGAGTCAAAGTCCTCGTTGAACAGATCCCGGACGACCTTCACCAGCAGGCGCGGCTCTTCGTAGAGCGTGACAGGCTTCGCACCCTTCGACGCCTTTTCCTGCTCCGCTTCCTCCTGGATGGCTTCCCACTGGGCATGCAGACGATTCACGTCAGCAGCAATGGCCTCTTCCGGTGCCCCCTCAGCGGCGGTGCGGATGATCGTGCCGCCCTTGCCAGGCACGACACGGCCCAAAATATCCTTCAGACGCTTGCGCTCCGGTGCCGGTAGCTTTCGGGAAATGCCCGCGCTGCGTCCACCCGGAACATAAACAAGGAAACGACCAGCCAGCGAAATCTGGGTGGACAGGCGCGCACCCTTGTGACCCACCGGATCCTTGGTCACCTGCACCAAGACCTGGTCGCCGGACTTCAGCGCCTGCTCAATGCGACGGGAACGGCCACCCAGACCTGCTGCCTTCCAGTCCACCTCGCCGGCATAGAGCACGCCATTGCGCCCCTGCCCGATATCGATGAAGGCAGCTTCCATGCTCGGAAGCACATTCTGCACACGACCAAGGTAGATATTGCCGATCATCGACGCGTTCTCATCCGAGTCGACGAAATGCTCCACCAGCAGACCATCTTCGAGGACACCGACCTGGGTGATGTTGCCGGGGCCGTCGTGACGCTTGCGCTCGCGCACGACCATCGTGCGCTCCACCGACTCGCGGCGCGCCAAGAATTCCGCCTGAGAGACCACGCGGGAACGCTTGCGCTCCTCCTGACGACGCTCCGTCCTCCGACGCCTCTGCGCCTCCAGACGCGACGATCCCTTGATCGCCTTCGGCTCCTGGATCAGCTCCTGCTCGGGCTCTTGATCCTTTTCCGAACGGTCTGGCTTGGCCTCGCTGCCCTTGTTATTCCTGTCTTGTGCAGTGCTGCGGGACTCCTTGGCGGCGGAGCTGGTGCGGCTGGCGCGACGTCGAGAAGCACGCGGTGCTTTGAACACCGGGGTGTACATCTCCGCAGCGTCCTCTGCCTCCTCAGCTTCAGCCGGAACCGGTGTCACGGCTGGCTCAACATCGGTGAGGAGCTCTGCCTCGACCTTTTCTTCGATCTGATTAATCTCGTTCTCAACATCCTTGCGGACGCGGTGACGGATCTTCTCATCAGCTTCCGTATCCGGCGCCTCGGCGGGCTGCGCCTGCTCGGCGTTATCCACACTGTCCTTCGCCGGCGCTTCCGCCGTACCCTCCAGCGCATCGAGCACCTGCTCGACTTCAGTCTTGCTCAACGACGACTGCGCAACCTTGACCAAACCCAAGTCATTGAGCTTGATCACCAGTTCCTTCGAAGTAATGCCCAAAGCCTTCGCCAACACGAAAACGCGGGTCTTCTCCCCGAATTGGGAGCGGTCGAATTGCGGCTTCGCAGCAGCCTCCTGTGTCGCCTTCGGCGCGGTCTTTTTCGCAGCCTTCTTCGCGGTCTTCTTGGCGGTTGTCTTTGCCGCCTTCTTCGCGGACTTCTTAACTGTCTTTTTCGCCGTCTTCTTTGCGGCCTTCTTCACCGCCTTCTTCGCGGTCGTCGCGGTTTTCTTCGCGGTGCTGGTGGCCCGGCGCTTGCGCGGGGTGGTCGTTGTTTCGTCGCTATCAGCCACGGAAATCTCCTATTGAATTGCCACGCACGTTTAATCCACCGGGCGCTGGTGGACCTTGCCACCGCCGCCGCACAGCGGAAAAATAACTCTTTATTGCGCGGAAGAATTATGAAAGCTTCTTAAGCGTCCGCGCCCCACCTTCGGGACCGAATGCTTCGCGCCCCATTGTGGCACAGCTTTCACGCAGAGGGGTGGCGCAGGGCCGACCCTTCATTCAAAATCGTTTCAGTCTCATCAACCAGCGCGCCCGGAGCATTGCCGCGCATCATCACGCACACCGCCGCACCAATGACGGAACGCACCACTTGCTTCCCATCAAGCGCGCTAAACGATGCCGCATCCAACACCGCCTGCACCGACTCAATCACCCCGCGCCAGTGTTCTTCCAATTCAGTAAGCAATTCCGGGCTCTCATGCTGTGCATCCACCGTCGCAGTGACCAGGCCATTCATGTGCACAATGTCGCCACCAGCAATCACGCGCACAACAATTTCCGCAAGCGGACCCGCATCAGACGCAACGCCTTCTGCCAATTGCTTATCGACGAATCCCCTCCGCCGCCCCGCAATATCTTCAAAGCAGGTAGCCAAAAGCCGTTCCCGATTGGAGTAGTAATACCCGATCGACCCGACCGGCACGCCAGCGCGTGCAGCGACATTTCGATGAGTGACTCCCCGAAGTCCCTCGCTGTACAGCAATTCCGTGGCTGCTTTCAGGATCGCGCGACGCTTCGCCACTGCCCGCGACTGCTCAGCGCGTGGTGCCACCTGGCGCCACCCCTCTCGAAACATCAAATCAACATAAACTTATGTATCGAGAGGGAATGTATACGCCTTATCGCAGAATTACGAACTGGTACATCTGCACAAGACCCAGGTGAGGACCCTTCTGGGTTTTAATCCTGGAAGCCCTGCCCCGGCACCCACGTACGCGACACCGCAAGACGAGCCGACGCGCCCGGATCCTCGACATCAGAAACCCGGTAGAAATCCATCACGACCTTATCCTTGGACACCCGCGCGATGCCGTAGCCGTGGGAATCGAAGTCCACGTGATTCACCCACGGATTCGCCGAGTACATCACGCCCTCCACCAGGTGGGTGATGCGGTTATCTTCCGGGGTGTACGTCTTGGTAAATCCGGTGACGATCTCATCCACATTCGGCGCCGAAATCGACGCACAGACCATCTCCGCACCGATCTCTTTCCCATTGTGCTGCACCGAATGAGCCCACTCAGAGTGAATGTCACCGGTAAGGAAGAGGGTGTGCGGGGTGGTGGCAGACAGGACGTCGAAAAGCCGTGCGCGCTCGGCGCCGTAGCCATCCCACTGGTCGGTGTTCACGGCGATCCCCGCGGACTGCGTGAACTCGTCCAGCGCCTGGTTCGCAGTGCGGTTGTCCTGGCTGGTCGGCGGCAAATGACCGATCTCCATCGGCGACACCATCACAGAATTGCCCAGCACATTCCACGCGGTGGTCGCGGTCTCAACCTCACCCTTGACCCAGTTGAACTGCTCCGAACCGAGCATGCTGCGATCCGGATTATCCTTGTCGCGGCTGATCATCTTGACCTGCTCGTCGCGGTATGTGCGCAGATCCATCATCGTGAGCTTCAACAGGTTGCCGAACTGGTAGCTGCGATAAATGTGCCCGCCTTCCGACGGGCGCACCGCACGCACCGGCAACCACTCGTAATACGCTTGGTGCGCGACAGATTCACGCTGCTTCCAGGAGCCTTCCTCGCCCTCGGTGTGGTTCTCGGCGCCGCCCTTCCATGAGTCGTTCGCCGACTCGTGGTCATCCCACACAACCACCCACGGTGCAGCTGCGTGCGCCGCCTGCAGGTGCGCATCAGTGCGGTAGCGGCCGTAACGAGTACGGTAATCCTGCAGCGTGACAATCTCATGCGCCGGGTGGTGCGGACGCGAAACACCACTCTTGCCTGCGTATTCGCCGGTCGGGTACTCGTAGATGTAGTCGCCGAGGAAGACGACCAGATCGATCTCGCCTGCTGCCGCACGCTCCGCCATGTCCCGGTACGCCGTGAAATAGCCACACTCGTAGTTCGCGCAAGACGCAACGACAAGCTTGTATTCATCCACATCCGCCGTGTACGCCGGCGCAGTGTGCGTCGCACCCACCGGCGAAACATTGTCGTCCCAGCGGAACCTGTAGAAATAATCCGTCGCAGGCAACAGACCGCGCGGATCCACCTTCACCGTGTGGTCCGTCGCCGCGGTGACGCGCTCGGTGCCACTACGCACGATCTGCTTGAACTCACGATCGGTGGCAACCTCCCACTCCACGTCCACATCCTGGCCCACGCCAGAGCCCGGCATCGCCTCCGGCGACACGGTGACACGCGTCCAAATGATCACCGAATCCGGCGTCGGATCACCCGAGGCCACACCATGCATGAACGCTGCATAAGGAGCAGGTTTCGGAGCCTGAGGCAAGCGTGCCGACGACAACGCCCGCGACGACGACAACTGCGCATTAGCCGGAGCAGCACCAGCCACAGCAGCGCCAGCGGCAGCAGCGGCCGAACCGGCAAGGAAACGACGACGAGGAAGATTCTTTTCAGTCATGGACCATACGATCAGCGCTCACCCAAAGGCCTGCAACCGGAATCAGGGGCCTACAACGTTTGTTTGGAATCAATTCATGGGGCGTTCATTTTTCGGGGGCACAAACAGGCATGAAAAAAGCCCGCGCACGTAGCGCGGGCTAGAAACGAAAACGACTTACAGGTTCGGGAACCAGATAGCGATCTCGCGCTCAGCGGACTCCGGCGAATCGGAACCGTGAACAACATTCTCACCGACCGTCAGAGCGAAATCGCCACGGATCGTGCCCGGGGTGGCCTTCTCCACCGGGTGGGTGCCACCAGCTAGCTGACGCCAAGCAGCAATCGCAGACTCACCCTCAACAATGCCCGCGACCAGCGGAGCAGAGGTGATGAAGTCCACGAGCTCACCAAAGAACGGCTTGTCCTTGTGCTCTGCGTAGTGCTTCTCAGCGGTCTCACGATCTGCGGTGCGCAGATCCATCTCGACGAGCTTCAGGCCCTTGCGCTCGATACGGGAGATGATCTCTCCAACATGGCCATTAGCAACACCGTCAGGCTTGATCAGAATCAGAGTGCGTTCAGTCATGGCCTCAACTCTACCGCCTGCTAATCAATGTCGCGCACAACAGCTGCCGCCTCGTCGTAGCTCGTATTCCGGAACCACAACTGCACCTGGCGAATCGCAGAATCCTCGCGCCCCTCCCCCTTCAGACGGGAGACGGTGTCGCGCTGTTCGTCGTCGAGCTCGATCGGCGCGCTCTCCCGGGCACTGTACGCGCGGTAGCGGTACTTGTCGCGCAGCCCGATGAACAGGAACACGCCTGCAGCCACCAACAGCAGCAACGCCACCCAACGCGGAAGGGAAGTGAACGCGAGGACAATCGCGGCCAACGATAAGGCCGCGACGAGGGCAAGAGAACCAGCTTTCATGGCCGCAAGGGTACCTGGACGTGAGCAAACACCGCCAGATGAAATTTATTTCGTTTTTCCATGCAAAGTACTGAGGCGCGCATCACAATAGTGAATAGGTTTTGCCTAGCTAACTTTCATGGCAGGACGTGACATACCGCGAACGCGAAAGGAGACGCGCCATGACGGCCACCTTGACCTCCCCCACCACCATCTTCTCCAGCCCGTACCCCGACCTCGAGCTCTTCGGCGGCACGGTCTACGAGCAAATCTTCAACGACCTCACCCCCGCCGACGCCGCGCGCCCCGCAATCACGGAGCTGACCACTGGAAAATCCATCACCTACGGCGAGCTCAAGGACAAGGCCGACGCGATCGCCGGTTACCTGGCGCAGCGCGGCATCGGGCCCGGCAGCGTCGTGTCGTTGCAGATCCCAAACTCGATCAACTTCGCGGTAGCGCTCTTCGGCATCTTTCGTGCCGGCGCGACAGTGAACCCAATCGGTGTTCTGATGAATGACGACGACGTGGAGAAGATCTCCGAGATGGCCGGCGCAGACTTCTTCATCGGCATTTCCGACGTCGGGCACGACAAGCATGTGTGGGACTATGAGCTGGAGGGGATCGTCGATAAGCAATTGCCCGCACCTGACGTGCGCATCGACGGCAGCGCACTTGCCTCCGTCCCCTTCTCCTCTGGAACAACCGGCATGCCCAAGGGCGTCATGCTGAGCCACAGCAACCTCACCTCAAATGTGCTGCAAGCGCGCTACGTGCTAGACAAAAACGGCATCGGGCCACACACGAAAACCCTTTCCCCCCTGCCGTTTTCACATATCTACGGCATGTCCGCGCTCATGCTCACCCCAATGCTGCAGCGTTCCCATATCTATACGATGCCGAAATTCGACCTCGAGGTTTTCCTCAACGCGCACGGCGAGCACGACATCGAAATGACCTTCATCGCGCCACCGATGGCCGTCGCCCTGGCCAAGCACCCCGCAGTCACACCAGAAGCATTCGCCGCGAACCGCCTCATGTTCTCCGGCGCAGCGCCACTCGACGAAGAAGTTGCGCGTGCCGTCGAACGCCGCCTCAGCACCGACTGCGTGCAAGGCTACGGCATGACTGAGACATCTCCCGCCGTGAATATCGGCATCAAAGGCGAGAACAACCCTGGCTCCATCGGACTGCCCGTTCCAAACACCGAATGCCGCATCGTGGACATCGACACCCTTCAGGATGTACCCCACGGCGAAACCGGCGAACTGCTTGTGCGTGGCCCGCAGGTGATGCAGGGCTACCTCAACAATGAAGAAGCCACCAACGAGACCTTCATTGAGGGCGGCTGGCTACGCACCGGCGACGTGGCACGAGTCGACGAAGACGGCTTCTTCTACATCGTCGACCGCGCGAAAGAAGTCATCAAATACAAGGGCTACCAAGTCGCCCCCGCCGAGCTCGAAGCCTTGCTGCTCACCCACGAAGCAATTGCCGACGTTGGCGTGGTCGGCGTCGACCGCGACGGGCTTGAGATTCCGCGCGCATTCGTCGTCCTCCAACAGGGAGCCGAGCTGACCGAGGACGAACTCATGGACTGGGTTGCCGAGCGCGTCACCCCCTATAAGAAGGTGCGCGCCGTGACCTTCCTCGACGAAATTCCGAAAAATCCGACAGGGAAGATTCTGCGCAAAGACCTGCGCCTTATCCCCCTAAGCGCGTAGCCACACCCCCTTCTTGGGCCGAGGGAAATAGTTCGTGGCATTAGGTGCGAGATTCCCCACAAAAATCGCCGCGAATTCGTTTGTAAACACCTGCGACTTAAGTCACAATTAAAGGCGTTATGGTTTTGCTCCACATTTCACGGGGCGGAACCTTCCCCCGGAACCCAAGAAAGAGGGAATCATGGCTGAAAACCCAGTTCACGATCTGCTGGACCCGAAGACCGACTACTACCAGGTATTCGCCGACATCGAAGGCGAGGACTTGGAGTGGTGGAAGAAGGCCCGCGAATTCGGCGAATTCGCCCGCCCCTACATCAACGAGGGTTGGGAAAAGGCCGAGTACCAGATCCCTGTCGTCGCTGAAGCCGGCAAGCGTGGCTTGTTCCGCGACGCCATCGAGATCGAGGGCGAGCCACACATGTCCGTGCGCGCTGCACGCCTGATGGCTTTCGAATTCGCGCGTGTCGACGCATCCTTGGGCACCGCATTCGGCGTCCAGGCTGGCCTGGCAATGCAGTCCATCGCTATGTGCGGCTCTGAAGAGCAGAAGGCCAAGTACCTCAAGCCGATGTGCCACCTGGAAATCCGTGGCGCATTCGCACTGACCGAGCCGGACCACGGCTCTGATTCCATCGCTCTGGAGACCACCGCTGAGAAGGATGGCGACGAGTGGGTCATCAACGGCGAGAAGAAGTGGATCGGCCACGGCTCTGTCGGCCACATCGCTATCGTCTGGGCACGCGATACCGCTGACGGCCAGGTCAAGGGCTTCATCGTTGACCAGGACCAGGAGGGCTACGAGGCGGAAACGATCGTCGGCAAGGCATCCCTGCGTGGCATCCCGCAGGCGCACATCAAGCTGAACAACGTGCGCGTTTCCGACGACCGCCGCCTGCCCGGCGCGAACTCCTTCCGCGACTGCGCGAAGGTCCTCGCCGGCACCCGCGTCTCTGTCGCGTGGGCATCCCTGGGCCTGGCAACTGACTGCTACGAGAAGGCGCTTGATTACGCACAGCGCCGTGTCCAGTTCGGCCGTCCGTTGGTGAAGAACCAAATCATCCAGCAGCGTCTCGCTGACATGCTGCAGGACCTGACCTCTATCTTCCTGTACTGCCGCCGCCTCCTCGAGCTCGAGGAGTCCGGCCAGCTCACCGAGCAGCAGGCAGCCCTGG
>NZ_CAMXWS010000037.1 GCF_947253065.1 uncultured Corynebacterium sp.
AGAAACGAGTTCTTGATCAGCCACGATCCGTTCCGCAGTGCGGGCAAGAGCCGGAATGGCGTCACCACCGATCAGGTCGGCCAAAGCGGGAATGACGGAGTGGCGGACGGCGACGCGACGGTAGGCAGGATCGTCATTCATCGGGTCGTGCCAGACATCGAGGCCGAGCTCCTCGCAGGCGCCGACGGTGTCGGCGCGGCGGACACCCAAAAAAGGCCTGACCAGACGTGGGCCGGCATCGAGAACCGAGACCGGTGCCATTCCGGCGGGGTTGCCGCGCAGGGCACCGAGCAGGAGGGTTTCCGCCTGGTCCTCGAGCGTGTGTGCAACCCAGATATCGCGGCCCGCGCGGGCGGCGGCGCCTGAAAGCGCCGCGTAGCGAGCAGTCCGCGCCGCAGCTTCAAGGCTCTCCCCCGGCGCGGTATCCACGGTCACGCGGACTACCTCAGCAGAAATGCCGAGTGCTTCAGCCTGGGCCACGGCACGCTTGGCCACATTCTCCGACCCCGGCTGCAAGGCGTGATCAACCACTAGGGCGCGAACGTTTTTGCCCTCTGCGGCAGCTGCAGCGACCAGGGCCAGGGAGTCTGGCCCGCCGGAGAGCCCGATGAGGGCGGGGGTGGACAGGGGGCGGAGGGGGCGTCGACAAGCGAGAAAATGCGGCGACTGGCGCGGCCAGAAAGGTGCTTGCGACATCGGCTTTTAATACTCGCACAGCGTGGAAGTGAACTCGTCCATGAGCTTGCGCGCGGTGAGAATATCGCTGTCATTGCTGATCATGGCGAATGTGTACACGTTGCCCACCTCGGACGTCACCGTGCCGACGAGTGCGGAGGTACCCGTGAGCGTGCCCGTCTTCGCGCGCACCCACGCCTTGCCCGGAAGGTCGCCATAGCGATCGACGAGCGTGCCATCGCCACCCGCGATCGCGAGCGTGGGCAGCAAATCGCGCAGCTCGTCGGTGGAGGTGGCGCGCAACATAATGTCGTCGAGCAGCCGCGGCGGAATCAGATCAAACCGCGACAACCCGCTGCTGTCCTTCAACGTCACGCCCGTGATCTCGAAGCCATGCTCCGTGAGCACATCCAGTGTGGCCTGCGGGGATGTGCCGCCGCGTTTGCGTGCGACCTCACGGCCGATCGCCTCAGCCATGACATTGTCCGATTCCTTCATCATCTCGCGCATGCGCTCGGCAAGCGGCGGCGACTCCACCTTGGCCGCGATTTCGCCGTCGGCTGGCGCGCGACCAAAATCGACATTTTGCGCACCCACGCGATCCGCAAGCGCCTGCGCCACATCAAGCGCCGGGGTATGCGAGCGCGGCACATCACCCCGCGGTTCCCCGCCCAGGCGAGCGCCATGAATCATGACCGGCTCCATCGGTGCGACGAAGCCACCATCAATATCCTCTGGGTCCCAGCCTGGCATCTGCGTGTCCTCTGGCCACACCGACGTATCCACAAACACCGCGGAAGCCTGGCCAACCTGCTCGGCAAGCTCGTCGATATCTTCCGGCGAAAGCCACACATCACCTGCGGCCTTGATGGTCACCGCATCGCCTGAGCGCACAACCTCCGTTGTGATCGTCGCATCCGGCTCAAGCGTGTACAACGCCGCCGCGGCGGTGAGCACCTTCGTTGAACTTGCCGGCTGCAGCGGATCACCCGCCGCCTGCTCAAACACCGTCGCACCCGTCGTGCCGTTACTCACGCGCACGTGCAGCTTCCCGAACTCCGGATTCGCCGCCTGTGCCGCCAAAGCTTCGTGCAGCTTCGCCTCATCAATCGGCTCCGCCGACGCCGGCTCCACCGGCAACTCCCCCGGTTCCGCCATCGAATACGCCGGCGCATGGTTCAGATCGCCCAGCTCCTGCTGTACCACCACGCCAGTACCCGCTACACCTGCGACAGCCAGCACTGCCACAGCGCCCACGGCCCACGGCCACACTCGTTTAGTCATCGCAGTCAAGCGTAGTGCAGGGGGCAGCGCGCTTGGAATGGGACCGCACTAGATATAAGAGACACACAAGATCAACCGCAAGGCCAGAACAAAACCATTTCAACATTGAGAATGAGTAGTGGTGGCGTATAGTTATAACCATCAAGCCGCAAGGCAAATGAGCTCCGGCCCCACGTTCGTGGGGGCCGTCTCTTATTTCAGCGGGCATTCCCCTAGCGCACGTGGAATCCATTTCTCTTCACGAATCCACCTACCCATCTCCGGATTAATTTTCCCTGCTATTTCGACGCAGCTCTGATGAGTCAACTCGACCTCCTTAAGCTCCTTCACCAAAGGCCGACGATGACTAGCGCGATTGCGCATGTCCTTTGCCCGCATAGCGTGCTTTTGAAAACTGATCCGATTCGGCCTATACAAACTAGGCGCTAGTGCTTCTTCCCAAAGCTGCACTCGTATGTTCTTAGGGCCCGCGTGCCCTTTCGGAAGTAGATGAACCCAGTTCCCGAAAGTCAGCCCAGCTACATAATCATCATGGGTCGGGACCCCATTAACTGTTTCTAAGTTTGCATACTCCCGCAGTGGTTTCTTTCCTGAAGATTTGGGACTAACCAGATTTGCAAGAATTCCTTCTGGCGCCAGTAACCATTCCCTTTTCCCTTCCTTAGATGCGCGACAGTTCCATTCTCCAAATCGTTGATCAATAAAATTCCTCAAAAGAACTTCAATTTCACCGGTTGTTCGCTCCACTACAGCGGAGAGGTATCCATTCCACACATATAGTCGTGCAGCCATAACACCTAACGGAACAGCTCTAGTGCCATGTTCTTCCGCTATCCGGAGATACGTCCGCTTCCGTGCATCAGGAAGCGAAGTCAAAATTATCTCCGCCTCCCGTTCCGTAACCGGAACATTGAAAACCTCCATGTGCCCGACTCCCCCCCCCCGCATATTTCTGTCTCATTCAGCTTCTTGCACTCAGCATCTTATGAAGGCATCCGAACCATGCCCGCCGGGACAATCGGAGGAGCTTCCTCCATCTCTTCAACGCTCGACCGCTCTCAGCCTTCGGTTAGTCGCGTTTGAAACTGCTATCTAAAACCACAGGTGAAATGTTGCCTGTGTTGCCAGTGGGATCCGGAATTCAAACGGGACTAACCCGCCGCAACGGCAGAACCAAAAACACTGCGAAACCACAACCCCACTACCCCGCACACCCCGGCCAGGCTGCAAGCTACGATGGTCCCAGTAACAAAATCGCTATAGATAAGGAGCGCCCAATGGCTACTGAAGTCACCATCGAAATCCCCAAGGGTTCCCGCAACAAGTACGAGCTTGACCACGAGACCGGCAAGGTCTACCTGGACCGTTACCTGTTCACCCCGATGGCATACCCGCTCGACTACGGCTTCATCGACCACACCCTCGCCGACGATGGTGACCCGTTGGACGCACTCGTGATCACCCCGGAGCCGGTCTTCCCGGGCGTCATCGTCAAGGCTCGTCCGATCGGCGTATTCAAGATGACCGATGAGGCTGGCGGCGACGACAAGCTGCTCTGCGTCCTCGACGACGTGCGCTACGACTCCTACCAGGACATCACCGATGTCTCCGACTTTCTCAAGGACGAGATCGAGCACTTCTTCGTCCATTACAAGGACCTCGAGCCGAACAAAGAAGTTTCCGGTTCTGGCTGGGGCGACAAGGCTGAGGCCGAGAAGATCCTCGAGGACTCCCTGAAGAACTACAAGGGCTAAGCACTTTTCGCTTAGACAGCGTGCCCCTCCTGCACCTCCACTGTGCGCGAGGGGCGCGTTGTTTTTATATGAAATACCCTCAGCCCAACGTCCTTACTCCGTGTCCGAAGTAAGAGAAGCAGCGGTTTCCGCTTCTTTTCGCCTCTTTTTCTGGCGCCACAGCCACCAGATCAGGAAGAGAATCACCAGCACCGCGACAGCGAGGATTGCCCACATCCACCACTGGATCGGCGGCCCGGCGTCATCAAATGCGGAGTCGTCGGGGTCCATCGGCACCCGATGAGCATGTACAAGCAGACGGTGAGTGTTAATACCGTACGGCGTGCAGGTGATCAGCGTCAGCAGGTCTTTGCCCTCCTGCACTTTGAGGCTGTCCGTCTCCTCCGGCAAAACCACTTCGATGTCGTGGACTTCGTATTTGAGCTTCTCCCCAAAGACAGCGAGGTAGATCGCATCACCCTCTTTGACTTCGGTGAGGTTATCGAAGAGCGTCGCGTTAGTGAGACCGGTGTGTCCCGTCATCACCGCATGGGTGTCCGGCCCACCAACCGGTAGCGAGGTTCCGAAGAGATGGCCGACGGCTTTGCTCAACGTCTCATCGCTGGTGCCGTGCATGACAGGCAGGTTAACCTTGATCGACGGAATGACAATTTGAGCCATGGCCGGCAGACCTGACAACTGCTCCAGATATGCCTGATACTCTTCATTCCCCTCGGCGTCGCGTGAGGACCACGCATCCAGAATCGGCCCTCCCCGGCCTTCCCGGTTGTACTCTCGCGCAGCCTCGAGAGCTTTCGCCATGGAGTCCGGATCTTTTTCCGCGGTGTCCTCCATGATCTCCCGGTAGTCCTCAGCCACCTTTGTCTGCTGATAGTTATTCCACTGCGTGGCCACCACCGGGTACAGCAGAACCGCGAGCCCAATCAAGATCAGCAGGACTGGGAGGAAAGGGCTGCGACGCTTCTTCTGCTCGCTTTGGGATTCAACTTGAGTGTTTAGCATTTTAGTTTCAGCATATGAGCATTCGTGGGGCCGGTTCTACCGAAACGTTTCAACCAATGCGCGTTCCTTTACATCTCTCCTCCGTGCCGGTCTCGAAAATCAAATCAGCACGGAGGTTCGCTTTAGTTCACGCTCCTCCGGTAAAGCATTCCGACCCCGATGAGCAGCAGCAATCCAGCGAATCCTGCAGGAAGTCCCAGACCATAGCCGCCGGTTCGTGGCAACGTTCCCGGAGTGGTGATGTCAGGATAGTTCACGAAGGGGGCCAACGGTTTCACACCAACCGCTGCATTTGCGGCGGTTAGTTCAAGAGTGGCTTTGTAGCGCTCTTGGTTGATCCCATACCCTTCAGGCGCCTGAACCTCTTCTAACTCATACGTACCTAACGGAAGGTTGTCGACGGTGAAGTAACCACCACGACTATCCGAGTCGGTTTTTTCCTGCAGCCCAGTATTGTTCTCACCGCAGTTTTGCTCGGCAGAATCGATGACAGCCCATTCCTCTGCCTCAACAATGGCACCTTGAGCATTCTTCGTCCTCGTCAGTTTCCACTGGGAGCACGCAAGAACATTGCTTTCGTTGTCGTGTTTCTCCCAAGAAATGGAAGACATTAATTCGGGTTTGTTAGTGAACATGCACTCAATGTTCTTCGCTACCGTGCCTGACGTTGAGATCTCCCATACACGACCAGATCCAGAGTGACGCCCTTCAGGAACTGGTTGCGCATCAACACCGGTGCAGGCCAGTGTGGTTTCGTAATCGTTCAAATTCCCACCGCTGACGGCATTCTCTCGAAGCAGATAACGGGTATTCGGTTCGAGTTTGTATGGACCAGCTGATTGTGACTGAACACCATTTTGGTTTCCCGCTGTCACTGCTTCGCCCATCGGCACCTCGGAATACACAGACCCCTGGTTACCAATCACCTTCGCAATTTCGAGTCGGAATTGGTCACCTTCGTTTTTCCTTCCCTCCGGGAGATTCTTCTTCAACGTGATCTCAGGGATGATGCGGTTGACCATCGTGACCACTACTTTGTCCCCGGGCTTGAGATTCGAGAAGCTCTGTTCAGCAGACTGTAGAGTTCCCCGTCGCTTGATAGCGCCACTGCGGGAATCTTGAACTTCATACGTGGACTGACCTGCCACGAATTCGAACCCAGATTTACTATTGACATCTTCTCGAATGACAGCAGATGTGTTGATTTTAGACGGATCCGCGTACTGAGTGAGTGTCCACCGCAAGCGGGCAGGTTCACCGTAGGTTTTTCCAGACGTACTTGCCTTTTCAGATGTGATTATCTGGTTATCATCACCCGACAAGTAACCGAACGGAGCCACCTCAACCGTGTCTTTCTGCGTATCTCCGCCAGCAAAATCATCCTGTGGGTTAATCAGATCAGAAATTTCAAGATTCATTTTCCAATCCGCAGCATCAGATTGGTCGCCTACCTTATTTCCGTCACCATCAACGATGACTTTGTTGACCTCGAATTCAATCTGGCAAGTAACCTCACTTGCCGCAGCACGCAACGTCGCGGCAAGACGGTCCCAGTCGGTACCGAAGTAGTCAACGCCGTACTCAGGGCCAGAAACCGCTTTCAGCTGACCCGAGCCGTTCCAGTGTGCAGCGTTTTCGGCGGAAGCCACACCGATACTCACGATGCGCATGTCCTTCGCCTTCAGCTCGTTCGCAGCATAGATACCCGCCTCAACGCCCCTGACGGAGCCATCAATGTTTACCGAATCGAGGGTCGTCCCACCGTTGTACCAGTGGTTTGCGTCGCCGTCGGTCACGAAGATGATTTGATCGTATTGCTGACCAGAATTGATGACGTTTTCAAAACCAGCTTGCCAGTTAGTGGTCGCACCGATGTCCGACAGTGCTCGTCGAGCATTATCTTTTGCTTGAGCCAGGTTTGTGTCAACCGAGACCGGGTTAGCAAACGTCAAGTTCTTCTTTGCATGCTGAGCGAATGGGAAAAACGCCACGCTTGCACCAGTTCCGACAAGGCTATCGAGAAGCCCGCCCGAGCCATACACCGCATCGCGGTATCGCTTGGTTCCGCCCGCATCATCAATGGAAGTAGTGGTGTCAAGTACAAGGGCAATGCGAGGGCCACCGTCAGGCTGACACTTTCGTGCTTTTTCTGCTGGCGGGTTATTCAGCGACTGCACGCTGGAACCAAAAGAACGAATCTCCTTCCAGGTGGAAATTTGTTCTGACCAAAGTGGGAACATCTTGCCCCAATATGGGTCCGTTGATCCTGTTCGAGCATTGGCCAGGTTCACAAATCCAGGCAGGTACGCGTTCGTACGTTTGTTATAGTTGCCGAACTTACCCCAGTTGATCTGGTCAATGTGGAAGGTGCCAGGATACTCATTTTCTTGAACTACAAAGGCGTACTTCCCTTTAAAAGTATTGGGTACGTAGATGGCACACTGCCCCTCCGGTCCTGTCACACACGTCGCCCAATCCTGGTTGACCGGCTGCAGAGGACCTTTATCCGAAGCGGTGAAGAGAGTTCCGCTTTCGTCGGCCGTCCACAAGCGGAACCTAATTCCAGAAGAGTAACGGGTCGTGTCATTGCGAAACGCCGCGGCACTGACCAGGATGCCAACTTCGTTGGGGCCAGCCGGGCGGACATTGGTCGGGATCTCACCTGTTCCTGCAAAAGGATCTGAAGGCGTCGAAGGCTCGGTGGTAGGAGTAGAGTTTCCGCTGGTCGGCTGCGTACCCGTTGTCGTCGCGGTAGGCGAAGCTGGGGTCGACGGCTGGGTCGAGGTGGTCGTAGGCTTCGAAGTTGGATTAGGCGTCGTAGGAGCTGAGACACAAGGGTCGTTGACACTGCCCTTGTACGTCATTGTGTAGTTAGCCTTGTTACCTGGTTGACCGAACAGGGTGACGTGCGCGACACCATCGCTGTTCGCTCCTACCTTGACCGGTTGGTCGAATTTAAAGGTCACTGTGCCGGCGCTTCCCGCCGAGTAGGTAACGGTGACACCACTTCCGTTGGTGAACGTTTGACCACCGACCGTGATCCCCCACTTACCATCCGACTCATTGCCGAGTTTGACCTTGGATGTCACCGAGACTTCGCTGACATACGCGGCGGAAGGGAAGCTCAAACCAATGTCGTGGCGAGGGATTGTTCCGCTGCCGTAAGCGTAGGTCACCTGCCCCGAGAATTGCTGCGGGTTCTGGATGGTGCACGCCTGTGCCTCCGCCTTCGGCGCGGTGCCGGCCGAAAAAGCGAGGCCGGCGACAAGCGCAATGGCGGCGCACAGCGCGAGGAGGACTGCGGCAACATAGGAGAAACCGGCACGCGGGGAAACGGCACCGGACTGAGCAGCACCAGCGGCCTGTGTGGGGCGGCGATCTGTGTTGTTCAACATGATTGTGACCTTCGGATTCGTTTCTCGGTTATGCGGTTTCTTCGTCTTTACGGTTGCGGACCAGCAGGAAACCACCAGCAATCAATGCAGTGGCGACGGCCAGCGCCCAGATGACGTTGGCACCCGTGGAGGCAAGAGGACCGTTTGATCCGCCATCCGGGGTCGAAGCTGGCGGCTCGCCGGGCTTATCGCCAGGCGGAACCGGCGTCTTCTCTGTTGGTGGAACAGACTCGGGCGGCGTTTCTGGAGGCTCGCCCGGTGTGTCTGGCGTGGTAGGGGGTGTCGGCGGAGTCGGGGTCGTGGGTGGCGTTGGCTGGTCCACGCGTGACTTCACCACGGTGACCGTGTCGCCGTTGCGGGTCTGGCAATCCGCGTCGATGGTCGGCAGGAGTACCAGGAACGGGTCCGAGGTGCGATAGTTGTGCGACGTGTCGGCGGGGGCGATTTCCTCGACGAGGTACATGGCGGGCTTGAGACCGGTGAACGTCGTCACGCCTTCAGCGTTGGTGCGCTGGGCCGCGACGTAGTCGATGCCGTTCTTACGCGCTTGCTCGAGGGTGAGCTTCTGCGCTGCAGCGAGGCCCGCATCGCTGGTCAGGTCAAGCCCGCGGACGGTGTAGAGCTTGAACTCGATGCCCTCGATCGATCCGAGCGGGAGCTCCCCCTCTTTGAGGTCGTTGAAGTTGTTGCCCTGCGTCTTCTTCACCGTCAGGTTGAGCGGCTCACCGCTGTCCTGCATGAGCGACGTCGACGTGATGGTGCGGCACGCACCCACAACGGGACGCGAATCGGCACTAGCCGCTGGTGCCATGAGCATAGGCCCAGCGGTAAGACCGAGCACAGCTGCACCGGCCAGCGTCGCGTTTAGGATCCGTGAGGTCATTTCGCTTTCTCCAGAGCTTTTTGCTGGCGTGCCCGGCGGAAAAGCCACCAAGCCAGCAGGATGAGAATGATCAGAACAGCAAGGAGGATGGCCCACATCCACCACTGCATCTGAGTCGCGCTTTCTTCAAACGCCTTGTCGTCGGGGTCCATCGGGACCCGGTGTGCGTGCACCAAGAGGCGGTGCGAGTTGATTCCGTACGGGGTACAGGTGATCAACGTGAGCAGGTCTTTACCCTGCTGAGTTTTGAGGCTGTCAGTCTCGTCGGGCAGAACCACGGCGGTGCTGTGCACCTCGTACTTGAGCTTCTCGCCGGCAACCTGGACGTAAATTGCGTCGCCTTCTTTTACCTCGTCGAGGTGGTCGAAAAGCGTCGCGCTCGTCAGTCCTGTGTGTCCAGTCAGCACAGCATGCGTGCCTTCGCCGCCGACAGGTAGGTCGGTGCCGAAGAGGTGTCCGACGCCTTTGTGCAGAACCTCGTCGGAGGTGCCGTGGTACACGGGAAGGTCGATCTTGCCCGAAGGCACGATCAGGCGTGCCATCACCGGGTAGTCGTCGAGTTCCTGCGCGTACCGCTGGTATTCAGGATTGTCGGTGCCGATACGCGTCAGCCACGGGTCCAGAATCGGGCCCTTTGTGTGGGTCTGGTTGTACACCAGCGCGGATTCGAACTGCTTGCGCAGCAGATCTTCCGGCTCACTCTGTTGAAGTTGCGCGTAGTCGTTGGCGACCGACTGCTGGCGCACGTTATTCCACTGCGTTGCCACGACCGGGTACAGGAGAACAAGAACACCAACAAGAATGATGACAACGGGCAGCAGCACGGACTTCTTCTTGGCGTCATTCGCCTTGTCCGGCATCGCCGTATCGACTGCCTGAGTCATTGCCACCACCCGTCATCTTTTTGAAACTTGGGGGAGATACCGCCGTATTAGGCGGCGTTTGCAGCGAGAGGTCTCCCCGATCCTTCTCGCCGCATGTGGCCCGGTTGCCCAGGCCGCGAGGCGTCGACGCGCGCTGCGCAACAACAGCTTTTATTCGCTTATCGACGCCCCACCCGCACCCTTCGGTGCTCCCCGACCCCGACCGAGGACCTAGTCACCTAGGTCACCGATCGACGAGTCGTTGCGTGGGGTTGTGTACCGCTTAGGCGCTACGACGCTTTGCAGCGAATGCACCAGCAGCGATGATCAGGCCACCGAGCAGAGCCAGCAGGCCAATACCCATGCCACCGGTAAGCGGCAGCTTCGGAGTGGTGTCCTTAAGGTTGACAACCTCGCCACCGTTTTCGCCGACCTTGATCTCGGAAGCAGTGACGGTGTCGTTTTCGGTGCTTGCAGTCAGCGTGAACTCGAGCGGCTCAGCGAGCAGCTCGAAGCCCTTCGGGGACTTGGTCTCGAAGAGGCAGTACTTGGTGTACTTGTTCGGCGTGGTGTTGCCATTGCTGTCCATGTTCGCGATGTTGTTCGCGTGCAGGCCCTCGATGGTCACCTTGCCGTCGGCGCCGGAAACCCAGGTCTCCTTGCCGTTTGCCTTCTGGCGTGCATCCTCATTCGCGTCGGCGTTGGAGCAGGTGTCTTCGTTAGTGCCGTAGACCTGGAACTCCGCACCCTCGAGGGCCTTACGGTCACCGTCGACCTTCTTGAACTCGATCTTGCCGAAGTAGGTCTTGACCTCTGGAGTGTCGGTCGGAACTTCATCGGTCTTCTGGTTCGAGTTCGGGTTGTTCTGGATCTGGCGCGCCTTGTTCTTGAGAGCGCCGTCGGTGAGAATGTCTTCCTTGACCTTCGCCTCGATCGTCGCAGAGATCTGCTGGCCATTTTCGATCTTGGCAACACCGGCGTCCGTGAACTCGACAACGATGTTCTGGCCGTTCTTAGTCACGTTGTAGTCGGTACCTTCAACGAAGGAATTCGGGGTGACCTGCACGGTTGCGTTCTCGGCGTCGAGAGCCGGGTCGAGAGTATCCTCGATGCGGTAGATGGTGCGGAACTGCCCGTCACGAACCGTCTGTGCCCACGTATCGATCGTGTACTTGACGGTATCGCCGACGTTCTTGCCGGAGTCTTCGACCTTCTTTTCTGGGGTCTTCTTCGAGGTATTCTTCGGGTACGCGGTGATGTCGTAGAGCCACTGGGTACCGCCCGCTTCAGCATTGGCACGGGTCATCGGAACGAAGACCAGAGAGTCAGCAGCCGGGGAGTACCCCTCGGGAGTAGTGGTCTCGCGGAGGATGTAGACACCGACCGGGAGATTCTCCCAGTTCGCCTTACCCTCTGCATCAGTGATCTGCTCAGCACCGACAGCCTCGCCCTGCTGTGCAGTTGCGACGGTGAGGTTAGAAGCAGCAGCGATGCCTTCGTTAGTGCTCAGGTCAGCATTGGTCACCTTGTACAGGGTGAAGCCAGCACCAGGGAGCGCATCTCCCGGAACCGGATTAACAGCCTCACCAGTCGGATCCTGAGTTGCATCCGGGTTGGCACGCTTGTAGATGGTCAGCGTACCGGTAGCGGAAGTATCGATGGTGGAGTCAGAAACGCGGACGCCGTCGACCTCACGAACCTCACCGACCTGTGCGTAAGCCGGAACAAGCGGAGCGATCCCCAAGGACAGAGCAGCGGCAGCGGCGATCGACACGGAGCGCACTGCAATAGAGTGATTCTTCACGTGGAAACCCTTCATATTAGGCCAGGCAAATTATTGCCTAGTTTTGGGATAGAAAATGTAACCGCGAACCGTCCCCAGCTCCAACCGCTAGTCACGGTACTCGGCATAAACCAGGAAAACCTGGCCACCGCCCAGTTGCTCAAGGAAACTCAACCAAAAAGCTCTTGGCGGATAGCTTGATTATAAGGTCACAGCAAGCTGTATGAATAGTGAAGACTCAATAACTGTTCCCCCAAATCCCCCAACACACAGCCCCTTATGGATACAAAACGACACCCCGGCTGGAAAAAAGCGACCGCCACCTCCATACATAAGATTGCACTAAGATTAGTCTGATAGTTATTTCCTTATATGTGATATTTATCACCAGGCCGAGAAGTCTCTCCACTCTGACGATTTCTTGAATCTTGACGTAACAATCGTCTTAAACATGACGATTTTCCGTGACCTTCACAGACTTTCGTTCCACCAGTTTCTTGCGGAGAAAAAGAATCCGGCCACTTCTTCATGCGCAACAACCTCAACAAACCCCAGTCAGCTCAGCGACATGCTGTCCCCAAGGACCCCTGGAGAACTAGAAAGGCTAAGCACCTTTCCCTTATCAGTAACAAAAAGCACCGTCCCCCCAACCGCTTTTCGCGGCCAAAGGGACGGTGCTTTTGTTGTTTACCGGCTAGCTCTCGTCGAGCATGTCCCGGACCATCGGCACGACCTTGGTCCCGTACAGCTCAACTGAGCGCATGCGGTCGGCGTGGGGGATCTGGCCGACGGTGGAGTACACCATGTCGTATCGGCCGAGGTCGAGGGCGCGAACAGTGTTGGCGATCTTCTTCGCTACGGTTTCGGGCGAGCCGACGGTGAGTGCGCCGTGGTTGATTTCTGCTTCGAATCGTTCGCGGGTAAGTGGTGGCCAGCCACGGGTGATGCCGATGCGGTGCTGGGAGGCGGCGTATTCCTCGAAGATGATTTCCTTGGCTTCCTCATCGGTGTCGGCGACGAAGCCTGGCGAGTGCACGCCCACTGGGTAGGTAGGGTTGCCAAATTGCTCGGCGGCCTGCTTGTACAGGTCAATGTAGGGCTTGAACCGTACGGGGGCGCCACCGATGATCGCCAACATGAGACGGAAGCCGTAGCGGGCAGTGCGCACCACAGACTCCGGCGAGCCACCAACACCCACCCAGGTGGTCAGGCCGTTTTCGGTCTTGGGGTAGATATCGGCGTTCTCAAGTGCGGGGCGAGTCTGGCCAGACCAGGTGACGGGTTCTTCTTTGACGATCTCCGCCCAGAGGTTCAGCTTCTCCTCAAACAGACGGTTGTAATCCTCCAGATTGTAGCCAAAAAGTGGGAAGGATTCAGTGAAGGAACCGCGGCCAAGAATCACCTCGGCACGACCATTCGACAGCGCATCGAGGGTGGCGAACTGCTGAAAGACGCGGACGGGATCGCCAGAGGATAGGACCGTCACGCCTGAAGCCAGTTTGAGGCGCTCAGTCGCTGCAGCGATTGCAGCCAGCATGGTCGGTGGGGAGGAAATGGCATAGTCCGGGCGGTGGTGCTCGCCGACGGTGAAGGTGTCTACACCGGTGGCGTCGGCAAGCTTGGCTTCTTCGAGTGTCGCGCGGATAGCGTGAGCGTGTGTGAATAGCGTGCCGTCTGCTTCGCGGGGGATGTCGCCGAATGTGTCGAGGCCGAACTCGATGTCTGCGGGGTTGAGCGTGGTCATGCCGGTTCCTTTTCGTTGATCAGTGTTTCTAAAGTGTGCACGTCGACATTCGCGCCGAATGCGGGGTACCCAGGCTGAAGGGCGAATCCGGCAGCGAGAGAATCCAGCGGCAGGGGCTCAAATCCGAAGTCACGCACGAGTGCGCCCACCTGCGCTACGTCATCGGCATTGTCCCCAGCGACAGCGAAAGCATTCCCGGCCGAAACCCCGAGCCCCCTACTCCGGCTGATCCACAACCCCCTGTAGCTGCCACCCGATGACGGCATTACGCACGGCATCTTCAAAGGGGTTGGCCGGCTGGATACAGGAGATGGTTAGCAGGCGACCGGGCATGGGCACATTGCCCCAGATCTCAGCGGACTGGGACAGCCCCTCCTTCTCCGGTTCATGCAGGTCGGTGGCCTGGTATTTCAACCAACGATCGCCAGATTCCGCCGTTTTCAGGTACATGGTGTCGCCGGTTTTGACGGTGTGGCGTTGGTTTTTGACGTCGTAAAGCTTGTCAAAGACGGCGGGCACACCTGCGGCCGCGTGTCCGGCGATGACCACGATGTCCTCACTCGTGGTGCCAGGTAGGACGTACGGCTTGTCCTTCGCGGTAAATGCGCAGGCCTCGCCGAGAGCGTCCGGGTCGATCGCGCCATCCTTGAAGCGGCAGTCACCATCTTCGAATTTCGCGGTCAGATCGAGGCCCGGGATACGCATTTCCACTGGCCGCGACGGCGCGATGTCCCCCTCGCCGACATCCAGTGGTTGCTCAATCGCCTGGTTCGCCTGCTCTTTCCACGCCTTCATTTCGCGGTCGTGCTCACTGGGCACGCAGGCGCGAATGAACCCCACGACAAGCACGATCATCAGCAGCACGGCCACTGTGCGGCGCATTTTGTACACCCACGGCGGCTGCGGCTTGAAGCGACGCGGCGGGGATGCGGGACGGGACGGCGCGGGGCGCGAGGAAGCACGGCGCGGCACCGCGGGGGTGGTGCGCGGTACGTACCCGCGTGCGTTCTCGCCAGCCATAGCAAAAACAATAGTTCATCTAGACTGGCGCCATGCAGTCAGTACACGTCAATGAAGTACCCGAAAATGCCCAGCTTATCGACGTCCGCGAGCCCGACGAATTCGCCGACGTCCACGCTGCAGGTGCGGTGAACCTGCCCCTGTCCAATTTCGCAGCCCTGGCCGACAAGATCGACTATGACCAGCCAATTTACGTGATCTGCAAGGCCGGCGGACGTTCCGCCGAGGCCGCGCAGTACCTCGAGGCTGTTCGCGGCACCGAAGCGATCAATGTGCTTGGTGGCACCCAAGATTGGGTCAAGGCAGGACTCCCTACCGAGTCTTAAAATTCTCGCCTCCCCTATTCTGGGCAGGCAAAGATCCAGGTGAGCAACGTTTCTTAGCCACCAACGATGGGGCATGCCCACGGCTGTTACATTGTGTGCATGGCAGAATCTTTAGACCACCCAATCGCGCTCACCCAATCCCCCTCATTTCAGATCGAGCGCATTCGTCGCGCCACTAAAGATGAGGTGGAAAAGGCACTCGCCGAGCACGGCACCACCATGCGCGAATTCTGGGTGCTCACCTGCACCCTTGAACACGCCGCGAGCCAGACTCAGCTCTCCGAACTGCTGGCCACCGACGCTTCCGACATGGTCCGCCTCATCGATTCCCTCGAAGCCCACGGGTGGGTCACCCGCGAACGCGATCCACGCGATCGCCGCCGCCAAATCATCAGCCCCACCAAGAAGGGCACGAAAATGCAGGCCCAGCTTGCCGACGTCGTCGCCCAGGCCGAAGACCGCGCCCTCGATGCCACCACCACGAAGCAACTGAAGCACCTGCGCAAGCTGTCTCAGGCTGTGATGGCCCCGGCAGAGGATGAGACCGGCACCGACACCAGCACTGAGGCTAAATCGGATGCCCCTACCGAAGCTGCCGAAAAGGCCGATTCCAAGTCCGGGGCAAAATCCGGCTCCAAATCGAAATCGAAATCCAAGTAGGTAGGCGTTTCTCTTCAGACACAGAAAATCCCACTGACAAGCACGATGCTGTCAGTGGGATCTTTCAGTTGGGGCTAGTTCTTAGACCAGCTGACGACGCCCGTAAGCGAAGATGGCCGCACCCATGATGGAAGCGAGCAGCAGACCGATCAGGCCCTTAGCCAGAACATTGTTACCGGTCTCAGCATTGACACCACGATCAGCAGCATCAGCACCGTCGACCTGAACAACCTCTTCGCCCATCTTCTCAGCGGACGCGGTCTGACGCTTGATCTCATCAGCATTCTCAGAGATCAGCTTGTCGGAAGCAGCCTTGTCAGCAGCGGTCGGCTCCTGACCAGCCTTGTCTTCCGGGACGTAGACCAGGTTGCCCTGCTTGTCCTTGACCAGCTTGTACACGATGCCACCGATGATCAGGGTGCCTGCCAGTGCACCAGCGACAATGCCAGCGATCTGACCGTTGGTCAGGCTGGAACCGGTCTCCGGGTCCTTGTCCGGGTTCGGCTTCGGGTTCTCGCCGTCCGGGTTCGGGGCCAGGTTTTCACCCTTGCCCTCGTCTTCGCCAGCCAGAGCCTCGAGGCCCAGGGTGGAAGCATCGAGCTTCTGATCAGCCGGGATCTCATCAACCGGGGTGTTCCACTTGCTGGAGTCGGTGACGTAAAGCTGCTTATTCTCGTGCAGGTAGAAGGTCTTGCCGTCGATCTCGATGGTCGCCGGCAGCTCACCCAGAACCTGCGGCTGCTCGCCAGTCTCACCAGCCTTGACTGTCTCGACAGAGACAGCCTTGTCTTCGCCAAGCTGATTGGTCGAGGCGAACACCAGGGCCGGGTCGTTGACGTAAACCTTGCCACTGTTGTGCAGGTACCACTGCGAGCCGTTGTAGGTGACCTCTGCAGCCGGGGCACCAGTGTCCTGGGCATCAGCAGCCGGAGCAACACCCAGTGCCAGTGCACCAGACA
Organism: uncultured Corynebacterium sp.; assembly: GCF_947253065.1. Lineage (GTDB taxonomy): Bacteria > Actinomycetota > Actinomycetes > Mycobacteriales > Mycobacteriaceae > Corynebacterium. The sequence goes on from NZ_CAMXWS010000037.1 coordinate 16,349, forward strand.
GCGCGATGGCGATCGCGGTCTTGTTGAAGCGCTTCATAGATCAAACTCTCCTTGGGGAAGTTAGGAAAAGGAAGTGGATCCCAAAGCAAGGTGACAGACCAGCAGCCAAGCGGTAAGTCTCGACCCGTACTTCAGGGTTAGCACCACTCTAGGCCACAGTCACATTATTCACAACAACAACTCAGGCAACATCCGTGCCATTTAAATGTGGATCAAGCTGGGAAAATGCGTGTTCAACATCATGATGTTCGAATGGAGCTCGAAACGCACCAGTTCAACATCGGTAAAGCGGCACGCTTCTCGAACATGCCCTGTGAGCTGGAAAAACACTTAGCCCGTGTACAGCATTCAAAAAATGGCCGATTTTTTGCCCGCTTCAGTGAGCCCACCTACGGACATTCCGAGCGACTACTGAAAAAACGCCTTTTTTATCGACGCAATCGTCTCCGGCGATCCAGCCGCGCAGACCTTGGCCGCCTCAACCGCATCATCGAATGCGCCCTTGAGTGCGGCGAAACCACAGTCAACTGCCGTGGCCGAATTCATCGGCATGCCAGTCATCAGCATGGTGCGTGCACGAGCGCCCCCGACAAGCCTTGCCAATTCATGCGCCAACTCCGGCGGAACCGGAACACCCATCTTGGCCACCGGGATAGCAAACCGCGCCTGCGGCGCAATCACCCTGATGTCACACGCACCGGCCAGCATTGCCCCCGCACCGATAGCCGGACCATTCACATAGGCCACCACAGCCTTATCGGCGCCTCGGATCAGCTCCACTACCCGCTTCAGCGCGGGGTAAATCCCGGATGGATCACCGGCTGAAAGATCCGCACCGGCAGAAAACGCAGAGCCAGCACCAGTAAGGACAACTGTCGCGGCGCTAGACAGCTCTTGCTCGAGCTTCTCCCCCAGCTCGACCAGGAGTTCTTCACTGAGCGCATTGCGCTTTTCATCGCGATCAATGGTCAGCGCGGCGATGTTTTCTGCGGGGTGGGTGACGGTGATCAACACACCTCGACACTATTCCGGCCCCAGCGCGCGCACAACGGAAAACAGATGGCAATTTCATGGCAGTCGCGCAAACTAAAAAGCTAGACATAAAGAAAGCCGGGCCCATAAACAGGCCCGGCTAGCAAAACCCTAGTCGCCGATCTGATCGCGACCGCGCTTGACGATCAACGGATCCGGCTCCCCAACCACATCATGGTCCTTATTCGTGTATTCGAACTTGGACAGGATGTAGCGCATCGCATTGATGCGCGCACGCTTCTTGTCGTTGGACTTGATGGTGACCCACGGGGACTCATCCGTATCGGTGTAACGGAACTGCTCTTCCTTCGCACGGGTATAGTCATCCCACTTATCCAGGGAGGCAAGGTCCATCGGGGACAGCTTCCACTGACGCACCGGGTCAACCTGACGGATAGCAAAGCGCGTGCGCTGCTCCTTCCGCGTCACGGAGAACCAGAACTTGGTCAGGGAGATGCCCGAACCGAGGATCATGTTCTCAAGCATCGGCACCTCACGCAGGAACTCTGCGTGCTGCGATTCGGTACAGAAGCCCATCACGCGCTCAACACCCGAGCGGTTGTACCAAGAGCGGTCGAAGAAGACGATCTCGCCGCCGGCCGGGAAGTGCTCAATGTAGCGCTGGAAGTACCAAGAGGTGGACTCACGCGGGGACGGCTTCTCCAGCGCAACGGTGCGCGCGCCACGCGGGTTGAGGTGCTCGTTGAAGCGCTTGATCGTGCCGCCCTTACCAGCAGCGTCACGGCCTTCGAAGATGATGATGTGGCGTTGACCAGTATCCTTGGTCCAGTTCTGCCACTTCAGCAGCTCAATCTGCAGTGCACGCTTGACTTTCTCGTACTCATCGCGCGTCATGCGCTCGTCGTACGGGTAGTTCTCACGCCACGTCTGAATCGGGGTGCCATCTGCCTGCAGCAGCACCGGGTCATCTTCATCAGAGTCGTCGACGTAATAGCCTTCGGTCTGCGTCAGGTCGATCAAGGGCATGTCATCATCGTTCGCCATACCTCTATTTTAGCGGGGCACAGCCACCACCGCTCGAACCACGCTTATCGACGCCACACCTGCCCCACCCCCTTCCCCCGCCTACCCCACGATTGTG
>NZ_CAMXWS010000038.1 GCF_947253065.1 uncultured Corynebacterium sp.
CGTCAGATGTGTATAAGAGACAGTCCTGAGCCAGGATCAAACTCTCCACAAAAAATCAGTAAAAGATACTTAAGCCGTGAAAAGCTCAAAACCCAACCAAAACAAACCAAACCAACACCACAAAAAGCAGCATTGGACTGGCACATCCAAAAATTACTAAACAGTCACCCTCCAACCCTGACGGGGCAAAAAGGAAGGGCAACCAAAAATATCCAATCAGTCATGCAACCAACCAGAACGACACTGTCCCATCAATGGTTCAGACAGTACCGACCAGCACACACCAAAAGGCATGAAACAGTCACACAAACCAACCAAACAATAAAATCATTGGCACACTATCGAGTTCTCACACAACACACGCACACTTGGTTTTGGATTTTTCACTCCGCTACCGAAGAGGCTTGGTTGACATTACTTTGGAGTGGCACTCTGTGTCAACTCGCTCGCAATATCTATTTATTCTCATCCTTACGTGACGTTCACCATTTGGTAACCGCCTCAAGGACGGAACAAAACATTAGCCCTAACGACTTATAAAACGCAAACTGCGCACAAACATCGCCATCTACCTGGGATGATGCAAGTGCGCTTTGTTTTAGAAATACGCGGCAATTGGGCCTCGTGACGTGTTTATCACGTCGATCTCTGTACCGAAGATTTTCGTGAGCAGTTCAGAGCGAACAACCTCTTCAGGTGTGCCGAATTCCACGACCTTGCCGTCCTTCACTGCACAGATGTAGTCGGCATAGCGTGCGGCGAAGTTGATGTCGTGCAGCACCACGATGACGGTGCGACCCAGTTCATGGGCAGCTTCGTGCAGGTGACGCATCATTTCCACGGAGTGGGAGATGTCGAGGTTGTTGAGGGGTTCGTCGAGAAGCACGTACTCCGTTTCTTGCGCGAGCACCATGGCCACGTATGCGCGTTGGCGCTGTCCACCGGAAAGCTGGTCCAGGTAGCGGCCTTCGAGCCCGGTAAGTCCAAAGAAGTCGATATAGCGCGAGATGATCTCTTCGTCCTCGCTAGTCAATCGACCCTTGCTGTACGGGAAACGGCCGAATCCGACCAACTGGCGGACGGTGAGCTTGGTAACGAAGTTGTTTTCCTGACGCAGGATGGATAGCTCTTTAGCCAGTTCACCGCTCTTCACCGATGCGATATCACGTCCGCCAATGGCAACGGTGCCGGAATCTTGTTCCAGCAGCCTGCCAATGATGGTCAACAGCGTCGATTTGCCGGCGCCGTTTGGGCCGATCAGCGCAGTCATTCCGCCGGATGGAATTTCCAGATCAACAGGCCCGATTGCTGCATCGTGGCCATAGACTTTCGCTAGCGAAGAAAGCTTGATCACAGCGTGCCCTTTCTGAGAATTACGGCTAGGAATACGATGCCGCCCACCAATTCAATGATGATCGACACAATGCCTTGTGCATAAAAGATGTGGTTCATGATGAAGTACGAACCGGAAAGCACCACGAATCCGATGAGTACAGCCATCGGGAAGATGTATCGGTGGTCATATGTGTCCGCAAACTGGTACGCCAGCGTAGCCACGAGGAATCCAAGGAATGTCATCGGTCCCACGAGCGCGGTCGAAATTGCCATGAGCACGGCAACAAGTACCAGCACGTAGATTGAATGCGCGCGGTGGTTCACTCCGAGGTTGACAGCAGTCTCCCGGCCGAGCGAAACGACGTTCAGCGTGCGCGAGTGGATATAGAGCAACAGCGCCGCGCCCAGCGCGAGTGGAATCGCCACGGGGAAGTACTCCGGATCAGCATTATTGACGGATCCGAAGAGACGTGCGGTGAGCACATCAAATTCACTTGGGCTGAGCATGCGCTGCATGAAGGTGGACAGACTGCCCAATCCCCCACCAATAACCACGCCAATCAGCAGCATCGCGTGCATGTTGTTGCGACCAGTCAGCAACCATGAGTACAGCAACATGGAGAAGCCGACCATGAGCACCAACTGCAGAATGAAGATTTCCAGCGTGCGCGCATTAGCCAGCCCGACCGCACCAAAGAAGTACACGGTCGTCGTGTGAATGGCCACGTAAAGAGCTTCAAAGCCCATGATCGATGGCGTGATGATCCGGTTCCCTGTCACGGTATGAAACGCGACGGTGGCCATCGCTTGACACAAAGCCACGAGCGCCATGACCAGCACGGACATCGCGCGACGCTGCGCGATCAGCCAGTAACCGCGCGTTGACGGATCCATCGGGTTCTCATACGAGAGCAGACCCCACGTGAACGCCACAGCAGCGAGCAGCAGGCAGCCGAAGATGATCCAATAACGTCGTTTGCTTGTCGACGTATGGAACGCCCCCACTTCCCTCGCCCGAGTATGGGCAGCTTGAGTTGTCATGACTTCACCTGCCTGACAATCAAGACAACGAATACGGCTGCGCCGACGACACCGAGGATGACGGAGACTGGCATCTCAAATGGCGCGATGATGGTGCGCCCGATGATGTCGCAAATGGTGACCACTGCAACGCCCAAAAGGCAGACCCACGGCAGGTTCGAACGCAGGTCATCTCCACGGAACATCGACACCAGGTTAGGCACGATCAGTCCAAGGAATGGCAGCATACCCACGACAACGGTGACAACACCTGATGCGATGGCAACAAGGCCTACACCGATCAACACAATACGTTCATAGTTCAAGCCGACATTGGTAGCGATGTCTTTGCCCAGGCCAGCAACAGTGAGCCGGTCAGCAAAGAAGAACACCGCGATCACCACGATGCCGACGATCCACAAGACCTCATATTGGCCGCGAATGATCGAAGTGTACGAGCCAGCAAACCAGATGCCCAGCGATTGGAGCATGTCTGTCTGCATGGCAAAGAACGTCGAAATGGCGCTGATGACTGCACCCAGCATAATGCCGATGATCGGAACAACCAGGGAGGATTTCAACGTCACACGCTGCAAGAATGCAAAGAAGACCATTGTTCCCACAAATGCGAACGCCACAGCGACGAGCATTCGTTCCGTTAACGACGGATTGGGAATGAAGAAAAGCGCCACCATGAGACCAAGGCCGGCCCATTCTGTCGTGCCGGTGGTGGTGGGCTCTACGAAACGGTTTTGGGTGAGCAGCTGCATGACCATGCCGCTCATGGCCATCGCCATGCCCGAGAGCACGAGTGCGATGGTGCGCGGGACACGCGTAGTCCAGAACATGTCGACGCCATCTGAGTGGCCGCGAATGTCATACTGCCCCACTAACAGCGACAGCACGAGCAGTGCAGCGACCACCGCAACGCCCACCAGCATCTTCCAATTAGCAAGAGACGGGCGGGTCGTCGCAGTAGGCGTCGATAAGCGATCCGGCACTAAGCGGCTGCCTCCCACTGATCAGCGAGCTCGTTGAGAATCTCGGTGTACGTAATGATCGACTCATTAGTGTACGTGTCTACCGGAGCGATGTAGATGTGGCCCTCCTTAACAGCGGTCACATTCTTCAGCGCCTGACTATCGTCAAGAACCTGCTTTGCCGGGGCGGAATCCTCGGTACGGATCGCAGCGTCACGGTCAAGGACGAGCATCCAGTCCGGGTTTGCCTCTGCAATCGCCTCAACGGAGATGTCATCGCCCTGGTGGTCATCCGAACCACCATCGATCTCCAGCGCCGGAGTCAGCCCCAGCATGTCGAACAGCGGGCCCCAGGTGCGGCCGATCTTCGGTGCGACGTAGCCGATCTCACCACCCGAAACGTTGACCGCCATGACCTTCCAATCCTTGTTGTAAGCCTCACGTGCGCGCTCGAGCGCAGCGGTGAAATCATCGGTCATCTTCTTGGCGTCCTCTTCGTGGCCGAAGATCTTGCCCAGCGTGTCCACCTGACGGATGAATTCCTGGTCCAGCGGCTGGTCTTCACGCGGCTCCAGATCAATCAGCACTGCGTCCGGGGCAAGCTTCTCAATCTCATCGTTGTACTGAGTGAAACGCTGACCGGAAACAATCACCTGCGGCTCGGCAGCAGCGATCGCCTCAAGTTTCGGCTCACGGTGGTTTCCGATGTCAACGATGTCCTCGTTGTCCGCGATGCCCGGAATGGTCTGCGGCACCAGCGCACGTGCGGCAGCGACCGGCTTCACGCCCCACTGGTCCAGGATCTCGAAGCTGCGGTTGTCCAGCGCAACGACAGACTTCGGGTTCACAGGAACTTCCTTGGTCCCCTCATTGTCCTCGATGGTGACCGTTTCGCCAGCGGTAGCCGTTTCGCTGGTTTCGTTGCCGGTGTTCTCAGCCGGGCTGCAGCCGATCAGAGTCAGCGAAGCGGTGGCGAAGAGAGCGGCAACGACGCCTGCACGGCGACGGAGGGTAGTTCCAATCATGTGGACTCCTTGAGTACATAGAAAGTTGGTTAGCTTTGCCTAAGCTACCCACCGATTCGCCGTACGTCAATACCCCTTAGTTCATTGCTTCCCAAATGCCTGCTAATTCATTGAATACCTGCGTATATGCGGCGATCGAGGCGACTTCAGGGGTATCAAAAGGCGCGACGTAGATATTCGCGTCCTCGACTGCATCGGAGTCTTCGAACCGTTCATCATCAAGCACCAGCTTCATCGCCGGGGTGTATCCCTCGACCGCCGGATCAAAATTAGGCTCCACCACCAGAATCACATCCGGCTTCTTCTCTGCCTCGACGAGTTCCAGCCCGAGCATCTTCACGACAGGTTCGAAAAATCCCCTACCGGCCTGCGTATCCACGTCAGTCCCGTCTGCCCCCACGATCGCCACTGTCCAGTCCTCATCAGCTTCGTCTTTGGCGCGGACGAGCGCTTCTGAGAATTCGTCGTCAAGCGTTTTTGCTTCTTCGTCTTTTTCAAAGACCGGCCCCAAGATCTGCACCTGTCGGACCATCTCCCAGTCCAACGGCGGACCTTCCCGCGGTGTCACATCAACCACCGGGACATCCGGCAACTGCTCCGATTGTTCCGTGGCAATCACGATGAGGTCGGCTTGTTCCACATCATCTGCCGCCTCTACCCCGAGTGCCTCCAGCAGGTCGCGCGCACGCTCATCCCACGCCACAACCTTCTTGGGATTCAACGGCACATCCTTGGTGCCCTCGTTGTCGGCGATGTTCACCGTTTCGCCCATCCAGCCCGGCTTGACCAAGGAAGGCGGGATCTCTGTTTTCTCCTCAGTCGCTCCGCAACCGGATAAAAGCGGAAAAGTTGCCACGCATAGTCCGAAACTGACCAGTTTCTTTCGCCAGTTCACCTGCACAGGGGACCTTCTTTCACCTATTTCCTAACGCACAGATTGGCGATAAATTTACCTCCTCAAAATGCGATTTACCGCTTCCTGGTGCGTCAGAAACCCGGCAGTGATTCGGGCACCAATATCTATAACGAGCTAAAGGGTGAGCAGGTAGTCAACTTGTTCCTTCAGGAATGAGAGATTCACTTGCCCGAGAAAGGCCTCATCCCCCGGCCGAAATGTGTCGAGCCATTTCAACGCTTGAACTCGACAATCAACAAATTCCTCATCCAATTGATCGTTCCGCTCAACAATCATCAAAAGCAGCATGAGGTTGTGCGAGATACCTACCAGCCTCGCTACCACCTGAGCAACTTGTGCGTTGGCCTTAGGAGAACCAGAGGCAATCTGCCTCAGCGCTTCATGTGAATAAGCTTCGGCCTTGCGGAGCGCCTCGTATGCCTCATTGGGAGCGCCATCGCGGATATAACAAGCACCTAGATTCATCGAAGCCCGCGCCAATGTGTCCAGATGAAATAAGACATATTCAGGCGAACTATCCATTATCCGGCGAGTCTGGTCAATAACGACTTTCTGATTCTCGATCGGTGGAAACTCAGCGCTCCGCGTGCCAGACAGGTGGACGAATTTACCTCTCTTCATCTGTACAAGCGGGAAAAAACCCACTGGTTGCCTGGCGCTAATCATCTCTCCCAGTCGCGATTCCACCAGGCGAGTCAGCCTCAGGCTTGGATCCGCCGATTCAGCCAGTTCTTGTCTTGTTCGCTCCAGGCGAGAGATCGCAAGTTCCAGCCGCCCCTGATGTGCATAAATTTGCGAAAGCAGCAATTCGGCCTCAACAGTGGCTCTTCCATCACCACCAACCGCAACACGGGCATTTTCAGTGAGCCTCTCAACAACATCCCGGGCTTCTTCGAATTGCTGCAAGTTGAAAAGCACGACACCGAGCTGACGCCGAACATGTAAATTCAGCGGATCATAAACCCCGTGATGCTGGTCAGCAACAGAGAGGCATGCCAAAAACCACCGCTTGGCATCTGCCATCCTGCCTTCAAATCCCGCTACGTCCCCTGCCGCAAAATAAATCTCTGTCCTGAGGGTTGCGTAACTTCTGGTCTGGGGAATTCTTGTATCCAAGTCTCGGAATTTTTGCTCTACGTCCTTAATCATTGCTGTTTGGCAACCCCAGCGAAGAACGTTCGCTTCCGCTTCAATTGCGTACGGTGAGTCCGCTCCGCTTGCTTCCTGGATCTTTGCCAGCAGAGTTTTTCCTTGCTCGAAAGCCTCGGTGCTCGAAACATCCATCGCGTACACCGCTCGGAGTCTCTTTATCTGAAGCATGAGGGCATCAAGAGAATCTTCACCGTAAATACGGGACATAATGGCGAGAGCTTCGTCATAAAATTCGATGGCTTCATCATTGCGGAAATTCTCAAAAGCCACTTCCGCTTTTAACAGCACGGTTGGGATGTAGATAGTTCCCACGATTTCTTCGGGCACTGTCCGGTCTGAGTAGTAATCCCCCAACATTGCCGTCACATCGTTCAAGACCGGCGCCGCTTCTAATGGGTCCCCGCTTCGCAGCAAAAGTTTTGCCTGCAAGAGTTTGAGTGCCAACGTGTCTGGATGGCTCTCACCATCCATTTCAATCTGCTGCGGAAGTACTTCCAGCAGAATTGCCTCTGCATCTTTGAACTCAGACATTGCGTAATAGCATTCTGCAATTTGTCGGCGCACAAAGATTTGATCGCGCTCTGAGACATCACTGCCGAGCACACGGAGCGCGGAATTGAAGCACTCAATAGCCTCTGAGAACTCATACGCCCGCATATTTCTTCTAGCTGCATAAACATAGACCGCAGCTGTCGTGAGCGGTGGCCCCTCCTCAGCAAAATCTAAATACCAGTCGACCACTGCATCAACCTGCGTGCTATTAGGCAAGTCAAGGTGATCACGTTGGCCATCAAGCCACTGAATGCATGCTTGTTGCGCCAACCCTTGCGCGTGTGCTTTCAACGCAGGCAGGCTTTGAAGGGATTTACGAACGTGCCGAGTTAGCAAAGGGTCGGTAAAGCTGGCCACGTCAGTGGAGCCTTGACACCAACCAATGGGATTGCGTGCCTTATTTATTGCCTCAAGGGCATTCTCCTGCACCGAGTCATAAATCTCTTCCATAACCTCAGCGATGACGGTCGGAACAAAGCGATTCAGGATATCCAGAGTCGGGTCTGAGGGATTTCCTGCCACAGCTGATGTAAGTGCATTTCGCACGTCTTCAGGCAGTGCATTCCAACGACTCTCCACTACCTGCTCGACCGAGTTTGGAAGCCTGAACTCATCAGTAAGCAAGATCTTGTTCCCTGAGTACTTGATCTCGCGGGCGACGTTGGGGTCTGTGATCCAGAGGAGAAGAAACAGGGGCGTGTTCAGTTTCTCCACTACTTGGGCTGCTACATCAGCAGATGTCTCCGGGGCGTAGCGCAACAGAAGATTAATGAGAGACAAATCCTGAAGCGAAGGGATATCCACATCAAGTATTCGTGATTGAGAATCCGGTTGATCCAGCATGCCCAAATGCCATTGCTGAAAATCTCCCTCTGCTGTCCCTTCAGGCCAGGCAGTGCCGACGATCAAAACTGGTCTGTTCTGATCATGCACGGCAAGGGTTGCCAGAAGTGAACCCAGATTGGGCCCCATGAGGTGCATGTCCTCCACAACGACAATTCCGGGTAACCCCTTGGCAGTCAGCGAGCGAATGGCCTCTGCGAGTTCTACACCAGCATCTTTCTTGAACTTCAGGTGCTGCTCCCCCATATCTACATCGCGGTGCAGATTCTTCGAATCTTTCCGCCTCTTGCCGAACCAACGCAGTGTGTCGGTAAGCCATGAAGAAAGAGTTGCCGGAAGGGGCACGCCAAGGCTTAGAGCGTCAACAGACGCCTCGAGCAAAGAATCAAATGCATCGGCCTGGAGGTCTTTGCGCACTCTCGTGACCACTTGGGAAAGCACTTTTCCCGTGCGTTCCAATGCTCCAGAGGAATCCCACCAAGCCAAGGACAGTGGGGCGAGATGTGTCGCCATCTGTTCCTGGCCCGCTGCCACGACATCCAATTTCTGGTTATTGCGGAGATTCTCGCAGTTGAACGACCACCATCCGAAGGTTGGGAGTGTGTCTTCTTTCCAAACAAAAGACTCCAACTCTGGGGAAAGTAGCGCGCGACCGCTCAAAGGATCAGCGTGGTGGTCAGCAGGAAACAATTCCGGCCAGTACTGGCCGAATCCATCTTTTCCATTCTGGGCACCATCCAAGCGCAGCAGCTCATACAAGCGTTGAATGATGGCTGTCTTTCCAACTCCTGAAGCGCCGCGAAGCAAGACAACTGTGGGCCCGTCATAGGTACCTTCTGAAAGCCTTTTCACCCGATTAAACAGGTCGTGAGCAATAGCTTCGTGATCGCCAAGGAGTTCCGGCATTTTAGTTCCTCTCGCAAGAGGACACGGCCAACGAACCAGTGGCTCTTTCCACGACAGACAATCTGTGGCTCAGAACTTAGGTGCAATTGCCATGCCCGCTACCAAGTTCCAGCCCAGTGTAACGGGTCCAAACAGTAAAACCCCTCAAGTCCTGTGTCCTAAGTCATAAAACACAAGCCTTGAGGGGCTGCATTGTGGAGATGCCGGGAATTGAACCCGGGTCCTTCGCCACTGCACCAGGGCTTCTCCGTGCGCAGTCCGCACAGAATCTCTGCTCGGCCCTCCGGATCAGGCGAACATGTCCGGATGACGGGCCCAGTCAGTGAAAGAAGTCCCCTCCAAGCACCTCACTGACACGGTGAGAGGGCAAGCTCCCTAGTCGATGCCAGGGTCCGGGGCGGGAGCAAGCCCGGCCTGACAGACACGCGGTCGCTACTTAGGCAGCGAGGGCGTAGTCACGCTGAGAGTTCTTCTCTGCGTTTATAAAGTGCTGCGACGCTTCAAATCGGTGGTCTCCAGCCTGCACCGGCACGCTTCCCCTGGTTTAGTCAGCGAAGTCGAAACCAAGTCATCCCCTTCGCGTCCTGCGGCGGGAACATGCATTGCAACCGCAGGAAGAATAACACTACCGCTGTTCAACGGCGCACGTCAAGCAGGTGCGACGCGCAGAAACTCAACGACAGTATCCGGATCAACATCCACGGCGAGGCGGACAGCACGCGCAACATTGACTGGGTCCATCTTCGGGCGGTCACCGTGCTTTGGGTCGGTGAGCATGTCAGTGTCAGTGCGACCCGGGTGGATCGAGGTCACGCGGATGCGTCCCTTTTCCTCTAGGCGGAGCGCATCGGTGAACCCGCGCAGTGCGAATTTGGATGCACAGTACGCAGTGTTTTCTTCGACACCGTGGAAGCCAGCGCCGGAGTTGATGGTGATGAGTAGTCCACGCGAACGTCGTAAAGCGGGCAAAAGCTCGCGTGTGAGCGTGACGGGCGCGAGCACGTTGATGTCCATCGTGTCCCGCCACTGCTGCGCGTCGAGCTCATCAAAAGGCGCCTTGTGCAGCACGCCTGCAGCGTGAACCACGACATCGACATTCTCGATCTTGCGCGCGGCCTCGACGATCGCCTGCTCATCGCGCAGGTCGACCTCGAATGGTTCAGCGCTGGGCAGCTTGTCCACGACTTCGCTCGCATCCCGCGATGCGCCGACCAAAATGTGGTGGTCTTTGCCCAATTCCTCGGCAATCGCACGACCGATTCCCCGCGATGCGCCAGTGATGAGGACAGTTTTCATGCCTTGATCCCCTTGAATTTGCGACCAAGTTCACGCGCGATCTCGCGGTCCTCGGTGCGTTTCTTGATGTCTTGGCGTCGATCGTAGTCCTGCTTACCTTGCGCCAGGCCGAGTTCGACCTTGACCAGGCCATCTTTGAGGTACAGCTTCAGCGGCACAAGCGTGCGGTTGCCATCGCGCACCTTGCCCGCGAGCGTGTCGATCTCGCGCCGGTGCAGTAGCAGCTTGCGGGTGCGACGCGGCGAGTGGTTCGTCCACGACCCCATCGAATACTCCGGGATGTGGAGGTTACGCAGGAAGACCTCGCCGTCGTCGATCGTGGCATATGCCTCGACGAGCGAGGCCTTGCCGTCGCGCAAGGACTTGATCTCGGTTCCCTGCAGGACCACACCTGCTTCATAGGTATCCAGGATGGTGTAGTCATGGCGAGCTTTGCGGTTGGACGCGATGACGCCTGGTCCATCCTTTTTCTTTTTCTTCGCCACGAACTAAACCTCCTATTTACGCACGTAGGAGCGCAACGCTACCTGAGCGACCAGGCCTGCTGCAACAAGCGCAACCAGGCCGACCAATGGCATCACGGTCCACACGGCACTGTCCGGAAGCTTGGCAATCAGCAGATTCTCGTACACACCGAACAGCATCGGATCAACGATCTGCGATTTAATCGCCCACACGCCCACCGTGGCGATCACACCGCCGACGAATACAGAGATGAGCGCCTCAAGAATGAACGGCGCCTGTGTGAACCAGCGGGTCGCGCCCACCATGCGCATGATCCCGATTTCCTCGCGGCGACTGTACGCAGCCAGCTGCACCATATTCGCAATCAGGAACATCGCGGCCAGCGCCTGAGCCGCAGCAATAATAAAGGTCGCATTACGGAACGAGTCGAGCGAATCAGCCACGCCACGAACATCACTTGCCTGGTCAGCCACGTAAGCGACCTGCGGCAGATCACGGACCGCGTCGATCGGCTCGGTATTCGTCGGATCCTCCAGACGCACGTGCAGCGCCGCCGGCATCGAATCCTTCGAGGTCTCCTCCACCAGCACCGGATCCGATTCCTGGAACAGCTCCACGAAGCGCTCGTACGACTGCTCGCGGTTACGGAAGGTCACGGACTCGACGCGGTCATCCGCCTGCAGCGTGTCGCGCACCTCTGCACAGCTTGTCGACGAACAATCCTTGTCCCCCGCCGACACTTCCTCGTCCAGCTCCACCATCACCTCAACACGGTCGAGGTACAGGTCCTTGGTGTCGCTAGTCACCTTGGACATCAAAATGCCCGCACCCACCAGCGCCAACGACAGCGCAGTGGTGATGATCAGCGCAATCGTCATGGTGAGGTTGCGTCCCAGACCACGGAAGCCCTCACGGAAAATGAAATTCCAGTTCATAGTTATGCCCCCACTGTTCCGTACACGCCATGGCTGTCATCACGGACCAATTTGCCCAGGTGCAGCTCAATCACGCGCTGACGCATATCGTTGACCGCACGCGCATTGTGCGTGGACATGACAACTGTCGTGCCCATGCGGTTAATGCGGGCAAGCAGCGCCATGATGTCGTCCGCGGTGGACGGGTCAAGGTTGCCGGTCGGCTCGTCGGCAAGCAAAAGATGCGGTCGGTCCACGAACGCACGCGCAATAGCCACCCGCTGCTGCTCGCCGCCGGACAGCTCATTCGGCATCCGGTTCGCCTTCGCATCCAGCCCCACGATTTCCAACGCTTCAGGCACAAGCTTCTTGATCTTCGCCTTCGGCTTACCAATCACCTCCAGCGCGAACGCCACATTGTCGTACACGTTCAACTTCGGCAGCAGCCGGAAGTCCTGGAAGACGTAGCCAATGGACTGGCGGAGCTTGTTCACCTCCTTGCCCTTCAACGCATTCACGTGGAAGTCATCGAAGTAGATATCACCGCTTGTCACGTTTTCCTCACGGATAAGCAGCTCCAAAAACGACGACTTGCCCGAGCCCGACGGGCCGATCAAGAAAACAAATTCGCCGTTTTCAATCGTCAGCGAAATGTCATCGAGAGCCGGCCGCGTCGATGTCGGGTAGACCTTTGTCACATTCGAGAAAGTGATCACATGCGCCACTCTAGTGACAGCATTTGCATGTAGGAAATCCTATTCCACAAAATCGCAGGTGAGTTAGGATCCTTCGCCCTGCTGCTCCGCCATACGCCAGCGGATGCCTGACTCCAAGAACCCATCGATATCGCCGTCGAGGACCTTCTGCGGGTCGCCGACTTCGTAGTTGGTGCGCAGGTCTTTGACCATTTGGTAGGGGTGCAGGACGTAGGAGCGCATCTGATTGCCCCAGCTTGCGTTACCGCCGGCACCGAGGGCGTCGAGCTCTGCCTTTTCTTCCTGGCGCTTGAGCTCAAGCAACTTGGACTGCAGAACGTTCATGGCGGAAGCCTTGTTCTGGATCTGTGACTTCTCGTTCTGACAGGTCACCACGATGCTGGTAGGTACGTGGGTGATGCGCACTGCTGAGTCGGTGGTGTTCACGGACTGACCACCGGGACCGGAAGAGCGGTAGACGTCGACGCGAATATCGGAGTCCGGGATATCGATGTGGTCGGTCTGCTCCACCACAGGCAGGACCTCCACCTCGGCGAATGAAGTCTGGCGGCGGCCCTGGTTATCAAACGGCGAGATACGCACCAGACGGTGCGCTCCCTGCTCGACGGAGAGCTGGCCGTACATGTACTCTCCGTGAACGACGAAAGTCGCGGATTTGATACCGGCTTCTTCGGCATAAGAGATGTCGTATACATCCACCTTGTGGCCGCTCTTTTCAGCCCAGCGGGTGTACATACGCATGAGCATCTCAGCCCAATCGGCAGCATCGACACCGCCGGCACCAGAGCGGATGTGCACCACGGCCTCACGCTCGTCGTATTCGCCTGAGAGCATCGTGGTCACTTCCAAAGAAGAGATCTGGGATTCCAGGTCAGCCAACTCATCGTCGGCAAGCGACGCGTCGCCCTCCTCTTCCGCAAGTTCATACATGACCGGCAGATCCTCGAGCCTTTGGCGAAGGCTCTTGACCTTGCGCAGGCGGGCCTGGACGTTGGACAGCTCCGTGGTCACCTTCTGCGCGTGGTCAGGATCGTCCCACAGGCTGGGGTCGGCGGCTTGTTGTTCCAGTTCACGGGCTCGCGAATCCATTTCGTCCAAATCCATGACCGTCTCGATGGTGGTCAATGTGGAATCGAGGGACTGGATCCGGTTGCTGGTCTCTGGCTGCATAGGTGCGCAGTCTAGTAGACAGCGCCATAATGGCGTTTGTGTCTACCGCAGCTTTCATTGAATCCCACCGCAATGCCACCGATGCCGAGCTCGCCCGTGCGCTCGTCGAGACCGCCGGCGGCCTCGCCTTGAGCATGCGCGACGAGGGACTGGAAACAGGTCAGAAGACGTCCGTGTCCGACGTGGTCACCAACGCTGACACGGCAGCCGAGGAGTTCGTTGCCGAAACTCTCCAAGCCCTGCGCCCCGACGACGGGATCGTGGGTGAGGAGGGTGCGGCGAAGGCGTCGATAAGCGGTCGGACCTGGGTCATTGACCCGGTCGATGGCACCTACAACTTCGCCTCCGGTTCGGATTATTTCTGCTCAGCCGTCGCGCTCGTCGAGGGCGACGTACGCGATCCCGAGCGCATTCTTGTCAGCGCGATCCACCGCCCGGCGCTCGCGACCACATGGATCGCGGACCACGGCACGGCGACACGGAACGGCCGCGAGCTAGACAAGCTTGTCGACGCCCCACTGCCCCACCTGGCGCTCGCCACCTACCTCCACCCCACGTCGATGAAGCGTGATGGTGTCCGCGAAGCCTGGCTGCGCGCAGCAAATCAAGCGGCGACCGTGCGCATGTTCGGCGCGGGCTCGATCGATCTCGCTACCGTCGCGTCTGGCGGAATCGGCGGATGGCTGCAACATTCCGTCGCTGACTGGGATTGGCTCCCGGGCAAAGCCCTCATCGAAGCTGCTGGCGGCAAGGCCATCAAGGTCGATGCCGGCGGGGTGACCTGGTGCGTGGCAGGAAATGAGCAGCTCGTTGACGAGGTGGCGGACCTCCTCGCTGGCTAAGCTTGAAAAGCATGGCTCACTACTCTGACGATCTCGCCCTGGCCCTTGAACTCGCAGACCTCGCTGACACGATCACGCTTGAACGTTTCGAGTCCGCAGACCTGCGCGTGGACACCAAACCGGACATGACACCAGTCTCCGATGCCGATGTCGCGGTCGAAAGTGCTCTGCGCGACAAGCTCGGCGTCACCCGCCCCGCCGATGCCGTACTCGGTGAAGAATTCGGCGGCGATGTTCATTTCTCCGGCCGCCAATGGGTCATCGACCCGATCGACGGCACCAAGAATTTCGTCCGCGGCGTGCCAGTGTGGGCAACCCTCATCTCCCTGCTTGAGGATGGCAAACCCGTCGTCGGCGTTATCAGTGCCCCGGCCCTGGCTCGTCGTTGGTACGCCAGCGAAGGCGCCGGCGCATGGCGCACTTTCGCCGATGGCAGTGTCACCCGGCTGGAGGTCTCTGGGGTGAAGGGATTGGAGGATGCGTCGTTAAGCATCTCGTCTTTGAGCGGCTGGCGCGACCGTAACCTGCGCGAACAGCTGATCACCCTGACCGATGATGTCTGGCGCCTGCGCGGCTACGGCGATTTCTTCTCCTACTGTCTCGTCGCCGAAGGCGCTGTCGACATCGCCGCCGAGCCCGAAGTCTCCCTCTGGGACCTCGCCGCCCTGTCCGTCCTGGTCAGCGAAGCTGGCGGCCGTTTCACATCCCTTGCCGGCGAGGACGGCCCGCACGGCGGCGATGCTGTTGCCACCAACGGCCTCCTCCACGACGAGGTGCTTGGTCGCCTGCGCTAGCGCGCCAAACGGAAGCCGTTGCCCACGCCCGGCGCGGAATTCAGATCACGGATAATCGCATCGATGCTCGTCGATACCGTCGGCGCGTGGATCGGCCCCTGCAACGGCGTTGAGCACGACAAATTTGCTGCCTGCGGGATCGAGCTGCCGTTGATCAGCCCAACCAGACGCGTACCCGCATAGAGTGGCGCACCCGAATCACCCGCCATCGCGCACACCTGCGACTGGTGACGCGGCCCGGCAGCCACCCACACCATGCCGCAGGTCTTGCCCGATGCGTAGCCGTTCTTGCACAGCTGGTCACCAGTGCGCACCGCACCACCCGTCGAACGAATCGTTGTGCCGTTATAGCTCGCCGTCAGGTCCGCGCGCGGACCAAGCTCAATCACCGCATAGTCCAACGCACCATTCTTACGCACAATTCGGCCCGTCGGCCCCGCCGCAAACGAGTCCGACGCCACAATCGGGTCGCCGATATTTCCGCAGTGCCCCGCGGTGAGCGCCACCTTGCGCCCCGCACCATCCGTGCCCACTGCCGATACCGTGCACATGCCGTACATGCCCACATAGATCGGCGCACCAGCACCATAAAGCGCCCGGCCACGCGCCGCCGCCTGCTTCGCACCCGGGTTCGCGCGCTGCGCATCAAACCACGACCCCGGCACGCGATGCAGAACACGATCCGCAAAAGGCTTACCCGCCAGCACCTTCGATACCGGGTCATTCCGCCACTTATAATTCGGGTCAACCTGCGCATTCGCTGTTGGCGCAGCTACTAGTGTCAGCACAGCTAACGCCGCTGCCGCCATAGCCCGGATCTTCATGTGGCCGTCCCTTCTCCGAGAGGATCTGAATAGACAAACCGTACCGCACGGGTGGGTCCTTACAATGGCGCACATGACCGAACTCGACCTCCGCTGCTATTTCGTCACCGGCGCGGGCACCCCCGAACACATCGTGGAAACCGCCCGCGCCGCCGCCCAGGGTGGCGCCGGCATCATCCAGGTGCGCAGCAAACCCATCAGCGCGCGCGACCTCTACGACCTCGGCCTTTCCGTGGTCACCGCCGTGCACGAAGTCAACCCCAACACGCACGTGCTTATCGACGACCGCGTCGATGTCGCCCTCGTCCTCGCCCCCCACGGTGTTGCTGGCGTCCACATTGGCCAAGACGATCTGAACCCACGCATTGCCCGCGAGCTTCTCGGACCCGATGCCGTGATCGGCCTGACCACCGGCACGCTTGAACTCGTCCAGGCTGCCAACGACTACGCAGATGTGATCGACTACATCGGCGCCGGCCCATTCCGCGACACCCCGACGAAAGATTCCGGCCGCACTCCCCTGGGGCTTGAGGGCTACCCCGCCCTTGTTTCAGCAGCTGAAATGCCCATTGTCGCCATCGGTGATGTCACTGTGGATGACGCTGAAGCCCTTGCCCGCACTGGTGTCGATGGCGTTGCCATCGTCCGCGGCATCATGAACGCCGAGAACCCACGCGACTACGTCTCGCGAGTCGTTGCCAACGTTGACCGCGGGCACAGCTAACTAGCAAAACTATCCGCCAAACCAAGGTCCTCCACCTTCCGCACCACATAATCATCGTTCCGCACCGGCAACGAGTGGTTGAAGGAAACGTACCGGCTGCCGTCACCGAAGTCGAAGACGATTTCATTTCCGTGTCGCTTGACCTGCGCATACCCTTCGGTAACCAGCGAGTGGCACGCAGAGCACAGCGGGATCAGGTTATCCATGTCCGTCAGCCCACCGTTGGCCCATTCCTCCATGTGGTGGAATTCCATGAACCGCGTGTGCGTGCACCCCGGCATCGCGCACTGACCACCCCACATCGCCAGCAGCGACCGGATCTGCCCATCCGTGGCCAGACGCGACGACCTGCCTGCGTTGATGATCATTCCGCGGTTATCCACCGTGTCCAGCCGCACCAGCGCATTAGCCACAAGGTTCTCCAGCCCCTTCGACGGTGCACCGGCGTTATTCGGCAAATAAGCTCGGCCATCTACCGTCATCATCACGCTGACCTGCGCACCCGGCGTTCGAAGTGTGCTTTTCGGCTGTGACCTGACAATATTCACCATGCCCATCAGCGCGTGAACCATCGCACGCCCAGTGGGCAAACCAAAGCCCGAAACATCCTTCTTGGCCTGCCGTTTTTCCTCTTCTTTCTCTTTGGAATGCATCAGCTCATCGAGTTTGTCTGGATCGACCTCGCCATCTTCTCCAATCAGCCCAGACAGCTCTTCTTCATCCGCCGCGAAAGCCAAATGCCCCAACTTCAGCGCCGCACAGAACTGCTCCCCATCCGCAGGATTTAACCGCGCCCACACATTCACATATCCATCCGGCTGCTTCTTCAGCCGCAGGTAGCACTCCTTTTTCTCCTCTTTCTCATTCGGCTTCTCACGTCCCGCCAACGCGCATTCAAGCCCCAAATAACCCACCTGCGCCGCCTTATCCACGAGCTCCACCTCGTTCTCCGGCGTGAGATATTTCAGCACCAGGCGCAACGCTGAATAGCTCAGGTTCCCCGCCGCGAAATTCGCCGCCAAATACGGAAAATTCTGCAGCTGCCGCGCTACAAACACATATTCATGCGCCGTCGACTCCGAAATACCCAACCGCCGCATCAGCCACGTCGCGGTACTCGACGCTCCGCACTGCTCCGCAAGATTGAGCCGATCAAACTCCCCAATCATCTCTAGAAGTCGAGCTTTCGAACGCATCAACACCACATATTGTGAAACAATATCTTCCGCCAATCCTGTCAGATCAGGTTCCCGCTCTACCGTTTGTACTGCCATTATTCCCCC
>NZ_CAMXWS010000039.1 GCF_947253065.1 uncultured Corynebacterium sp.
GACGGGATCGTGTTGAGGTTGCCGCAGGGGGAGCGGGAACCGGATGCGTCGATATTCGCATTCGATGCGGATGAGATCGCGGACATCGTTACTGAACAGGTGGGTAATTCCGCGCTCTTCGCCTCGCGCTTCCGCGAGTGCGCCGCCCGAGCATTGCTCCTCCCGCGCCGGAATCCGGGCAAGCGCGCACCACTCTGGCAGCAGCGCCAACGCGCGGAGCAGTTGCTGGACGTCGCACGGAATTATCCGTCTTTCCCCATCATTTTGGAGACCGTCCGCGAGTGCCTCCAGGACGTCTACGATCTCCCCGCGCTGCAGGACGTCATGCGTAATCTGTCCACCCGTCGCCTGCGCGTCGCGGAAGTGACCACGGATCAGCCGAGCCCGTTCGCCTCAAGCTTGTTGTTCAATTACACCGGCGCGTTCATGTATGAGGGAGACACCCCGCTCGCCGAAAAACGCGCCGCGGCACTCGCGCTCGATCCCTCATTGCTCGCGAAATTGCTCGGCACAGTTGAATTGCGTGAGCTTCTCGACGCCGACGTGATCGAAGAAGTCGACCACTCCCTCCGCCGCCTGGGCAAGGCGGAGACCTCCGAGCAGTTCGCAGACACACTCCGCATTGTTGGGCCGATCCCGGTCGATGAGCTGGAGCAATACACCTCCGTCCCGCGCGCGGCACTCGAAGAGAGCCTGGGCAAACGCATGATGGCCGTGCGCATTGGCGGGTGCGAACACCTGGCCCAAGCACCCGATGCACCATTGCTTCGCGACGGCCTTGGCGTGCCCGTCCCACCGGGCATCGCCGCCCAAGTGGCCACGATCCCTGATGCGTTGAGCCAGCTGGTCAGCCGGTGGGTACGCACTCGCGGACCGTTCACACTGCGAGACCTCGCTGCTGCTTTTGGTCTCTCCGTCGGCGCTGCCTATGAGGCGCTGAAGCACCTCATAGGAATGAATAAGGTCATCGAAGGCCGCTACCGGCAAGGCGTTGATGAGCAGGAATACATGGGCGCAGAGGTCTTGCGTATCGTGCGCACCCGCTCACTCGCTGCGGCACGTGCGCAGACCCGCCCGGTGTCCCAGTCTGCGCTTGGCCGCTTCATGCCGGCGTGGCTCAATGTCGCACCAGCTGGTCAACAGCCAGTACTCCGCGGGGCGGATGGTGTTTACAGCGTCATCGAGCAGCTTGCCGGCGTGCGCCTGCCGGCGAGCGCCTGGGAGTCGATGATCCTGCCCAGCCGTGTCGGCGATTACTCCCCGGAGATGCTCGATGAGCTCACCTTGTCCGGTGAGGTCCAGATCGTCGGTGCCGGCAAGGCTGGTGCGCGTGATCCGTGGATCATGCTTCTTCCCGCGGACTACGCCGCGCAGCTCATACCGGTCCCGGAGGAACCGTTACTGAGTCTTACCCAGCAGCAGGTCATGGAGAAGCTCAACGTCGGTGGCGGCTATCTGTTCACTGACCTCCTTGGCCCGGCGAGCGAAGCCACGACCACTGCTGATGAACTTCGCGAATCCATGTGGGACCTGGTGGAAGCCGGTCTCATCGCACCTGATTCTTTCGCACCGATCCGTGCACGCCTTGCGGGCGGCAAGCACGGCAAGACGGCACATCGCGCGAAACGCCGCCCCTCCCGTAGTCGGATCCGCTCTGGGCGCACGAGCTTTGCCTCAGTCACCCCACCCGATATGACTGGCCGATGGGCTGCGACACCAGCACCCGACACCGATCCCACGCAGCGTTCACTCGCGCATGGCGAGGCCTGGCTGGACCGCTATGGCGTGGTCACCCGCGGCAGCATCGTCGCGGAAGACGTCGTTGGCGGATTTGCCCTTGCCTACAAATCTCTTTCCGGATTCGAAGAGGCCGGAAAGGCCATGCGCGGCTACCTGGTGGAAGGCCTCGGTGCGGCGCAGTTCTCCACGCCGGCGACGATTGATCGTCTGCGCGGGTACCAGGATTCGGATGACCTCGTCGGTTGGCCATCGGGCACTAAGGAGCCGAAGGTCTACGTGTTGGCCGCCACCGACCCCGCGAACCCGTACGGCGCCGCGCTTCCATGGCCCGACACTGGGCCCACGCGTTCAGCTGGGGCGCTCGTTGTGCTTATCGACGGTCTCCTCGCCGCCCACCTCACCCGCGGTGGCAAAACCATGACCACATTCTTTGATGGTTTCCCCGAGGGCACTGCCACCGAAGACGACCTGCTCACCATGGTCGTCGAGGCTCTCACTGACGCGGTGGGGGCGGGAAGGCTGTCACCGTTGACCGTCGAAAAGCTCAATGGCGATGCTGCGTTCACGCTGAAGAATCATGGTGCCGGCGCGTCCCCGCGTGGCGCAAAGATTGGTGGAAAAACTGTTGCAACACCGAAGCGACGGGGACGGACTGTGGCCGATGCGATCAAATCGATGGAGCTGAGCAAGGACTTGGATTTCGACGATCATTGACAGGTCGCCACTGGTACCAACGTGGTACCATTTTGTTCATGGCCATGAATTTGCGCTTGACGCCTGAAGTCGGCGAGAAGCTCGATGCCCTCGCTGAAATAGATGGAGCCTCGAAACAACAGGTGATTGCAAACCTGATCAGCGAGCGCTTTGAGCGCGAGACTGCTCGCGAGTTCGCAGAACGTGAACTCAGCTCATTTTTTGATTCGCGCCAAGACCTCATGAATCGCCTCCGGGACGCTTGATGAATCCTCGTTCCGCCCTGCGCCTGGAGTCAGTGAATCCGTGGCTTGAAGAACACGGATTTCATGTCGCTGACCGGGGCCTCCTTGGCGCTGCGTTGGAACGCCCCTGGCTCACTTTTGAAGAGACGGATCTGTATCCCGGGGTGTGGTTGAAAGCGGCCGCGCTCATGGACAGCATCATTTCAACCCACCCGTTCGTGGATGGGAATAAGCGCTCGCGTGTGCTGCTCACGGTGCTATTACTGCGTGCATACGATGTTCCCGTAGCTCACACCTCTTCGGATGACTGGTTCGAACTCGCGATTTCTGTAGCGACTGCGGCGCCGAGTGTCGAGGAAATTGCGGCGAGATTGCAAGCGATGGTTGAAGAATCGCTAAAAGCGAGAACCTAGTATTTCACTATGCCTGAAGGTGATTCCGTCTACCAGCTATCCAAACGGCTGCAGTTCATGACTGGGCGTGAGGTGACAGCGTCGTGGTTGCGAGTCCCGAGGTTTGCCACCGTCGACTTCACGGGCATGACGGTGGAGCGCGTGTGGCCGTATGGGAAGCACCTGTTCATGCAGTTCGGTGCCGATGGTCACGAGGCACAGATTCTGCACACGCACCTGAAAATGGAAGGCACATGGTCGGTGCACCGTGCCGACACCCGCTGGTCGAAGCCCGGCCACACCGCGCGCGTCGTTCTCCAGCTTTTCGACGACGCTGGCGACATTGAGCTCGTCGGCCACTCCCTAGGCCTTGTCGATGTGTTCCCAGCGCGTGAGTACGAAGCTGAGATGGGCTACCTCGGGCCGGATATGCTCGCCGAGACCTTCGACTTTGAGGAAGCGAAGCGCCGCATCCTCGAAGACCCGGGCCGGGAAATCGGCAGAAGTCTGCTGGACCAGTACCGCGTGGCGGGAATTGGCAACGAGTACCGCGCAGAGATCTGCTTCCTCGGCGGGGTACATCCGGCGCGGACGGTGGCGGAGGTGGGGGCAGGGGGCGTCGATAAGCTCCTGCGTATTGCGCGCCGCCTTATGTGGGCGAATAAAGACGAGGTCAAACGCGTGACCACCGGGGTGAAACGCGCCGGTGAGACCACCTACGTGTTCGGGCGGAACAAAAGGCCCTGCCGCCGGTGCACCACCTTGATCACCAAGGGGTTCTTAGGCGGGCAGGACGATTTGGAGCGGGTGATCTGGTGGTGCCCAACCTGTCAGCCGGAACCCGATCAGTTCTGATACCGCTTCAGTCCGCGTCGGCCACTGGCGAGCACGAACGGCATGGCCAGACGCATGAGCCGAGCCTGTGCGCCCACCCAGCGCTGAAAGCGGCCTCCGATAGTAGGGAAGACGATCTCTGCTGGTCTGCCAAATAATGGTCGTTTTTTGAAAGCGCGGACGATCGCGTCAGCGATGACTTCCGGTTCGACGGATTTCTCGGCGAATGCTGCAACAGCCGATGGGTCCTGCTTTTCCTGCTCGAGCATTTCTGTGCGCACTCCCGGCGGGTGAACGAGCGTGAACGCCACGCGACTCGCGCGCTCTTCGATGGCGACTGTATTGATGAATGCGCGCAGCGCGTGCTTCGTCGCACCGTACGAGGAGTAGCCAGGCAGCGGCAGGAAGCTCGTCATGGAACACACCGTGACAATGTGGCCACCGCGGTCCTTCATATGCCGCATTGCTTCGAGCGTGCCGTACATCGGGCCGAAGAAATTCACCTCAGTCATCTGCCGGTGTTGGTCCCCAGTGAGATCACGTGCCCAGCCCGTATGAATCATTCCGGCGTTGTTCACCAGGATGTCAACCGGGCCAAGTCGACGTTCAACCTCGTTGAATAGCGTGGCCCAACCCTGTTCGTCGCGGACGTCGTGCTCTAAACTGATGGCTCGGTTGGGCAATTGCTTAGCGACGGCCCGGGCAGCCTCCCCATCGATATCGGTGACCGCGACATCGTATCCAGCGGAAGCCGCCGCCTGTGCGGTAGCAGCGCCGATTCCGCGGCCAGCACCTGTAATCAGCACGACGCTCATGCTTTGTCCCCATCCAGGTCGATGTACTCGATGCAGCCTTTACGCGCAGGGCCGCCGATTGTCGGATCGTCATTGATCGTGGTGGCGCAGAACAACGTTCGGCCATTCGGGCCGCCAAGAGTGACATCGAGAGTTTTATTGCCGGTGCGGATGCGCTCGGCGATGTGGCCGCCGGGACGCACAAGCACGACTTCTGCACGGGTTGCATTTGCGATCCAGACCGATTCGCCGTCTTGATCTAAAGCGATTCCATCAGGCGCGAGCGAAATGGGCAGGGCATTGGCAATGTTGGGATTTTCCAAGACACCTGCTGCTGTGCGGACAACCGCGCCCAGTGGCGAAGAAGAATTGAGTTGGTTCCACAAGAAATCGGGCATCAGCTTGGCATACGGGCGTGGGTTGATCAGCACACCTTTTTCATCCACATCGCACTGCGTTAACTGCAAACGAAGTGTTTCGGCGACAACGACCGAGCCGTCCGGAAGCTGTACTGTGCCATTGGGGAACAGCATGTCAGGGCCTGTTCCTGCGATGGTTCCATCCGGGGCAATGCACACCACCTGTGTCGCCGGTGGTCCTGGTGGTTTGTACAGGTGGGAGTTGGCGTTCGCCCGGTGGAAAGCGTGATAGTCAAAGCCGAAATTGCCCACGTAGGCAAAGCCGTCCGAAGTGACCATCATGTCGTTGGCGTGGCCGCCGCAATAGGCACCGATGTCTGCATGCTGTGTGAGTTCGCCACTTGAGCTGCGCCGCCAGATGACGTGCTGATCCATAGACACGATCAGCATGTCACCGTTGGGGAGAAAGCCGAGTCCACCGGCACGACCGGGGATCGTGCCCAGGACTTCTTCGCTGCCCGCCTGAGCCCAGCGGTGAAGGGTGCCCGCCGCCATGTCTACGAAATAGAGCGCGTCATTGTGCCAACGCAGTGATTCTGGAACGCCGAATCCATCAAGAATAACTTTTGCTTGCCTAACCATATTGTCATGATAGGGCCATGGAAGAGCGAAACGGGCCGACTTTCATGAAGAAGTCGACCCGTCAAAGAGGCGTGAAGAAGGAACTAAGCTTCGGCGGCCTCGTTGCGCTCACGGATGGAACGGCGGATGAAGAAGACCAAGAAGCCGAGCAGGATCAGGATGAGGATCACATAGACGACCTTGGAGTACTGGTCGATGTAGCCGGTGACGGCCTCCCAATTATCGCCCAGGGTGAAGCCCAGATAGATCAAGATGAAATTCCAGACAGCTGAACCGAGCGTGGTCCACAGACCAAAGGTGAGCAGGTTCATGCGGTCGAGGCCAGCGGGGATGGAGATCAGCGAGCGGATGCCCGGGATGAGACGGCCAAACAGGATCGACGGCCGGCCGTGGCGGTCAAACCACTCGAGGGACTTATCCACGTCGGAGGCCTTGACCAGCCACATCCAATCAGCAATGGCACGCAGGCGTGCGGCGCCCAACCAAGCACCAACGCCATAGAGAATGTAGGCGCCAACAACAGAGCCGATCGTGGCCCAAATGAAGACCGAGACGAAATTGAGCGATCCTTGGGCGACAGTGAAGCCACCGAGTGGCAGGACCACCTCAGAGGGGATGGGCGGGAAAAGGTTCTCAAGCAAGATGGCAATGCCAACGCCAGGGGCGCCGAGCGTATCCATCAAACTGACAATCCAGTCAATGATTGCGGACATGGCAAGTATCTTGCCTTATGCAACGTCTGTCGACCAAGAATGAACCGGTGTGCCTTTGCCCTGATTTTCCAGGTAGATTCTCAAAAGTCTCGCGAGAGCTTCCTGCCGCTCGGGTGTGCCAGGCTTCGTTCCGGCACCGAGCTTGTCCAACACATCCAACTGCCACGTCGCGCCATTCTGGCGGTGCCAGGCACGGCCCTCGATGACCTTCAGATATTTATCTGCCAACTCTTCGTCGACGCCAAGCGAGCGCAGTCCCTCATGGGCTTGGTCCAGGAGGTGGTTGAGGACCAGGTTTGAGACGTCGATACGCCCCAGCGTCGGCCACGTCATCGTCGCCCCAATGCCATCGCGCGCGCCAGCGTAGAAATTCTCCCGCGCCTCCTCAAACGTCAACCGCGACCACACCGGGCGAGTCTGCTCGCCCAAGAATTTCACCAGACCGTAGTAGAACGCGGCGTCCGCGATGATGTCGATCGTGGTCGGGCCAGCAGCGAGCAAGCGGTTTTCCACACGGATGTGGGATAGCTCCAGCGACGGATCATAGATTGGGCGGTTCCAGCGCCACACCGTTCCGTTGTGCAGATTCAAGTAGTGCAGGCCCGGGCTGTTTCCATCCATCATCGGTTTGCCAGCATCTGCGCGCGATTCAGGAATAAGAGGGGAGAAGTAGCGGACATTCTCCTCGAACAAGTCGAAAACACTGGTGATCCAGCGCTCGCCGAACCAGACTCGTGGACGGACCCCTTGGTTGACCAGAGTGTCCGTGCGCGTATCAATGGACTGTTTGAACACCGGGATGCGCGATTCATGCCACGTGCGATGTCCCATGAACAGTGGCGAATTGGCGCTCAATGCCACTTGCGGGCCCGCGATCGCCTGTGATGCATTCCACGCCTCAGGGAATCGGTCGGGCGCCACCTGGAGGTGCAATTGCATCGACGTACAGGTCGATTCCGTGGCGATGTCATCGAAAGTGGCGCGGTAGCGCTCCTGCCGTGCGACGTCGATATGTACGAGCTCACCGCGCGCTTCCAGGACCATATTCGATAACGCGGAATAACGGTTCTCTTGCGTCATCCACTCGTCGCTTTGCAGGTACTCCGTGGTCACCGTCGGCAGCGTGCCGATCATCGCCAGATTCGCGCCCGCCTTCTTCGCCGCCTTATTCACGGCCCGAAGACGCTCATTCAGCCCCTCATGCAACACTGCCAGTCCATCGCCGGACAGGTCCAACGGTGGGTGGTTTAGCTCGACGTTATAGCGGCCAACCTCGGCCTGATATTCGTCGGAAAGCTCGGCGAGCACTGCCTCGTTGCAGCCGGCGGGGGCCATGTCATCGCCGACCAGATTCAACTCGAGCTCGAGCCCGATCGTGCCGTGGTCGACGAATTCGGCCTCCTGGAGGTGGTGATCAAAGATCTCCAAATCATCCAGGAGGGCCTGGCGGTATTTAGTCCGCTCTTTGGGGGTATAAGAATCGCGTGAAACGGCATCGCCCATGCACAAATCTTATCCGTGCGCACTGCGAATACACCGCATTTACCGCCCTTATTTATTTCTTGCTGCGGTACCAACCAATCAGCGCATCGGTAGAAGAATCACCCGTATTCGGTTCCTCTGCGCCGGAAACTGCGCCCGCCAGCTCATTGGCCTGGGCCTTACCCAATTCCACGCCCCACTGGTCGAAGGAATTGATCCCCCAGATCACGCCCTGGGTGAACACGATGTGCTCATACAGTGCAATCATCGCACCCAGCGCAAAAGGAGTCAGCTCCTCCGCCAAGATCGTCGTCGTAGGGCGGTTGCCCGGCATGACCTTGTGCGGAGCCAATTGCTTATCGACGCCACCCGCTTCCACCTCCTGCTGCGTCTTCCCAAAAGCCAACACCTTCGTCTGTGCGAAGAAATTGCCCATGAGCAGGTCGTGCATCGAACCATCGCCACTGGCGGTGGGCAGATCATGCTTCGGATTAGCAAAACCGATGAAGTCCGCCGGCACGATAGTCGTGCCCTGGTGCATCAGCTGGTAGAAAGCGTGCTGGCCATTGGTGCCGGGCTCGCCCCAGAAGATCTCACCGGTGTCGTAGGTGACAGCGGTGCCGTCGATACGCGTGCTCTTGCCGTTGGACTCCATGGTGAGCTGCTGTAGGTACGCCGGAAAGCGGGATAGATCCTCGGAATAAGGCAGCACCGCATGTGTCTGGACACCATAGAAATTGCGGTACCAGATATTCAGCAGACCCATCAGCGCCGGAACGTTCTGCTCAACCGGGGTAGTGCGGAAGTGCTCATCCATCGCATGGAAACCCTCAAGGAAACGCATGAAGTCCTGCGGGCCAATCACTGCCATCAGGCTTAGACCGATCGCCGAATCCACCGAGTAGCGGCCACCAACCCAATCCCAGAACGGGAACATATTGGCGGTATCAATACCGAATTCAGCGACCTTTTCCGCATTGGTGGACACCGCGACGAAGTGCTTTGCGATAGCCGACTCATCCCCATCAAACTGCTCAAGCAGCCAACGCTTCGCAGCGTGAGCATTAGAGAGAGTTTCCTGGGTGGTGAATGTCTTCGATGCGACGATGAACAGAGTTTCGCCCGGATCTGCATGATCCAGCACGCTGGTCATATCCGCCGGGTCCACATTGGAAACGAATTCCGCGGTGATCCCCGCAGTCGCGTACGTGCGCAGTGCCTTTGCCGCCATCGCCGGACCCAGATCCGAACCGCCGATGCCGATATTCACGACCTTCTTGATCGTGTGGCCCGTGTGCCCCAGCCACTCGCCGGAACGAAGCTTGGACGCGAAATCACGCATCCGCCCCAACACCTCATGGACATCTGCAGCGACATCCTGGCCGTCGACTTCCAAGTCCTTTTCCACCGGCAGGCGCAGACCCGTGTGCAGTACAGCGCGGTCCTCCGTGGAGTTGATGTGCGCACCGGTGAACATCTGCTCGGTGGCTTCCTTCAGTTTGGCCTCTTCTGCCAAGGCAACCAAAGCCTTCTGGATGTCCTCATCCACCAGGTTCTTCGACAAATCCACATGCAGCCCCGCTGCATCGAACGTGAACTTTTGTGCACGCTTTTCATCACGGGCGAACAACTCTCGCAATGTTGTCTTTTTCTTCTCTGCGTGGAGTTTGGTCAAGTCATTCCATGCGCTGGTGGAGGTGATGTCAGTCATATCTACTCCTATGTCTTCTTAGGAAAGCGGCCGCTGTCTTTGGTGATCTTTGCGGTCAATAACTCCCAGACTAATGAAAAAGCGATCCTCGGTTGCGCCATAATGGGAAGGCATGAGCATCGTGAAAATCAACGCCATCACTGTTCCCGAAGGTGCCGGGGAACAGCTCGAGCAGCGCTTCCAGGCCCGCAAGCACGCTATCGACTCTCAGCCAGGGTTCGAGGGCTTCCAACTGCTTCGCCCAGTGAAAGGGGAGGACCGCTATTTCGTGGTCACTCGCTGGGCTGATGAAGAGTCGTACAAGAATTGGTGGGCAGGCGAAGGCAAGGCAGCTCACGCTCACAAGGAAGGTGAAAAGCCCCGCAAGCCGGTTGCATCCGGTGCGGAGCTTCTGGAATTTGAGGTTGTGCTCGATTCTCTAGAGGAGGACTAGCCGGGGAACAGGTGGCGTGTGGATCTCGATTACGCCCAGGGCCTGAGAGTTCGGCCTTTTCCCAGGTCAGATTCTCATTCCATGGCAAGTATGTAAACGAGATCCACTGGTCCTTCACCCCACCACCCCTCGTTCCTTCAATAATCGGGACAGGATTCTCGGCAGGTCTTCTAAGATGCCTGCAGATACTCGAATCACCGTCCACCCATGGACAATGCACTCAAGGTTGATCTGTGCATCTTTATCTCTTTGGCCGCGAGATAGATGGTGTTCACCGTCGTACATGATCGCGATTTTCAGATCCACCAGCGCGAGATCAAAAGTGGTGATCAGGCGCGATCCATCAAATAGAGGCACCTGCTCCGCAAAGATCAGGTCCGCAGCGCGCAAGGATGTGGCGAACTCCATGCACATGAGTCGCAGCTCTGTCTCCTTGGGCGAATCAGCCAAGCTGCTAGATAGAGCGAGCACTTTGTCGATCCATCGCCGATTCAGACGTCGATGTGCCGCTTTTGAAATCTCGTGAGCGTCGACTCCGAGGTGCCTACGTGCAGCATCTACGAGTTGGATAGACCAGAATGACTTTGCGTCCATGACCCATGCTGGCTTTGCCCACGCGTGCAGGCCATCACGAATATCTTGAAGGGCTTCGACCACAGCATCTGGTGGGGAGCTGACGTTGATTCCTTGTCCGCGCCATTTCACCGTCCACGTGGTCTTTGGTTTTCTGCGTCGCTGAGCTACGCTCATTTGCTTGTCCACTTTGCCCACAGGAGTGTTCACGGTGGTGTCGCACGAGTCGACAAGGTGGGGCAAACCAAACAGCGCTAGCGCACTGATTCCGGAAATGACGCACTTCGGATGTTCGGCTAAGAACGCAATGGCCCTGATAGCGCAGGGCACTTCGTGGATGATGCGAAACGGGTGAGAGCGGGCGTCATGTGTTGCAAGTTCTGGTGGCCGCAGCCGAAGGTGCGTTGCCCACCAGCCGGATGAGATCTGAACACCGAGACCTTCACGGTTGAGGCGACCGGGGACTCGGCCGGTGATGTCCATTGCATCGGTGCATGGGAAGTGAGAGAA
This sequence comes from uncultured Corynebacterium sp., assembly GCF_947253065.1. Taxonomy (GTDB): domain Bacteria; phylum Actinomycetota; class Actinomycetes; order Mycobacteriales; family Mycobacteriaceae; genus Corynebacterium. Next base: position 11,122 of record NZ_CAMXWS010000039.1, read on the forward strand.
AGCCATGCCTTTTTAGACTGACTTTTCGCAGTCGTGGTTCCACTACTCAGCGGCTAAGTGGAACTACATTACATCTGTAGCGGTCTGGAAAAAACTGACCTGGGGAAATAGCGGGAATATGTAATCCGGATCCACCAGACTCACCAGGGCCTTAACCCAACTTCCCCCGGCCTAGTCGCAGCAGAATCGCGGCGAGGTTGGGGCCTTCTTCTCCCAGTTCGTCGCGGAATTGGTTGATGATGGCTACTTCGCGGGTGTGTACGAGGCGCGTGCCACCAGAACCCATGCGGGTTTTACCAATAGCGGCGGAGATTGCAGAGCGACGTTTCACCGCATCGAGGATGACTCGGTCGAGCCGGTCGATCTCTTGACGGTATGCCTGGATCTCTTCGTCAGACAGTGGGTCGTCCGTGCCGGACGGGTACCTGATATCGCTGTTATCCACGCTCATAGTTATTGATTCTGCCACGGAACCGATCGGGTATTCGAGATGGCCCGGACCGATGGTTCACCCCTGCAAGTACGGTAGAAGCCATCATGGGAACAGATTTGATTTTGGGGTTGAATCCGCAGCAGAAGGCCGCCGTTGAGCACGCAGGTAGCCCGCTGCTTATTGTCGCTGGTGCAGGGTCTGGCAAGACTGCTGTGCTGACGCGCAGAATTGCTTATTTGCTGCAGGAACGTGGGGTGGCGCCGTGGGAGATCCTGGCCATCACATTCACTAATAAGGCTGCGGCGGAAATGAAGGAGCGTGTCAGTCAGTTGATTGGCCCGCAGGCGGAGCGCATGTGGGTGGCTACTTTCCACTCGGTGTGCGTGCGCATTCTGCGTCAGCAAGCGCAGTTGGTGGATGGATTGAACACGAATTTCACTATTTATGACGGTGATGATTCGCGTCGTCTTTTGGGCATGATCGCCAAGGAGGCGAGCCTGGACCTGAAGAAATTCTCGCCGCGTGCACTGGCGAATGCGATCTCGAATCTTAAGAATGAGCTGATTGGTCCGGGGCAGGCAGAAGCTAATGCAGCGAAGACGAAGAATCCGTTCGAGGTCACGGTGGCGAAGGTGTATGGGGAATACCAGCGTCGCTTGCGTGAGGCGAATGCGGTGGACTTCGACGACCTGATTGGGGAGGTCGTCGCTATGTTCAAGCGTCACCCGCAGGTGGTGGAGTACTACCGTAGGCGGTTCCGTCATGTGTTGGTGGATGAGTATCAGGACACCAACCATGCGCAGTACGAGTTGATTCACACCCTGGTTGGCGATGGTCCGGATGCGCCGGAGCTGGCTGTCGTGGGTGATTCGGATCAGTCGATTTACGCGTTCCGTGGTGCCACGATCCGCAATATTGAGGAATTCGAACGTGATTATCCGAATGCGACGACGATCATGTTGGAGCAGAATTACCGCTCCACGCAGAATATTCTCGCTGCGGCGAATGCGGTGATCTCGCAGAATGCGGGGCGTCGTCCGAAGAAATTGTGGACGGACCTTGGGCAGGGCGAGAAGATCGTCGGCTATGTCGCGGACAACGAGCACGATGAGGCGCGTTTTGTCGCCAGCGAGGTAGATGCCCTTTCAGATCGTGGGGTTGATTATTCGGATATGGCGGTCATGTACCGCACGAATAATTCTTCGCGTGCGTTGGAGGACATCTTTATTCGGGCGGGTATTCCGTACAAGGTCGTTGGCGGCACGCGCTTCTATGAGCGCAGGGAAATCCGCGATATTGTCGCGTACCTGCGCGTTTTGGAAAACCCAGATGATTCGGTGAGCTTGCGTCGCATTATTAATGTGCCCAAGCGTGGCATTGGGGATAAGGCACAGGCGATGGTTGCGCTTCATGCGGAGAATCGTGGCATCAGCTTTGGGCAAGCGCTTATCGACGTCGCGGGGGGCGAAGTCGACTCCATCGCCTCGCGTTCCCGGAATGCGATCAAGGGCTTTGTTGATCTGTTGGATGGCCTGCGAACCGATATGTCGGAGTTGGTCAACGAGGTAACAGGCATGCCTGATCTTGGTGGACTAGTTGCTCGGATTTTGGATGTGACTGGCTACCGAGAGCAGCTGGAAGCGTCGAATGATCCGCAGGATGGTGCGCGTCTGGATAACCTCAATGAGTTGGTCTCCGTGGCGCGTGAGTTCTCTTCTGATGCGGCGAATCAGATGGCGTATGAGGACTTTGATCCTGAAAGTGGGGAAGCGCAGCCAGGGTCGCTGCAGGCTTTCCTGGAGCGGGTGTCGTTGGTGGCTGATGCAGATCAGATCCCAGACGAGGGACAAGGTGTGGTCACGCTGATGACCCTGCACACAGCGAAGGGGCTGGAGTTTCCCGTTGTCTTTGTCACGGGCTGGGAGGACGGGCAGTTCCCGCACCTGCGTTCTTTGGGCAATCCGGATGAGCTCGCTGAGGAGCGTCGTCTGGCCTATGTGGGCATTACTCGTGCCCGCGAGCAGCTGTATCTGACCCGTGCCATGCTGCGTTCATCGTGGGGCTCCCCGGTGACCAACCCGGCCAGTCGCTTCCTCGCAGAGGTCCCAGAGGACCTCATCGACTGGCGTCGGGTGGAACCGGAGCAGTCCTTTTCTTCGGACGCATGGGGGAGTCCTGTGCCTGCACGGCGCCCGAAGCGCCGCACGGGGAGCAGCGTGAAGGTGAATAAGAATCTTCAGCTTGCTAAGGGTGACCGAGTGAACCACGCGAAGTACGGGCTCGGCACGGTCATGAGCGTCGATGGTGCTGGGGCACGTGAGACCGTCACCATCGATTTCGGTTCGAGCGGTACCGTTCGTCTCATGCTCATCGGCGGGGTGCCGATGGAGAAGCTTTAGACGGTGATGCCGCGCTCAGCGAACCACGGCACCGGGTCCACCTTGGTTTCGCCGTCCGGCATGATCTCGAAGTGGAGGTGCGGGCCGGTGGACTGGCCTTCGTTACCCATCTCAGCGATCTGTTGACCGGCGGAGACGCGCTCGCCGACGTTCACGTTGAAAGAGTTGACGTGGCCGTAGACGCTGATGGAGCCATCGTCATGACGAATGCGGACCCACTTGCCGAAACCGCGGGCAGGGCCAGCATTGATGACGGTGCCGTCCATGACGGCCAGGATCGGAGTGCCGATGCTGTTGGCGATGTCAATGCCCTGGTGGAAGGTGCCCCAACGCGGGCCGAAACCTGAAGTGAAGCGGCCCTGTGCGGGCATGACGACCTTCTTGCCATCGCTGGTAGTGCCAGTCTGCGGAGTGACGTTGACGTTCGGGACTCCAGCGGTGGCTTCTGCCTCGTTGTACTCGGGCAGAGCACGCGGGTCGAAGACAATGGAGTAGCCGGCAGCGGAGAAGGTTGCGCCCTTGGTAAAGATGTCGTCGAGCGCCATGCCGAAGGTCGGCAGAGCCTGGTTGATGTCACTGACGCTTTGTCCATTCACGGAAACGGAGAAAGCGTGGGCGGGAATAGCGGTCAGGGGAATGCTGAGTGCCACGGCGGCTACGAATAGGCGTCGTTTCATGTGGTCCTTCTTCGCTTTGGAGCAGAAATGAGTAAAAGGACAGGGGGCTGTCCAACTCGCACGATGCTAGCCGTCGTCGGAACCAGGAGCAATGCCTCATTACCGTCTCTGACGTGCGAAAAAAAGGGGGCATCTCCACAAACCTCCTGGTTAATAGAGTTAACTAGTGTTACTGATGTGAAATAAGATTTTTTCCTAATGGGGGTGAAAATCGCATAAAAAATTCCCCCCGGTGGCACCGAGGGGAATTGCTGAACGTCTTAGAGGCTGATACCGCGCTCTGCCAGCCACGGGGCCGGGTCAATCGCGTCGCCACCTGCCGGGTGGACCTCGAAGTGGAGGTGCGAGCCGGTGGAGAAGCCACGGGAGCCCATGCCAGCAATCTTCTGGCCAGCGTGAACCTTCTGGCCAACAGTGACATCGATGGTCTCCATGTGGCCGTAAACGGTGATGGTGCCGTCCTCGTGGCGCAGACGGACCCAGTTGCCAAAGCCTCCGGCCGGGCCTGCATCGATGACCTCGCCGTCGGAAACGGCAACGATCGGGGTGCCGATGGCGTTAGCGATGTCGATTCCCTTGTGCATGACGCCCCAGCGCATGCCGAAGCCTGAGGTGAACGCGCCTTCTGCCGGCTTTACGGACAGCGGTGCGCGAGCAGCGAGATCAGCAGCGGTGCGGACCTTTGCGTACTCAACAGCCTTCCCCAGCTGTTCAGACAGGTTGTCCACGGGCTTGTATTCGCTGATGGTGAGGATCTGCGGGGCAGCGGGAGCAGCTCCATCGGAACTGCCGGCATTGTCGAGTGCTGCCTGGGCTGCACCGGACTGATCGGCGTTCGCAGCAGATGCGACGGAGACGCCGCCGGATGCCACGGCGCTGGTGGCCAGTGCGGCCAGTGCGACGCGACCCTTATTTGGGCTCTGCTTGCGGTGCTTGCCTGCGGTGCGGCGTGCGCTCGAAGAGATCAAGGTGTACCTCGTTAGATCGTCAGTGGGTTACGCTTCGTTCCGGAATCGTAACCTCTTTGTTATCTACCGGAGGTAACACTAATCAGTCCGAGTCGTACAAGCAACCTAAATTCCAAGAATGCTTTATTCGTACGGTCACGCAAATCCGTTACATGCCCGAAAGCTGCACCTTCACAAGATCGTGTCCCAGCGCCGAAAATGGTTCCGACCGTGCCAAGGTTGAAAGCGATGAGCACGAAGTCTAGTCCGCCAAGCAGATCCACCCGCACTTCACCGTCGGGGGGCCGTCGTCGTTCGCGTAAGGATCAACCTGATGCTGCTGTGCGTACGCCAGCGAAGGATCAGGCGCCGACAACAATGAAGGAGCGGCTGCGCCACTACCTTCCGTTCGTCGGCATTCCCAACGTTGTGTTGGTGCTGGGGATCGTTGTTGTCTGCCTAGCTGCGATTCTTTTGGCGGGTGGCAGACTTGCTGCATTGCCAGCTTCGATTGCGGAGACCTGGTTTGTTTTCCACGGCGTTCCCGTGCACTTCTCTGGCGTTGAGCTTGGTTCGATCCCGTTGCTTCCTGCGATCGGTGTCGCTGCGTTCATTGCGTGGCGTGTGCGCGTAGCCACGAAGGAACGCGTGAGCATCCTGGATCTCTATGCGATCTTCGGCCTTGTCGTCCTGATCCCATTCACGCTGTCTGCGATCGCGTGGTTCATGGTGGTGGATGCTGCGTCAGTCTTCCCGGTGTCTCCACCGGTAATTCACAAGGCCCTTTTCATTCCGGTTTTCGTGCATGTTGCGGGCATGGCGTGCGGCATGAGCGGCAGGTTGTGGAAAGCCTTGCTCGCACGAATTGGGGCACCGGAATCGCTTTTCGACGCCGCCCGCGCCACCATCTCCCTCTCTTTGCGCCTCGTGGCAGCCGCAGCGGTTGTTTATCTGGTGCTGCTCGCTTTTGGGTTCAACAGGATTTCGGAACTGCTCGGGGAGTTCCCGGCGCTTGGTGTTGGCGGCGGTATCGCACTGCTGGCGGTGAGTATTCTTTATTTGCCGAATGCCGCGCTATCAACATTGGCGGTCTTGCTGGGTGCTCCTTTCGACATTGCCCAGGGCGGTATTTCTCTGTTTGGTGCGGCCCTCGTTCCGCTTCCGCCGTTCCCTCTGTTCGCAGCAATCCCAGGGGAAGTGCCGGTGTGGGCTCCGGTGCTCCTTGCGGTTCCTGCTGCGGTGCTGATCCACTTCGTGATCTCGCGTCGCCTCGGGGGCCTTGAGATTCTCATCTCTGCGGG
>NZ_CAMXWS010000040.1 GCF_947253065.1 uncultured Corynebacterium sp.
AGAGCGCTCCCGCGAGATCTACATCGACAACCGCATCTCCGGTGACTGGAACTTCAAGGTTGAAAAGGGTGGCAACCTGGTCACCGTCGTTGAGCGTGATGGCAAGCTCGTCATCACCCCGAAGCCTGGTGCGAAGGGCGACGTTGTCATTGTTATTACAGATAGCAACGGCAAGACCTTCGAATACAAGGTGACTATCGATAACACGAGCACCAACAATGGTGGTGGCTCGAACACCACCATCGTCAACAACTACGTCTACAACCTGACGATCAACGGTGGCTCCAACCAGGGCGACAAGCACTACTACATCCCCCTGCCGGAGGGTGGCGACTTCAAGATCATCAGCGGCGGCGAGAACGCTGAGCTGAAGAATGAGAACGGCAAGCTCGTGATCATTCCGAAGCCGGGTTCCAACGGCAAGAGCGTCGTTGTTGAGATCCGCGACAAGGACGGAAACGTCGTTGGCAAGGCCACCATCAACATCACCATCAACACGGAGACCAACGTCAACGTGGAGACGGTTGAAACCGGTGGCAAGATCATCATCGAGAACAAGGGCTCTTACGGGTTCGAGACGGGCGGCGACCTCGTTGACATCAACGAGAACGGTGGCAAGCTCGTCATCACCCCGAAGCCGGGCAAGAGCGGCCAGGCTGTCCTGGTCATCACCGATGAGTGGGGCAACAAGCACCGCTACATCATCAACGTCAAGAACAAGGTGACCGTGGTCAACCGCACGATCACCCTGGAAAACGGTGCTACCTCCCGCATCGACATCACCGGTGAGTGGACCCACCGCATCGTCAGCGGTGGCGAGAATGTCACGGTGAACAAGAACGGCAACACCCTGATTGTCACCGGTGTCAAGGGCAAGAACGGCACAGCCGAGATCGAGATCGTGAACAACAACGGCCAGGTCATCGGCCGCTACACCATCGTTGTCACCTCGACGCAGCAGCAGATCAAGGTCAACGAGTTCAACCACTCGATCTCCGACCGTGACGACTTCACCATCACCCCGGGCCGTTCCTCCAACACCATCGAGATCGTCGAGGGTGAGGGCCTGGTCAAGGTGGAGCGTGTCGACGGCAACCTCGTGGTGCGCCCGAAGGAAGGTGCGAACGGCAAGGTCGTCATTGAGGAGCGCAACTCCAACGGTGACCTGCTGACCAAGTGGAACGTCACCATCACCCCGGCGGACGTTAAGGAGATTCGTCGCGAGATCACTACTTCGCAGACCCTGAAGATCTCCGGTGACAACCTGCACGTTGTCAAGGGTGAGGGCCTGGTGGACATCACCAAGAACGGCAACTCCTGGACCGTGAACCCGAAGGACGGCGCTAACGGCGAACTCGTCATCGAGGACCGCGATGCACAGGGCCGCGTTAATGTCCGCTACATCATCAACATCAAGCCGGTCACCCCGAAGAAGGTCAACGTTGAGCTGACCATCAAGAACACCACGACCAAGATCATCCGCATCGAGGAGAACTCCACGGTCAAGGTGATTGAGGGCGGCAGCAAGGCAGAAGTCACCCACGAAGGTGGCAAGCTGATCATCAAGCCGAAGGACGGCGCTACCGGCAAGATCGTCATCGAGGTCAAGAACCCGGACGGCACCATCACCAACTACGTGGTGGACATCACCCAGGGTCAGGTTCACGAGCACAACGTGACCATCACCAACCCGGGCGATGGCGAGCCCTCGAAGTCCGGCGGGATCGAGTTCGACATCAAGCCGGGTAACAAGGTGGAGATCGTCGAAGGCGATGAGAACCTGGTCATCATCGAGAAGGATGGCGAGAACATCGTTGTCCGCCCGAACGACGACAAGCCGGGTACCTCCGGCAGGATCGTCATCGAAGAGCGTGACAAGGATGGCAACACCGTCAACCGCTACATCATCGTCATCGACGGCGACGATCAGGGCAACGGTGGCAACACCAGCGGCCGCGACAAGGGTGGCAAGCTGATCATCACCGACCAGAACACGGACGAAGGCAGCTTCGTTGTTGAGGTTCCGGGCAATGGTGGCACCATCACCATCAAGGATGGCGACAAGGACGTCACCAAGGAGTTCGAGATCAAGGACAACGGCGACGGCACCTTCACCATCATCCGCAAGGATGGCCAGCCGCTCGACCGTAAGTTCACGGTCACCTGGACCAGCCCGGATGGCAAGACTGTCACGAACAACACGAACGTGAACATCAACATTGACACCCAGAGCAGCAAGAACCGGAACGGTTCCTCCAACCCGGCTTGCATCGGTGCCATCTCCCTGCTGTCCCTGCCGCTGCTCCTGGCTATCCCGGTGGGTATCCTCTCCCAGGTCAAGATCCCTGGCTTCGAGCACATCCACGGCCAGCTGAACGCTGCAATCCAGCAGGCAAACACGGAGATCCAGCGTGGTCTGGGCATCTTCGACAACAACCGTGCAGGCAAAGCAGCTAACGTCAACGCAGCTGCAGGCCAGATCGCTCCGCTGCTCGGCGCAGGTGCCGCAGCAGTCGGCGCACTGGCAGTCATCGCCGGTGTCGGCGCAGGTGTGGTCCACGCTTGCGGCATCGCTGACCTGAGCCAGGGCTCCTCCAAGGACTCCAACGGTTCCAGCAGCGAGAACTAAATAGCTCCGCGCTTACAGAACTCCTCGCTCTTTAAGGGCGGGGGTGGTTCTCAGAGCTGACACTAAAGCGGGCGAACTCCTTCAACTGGGGTTCGTCCGCTTTTTGGCATGTCAGTGAAAAGGTGCAGCGGGATTAGAGTTGGTGACTATGACGCACGAGATTGCTAGTTCACCTCTTTCTGGAGCACCCCTCATCTTTGATGGAGGATTAGGCACCAGGCTCGCTGACCGTGGCAACGATGTCACGGGAGCACTGTGGTCGGCAGAGATCTTGCGCAATGACCCTGATGAAGTTCAGCGGGCACATGAGGACTTCTACCGTGCTGGTGCTGATGTGGCTACGACCTGCTCATACCAAGTGACATTCGATGCGCTAGGGAATGAGGCTGAGGAGCTGCTTCGGCACAGTGTTGACCTGGCGCGGAAGGCAGCTGAGGTGGTCAGTGCGGAACAGGGCAATGACCGTCCTTTATATGTAGCTGCATCGGTCGGCCCATATTGACCATCCACGCGACGGCCGCGCCGATAAGGTAGGCAAGCACAGCGCCCAAGGGACCTGCCTGGGTAATGGTGTAGCCGGAGCTGATGAAGAGACCTGAGCCGATGACGCCACCGAGGGCGAGCATGACCATATGCCGAACTTCTAGGCCGCGGTGGACCTCAGAATTTGGCTCTACCGTTTTCTGCATGGATTAACCATAAGACCGAGTGATGCAAAGCCCCGCGAAATACCCAAAGGCCAAAGTTGGAATCAGAGTGCGAAAAAATGGCCGATTTTTCTAAGTGTGATTCTCACTTTGAAATTTAGAGTGTGAATATGCAGGTAGTGAAAGTGTTAAAGGTGTATATGACTCATAATCATGAGTTGGAAAGATGCGCGACTTGCAGAAACGCTCGCAGAACTTCGTGCTTTCGGTGACGACACGACGCTTGTCGAGTGCAAAACTGCAGCTGGGGGAGTCCCCGACAATATCGGGGAGACTCTGTGCGCATTTGCGAATATGCCTCAGGCGGGAACGATCATTCTCGGTGTTAGCGAACGCAAAGGCTTCGAAGTAACCGGTGTGGAGAATCCGGCGGAGATGGAAAAAGCCATCGCATCATTGAACCGCAATACTGTGTCTCCGGCTCCACAACTCACGTTCTCTCACCACATCATTGACGGAAAGCATGTTGTGGTCGTGGAAATTGCTCCGCTGATGCCGTCTGAGAAGCCAGCATTTTTCCGTAATAAGGCTTATCTCCGACAGGCTGATGGCGATTACGAGATGAACTCTAATGATCAAAAAATGCTGGAACTTTCCGCGCTTACAGAACACCAGCAGCCGCACTTTGATTTTCAAACGGTGCCAGGCACCGATACAGGTGTGCTCGACCCGGAAATTCTCAAGCAGTACATCACCTCAGTGAGGCAGTCACGGTCTCGAGTGGCCAGGATTGAGGATGATGCACAGCTACTGCAGGTCACTAAAGTCACTGATAATCGGGGCAATATTCGGCTCGGAGGACTGTACGGACTTGGTTACCTGCCCCAGTCAGTTGAGCCTGCACTAGGTGCGACGGTGGCGGTGAGACTATCTCGCGGGGACGGGATTGGCCGACACAAGAACCTCAAGGAGATTGAAGGGCCGCTGCCAGTGATGTTGGTGGAAGTCATGGACTGGATTCGCCAGAATTCTGACACGGTCAGCCGATACACCGAAGACGGTCACCTAGTGGATGAGCCGGAATTCCCACCTACAGCGATCCGTGAAGTGCTGGCAAATGCACTTGTTCACCGTGACTTGGGCCCCTCCATGGATGTGGGCAAGAAAGTTGAGATCCGGATTACAGAGAAGATGCTCGTGGTGGTCAGCCCTGGGGGACTTCGTGGCCTATCCGCATCTCAGCTGGAAAGCCCCGAGCTGACAAAGGCGCCGGTGAACAAACGGCTGTACGAGATTGCGCGTTACCTGCGTACGGCTGACGGGGAGCGTTTCATCGAGGGGGAAGGTGGCGGTATCCAAGAGATCCTCACAGCGACACGGGAAGCTCGTCTGCCCAAGCCACGATTCATCGATAGTGGCGTTAGTTTCAAGGTGCTTTTTCCACGCGGTTCACGCTTCACTGAAGCAGAGAATCAGTGGTTAAAAGAATTGCAGGGGAAGCGCGGGCGGCAGCTAACCCCGACGGAGGAGGACCTTCTGGTCAATCTTCGTAACCATGGTGGTGCGACGCTGCGGCACATCGTGCAGTTATACACGCCATTAGGGGAGCGAACATGTAAAAGAATGCTTGAGCAGCTTCTAGACAGAGGTTTCCTTGATCAGCAGGACGGTATCTATGGCGTAGCTGGTGAGGACATGTCAACTGTGGGTCAACAGGTGAGCACTCACGTGGACCGGCCGTTATTGGCTGCAATGGGTAAGAACGTCCCGGCGGTGTATAACGCCATTGGCATCGGTGAGTCTGTGACTTTGAAGGACCTATGCGAGGAGACGGGCCTGTCAGCGGCACAGGTGCGTTATGCCCTTGACCCACTTCTCGCTGGGAACCATGTAGTCATGATTGGTGGTCAGGGCCGAAAAGCGACGGTGTACAAGCGGACGTAAATGCCCAAAGGCCAAAGTTGGAACCAAAGTGCGAAAAAATGGCCGATTTTTCTAAGTGTGATTCTCACTTTGTGGTGGGCTGGTGATCGTCGATAAGCGAAAGCTCTTCGAAGCTGGGTATTGCCCTGGTATAACGTTAAGCACGTGACACGGGGTGCCGAGTGGCTGCGTGAGGTAGCCGAGACGCTGAGAGGCGAAGGCTGAGATGACACCCGTTGAACCTGATCCAGTTGATGCTGGCGGAGGGATAGTCGCGGCGTTTGCGTGCGCCTATGCCTTTCCGCGTGAAGAAAGGCCGAGGTAAATGGGCATTACTAAAAAAATCGCCGTTTTTTTGACTGCGTTGGCATCCACCATGATGCTGGCGGCATGCGGCGGCGCCGGTGAAGAAGACGGCATGACCAAGGTCCGCTTCGCTCTGGACTGGACGCCGAACACGAACCACACCGGTGTTTATGTGGCCATGGAGAAGGGCTACTTCAAGGAAGCGGGCTTGGATGTTGAGGTCGTGCCGTACAACGACAGCAACCCGGTCCTATTGGTTGATTCGGGCAATGCGGAATTCGCAGCCGATACGCAGGACCGCATGACCATGGCCAAGGCGGCGGGTGCAGATGTGCGCTCCGTGCTCGCGATCGAGCAGAACTGGACCACCGAGGTCAGCGTGCTTTCTGAACGCGATGACATCAAGCGCCCGGCTGACCTGGACGGCAAGATCTTCGGTGGTTTCGGCTCCCCAGCAGACCATGCGATTTTGAAGGCCATCATCCGCGGTGATGGTGGCAAGGGCGAATTCGAGGAGGTCACCCTGGGGACCTCGGCGTATGAGGCGCTGTACTCCCGCGACGTCGATTTCACCGTGCCGTACGTGGCATGGGAGGGCATTGAGGCCGCAGACCGTGGTGTTGAGCTGAAGAACTTCACATACACCGACTACGGCTTGCCGAATAGCTACCAGATGGTGGTCGTTGGTGGAAACAAGTGGATGGAGGAAAATCCGGAGGACGCCAAGAAATTCGTCCAGGCAATCCAGCGCGGTTTCCAGGACGCGGTGGACAATCCGGATGAGGCTGCGGAGATCCTGCAGAAGCAGAATCCGGATGTCCTCACCGACCTTGAATTCCTGAAGAAGAGCCAGCGTATGCTGTCCGAGAAATACATGCTGGATGAAAGCGGCAAGTTCGGCACCCAGACGCAAGAGCAGTGGTCCGAGTTGGGTCAGTTCCTCTTTGACAACAAGCTGCTTGTCGACGCATCCAATAACCCCCTGACCGAAGCCCCGGACTGGAGCACCTACTTCACCAATGAGTACATCGCCGACTAAGACTGCCTCGGCGCCCGTGATCTCTGCTGCTGCCGGCAGTGCCGCCGGCCGGGCGCGCGGGTTGAGCAACAACCTGTGGGCACCACTGCTTTTCATCATCGCTGGTTTAGCGGTGTGGGAAGTACTCGTGCGCATCACAGGTGTTCGCCCGCAGGTTTTGCCCGCACCGTCCCAGGTTGCACGGGCTGGATGGATGCAGCGAGAGGTTATCGGAACACACGCCCTGGCTACGCTGCAGGTTACATTGATCGGTTTCGCCCTGTCACTGGTGTGCGCGTGGATCATCGCCATCGCGATTGATTTCTCCCCAATGCTGAAGCGGGGCCTCACACCGCTGCTCGTGGCATCGCAGACCATTCCGATCATTGCGATCGCACCGCTGATGATCATTTGGTTCGGCTTCGGCCTTCTGCCGAAAATGCTGGTGGTCGCCCTGGTGACATTCTTTCCCATCGCCATTGGCCTGATCGAAGGTTTCGCGCGCACTGACCGTGAGGCATCAAACCTGCTGCGCAGCATGGGGGCTTCGAGGTGGCGTGAGTTCTGGATGGTGCGTTTGCCGTCGGCAATGCCCGAATTCTTCACCGCCCTGCGCATCGGTATTACCTATGCCGTGACCGGCGCGATCTTTGCGGAGTACGTCGGTGCCAAGCAGGGCCTGGGCATTTACATGAGTGTGCAGAAGAATGCCTTCCGCACCGACCTCGTCCTCGCTGCCGTGGCGGTGACCGCCGTGATCAGCGTGCTTTTGTACCTGTCCACCTATCTCATTGAGCGCGCTGTCATTCCGTGGCACATCAAGGAAAGGAAGGCCGAACGTGCTTGAGCTGAAGAATATTAGCCGCGCATTCGGCGACCGCCAGGTCCTCGACGGCGTGAGCTTTGATGTGGAACCAGGCGAGTTTGTTTCGCTCATCGGCCCGTCGGGCGCCGGCAAGTCGACGCTGTTCAACATCATCGCCGGGCTGGATAAACCAGATTCAGGCGAGGTGGTCTTCGACGGCACCACCGCCTACATGCCGCAAAAAGACCTGCTTTTTCCGTGGCGCACGATTGAAGCGAATGCAGCTCTCGGCCTCGAAGTGCAAGGCGTGCCTAAGAAGGAAGCGCGCGCCCGTGCACGCGAATGGTTCCCGCAATTCGGTCTCGATGGTTTTGAGGACGCCCTGCCATTCCAGCTCTCCGGTGGCATGCGTCAACGCGCCGCACTTTTGCGCACGGTTGTGCAGGAAAAGAGCACACTGCTTCTCGACGAACCCTTTGGCGCCCTCGATTCCCTCACCCGCAATGACCTGCAGAATTGGCTGCAAGGGATGTGGGCTGAGCACGACTGGACAGCTTTGCTGATCACCCACGACGTGCGCGAGGCGATCCTGCTCTCAGACCGCATCGTGGTGCTCAACCCCCGCCCGACGAGCGTGCGGGAGATCATCACCGTTGACCTGCCCCGCCCCCGCGGCACCGAGGTGGTCAGTTCCCCTGAGTTCGGCGAGCTGGAGCGCCGCATCCTGGAGCACCTGCAGAAGCACTAGCTACCCGCGGGTGGGATCCAACCAATTGCGCGAAAGGTAACAATCAAACGGTAACAATGCCCATTTTGGGTGGGACTGTCAATGGGGACTGTCAATGGGTGAATGCGCCATCTCGATCGAGAGGTGGTTGTGTTTCTGGGATGAGGCAGGGTGGCGGGACTAGACATCCAGTTCGGGGTGGATGTCCTTTTCCCGCAGTACGCGTTCGTTCCAGAATCCCAGCATGGCTAGGAGGAATGCTGCCACGCCCAGGGCGCCGAGGACGGTCATAGCGACGGCGACACGGTTATCCCCAGGCGAGGTGCCAAACAGAGTGTGGCGCATCAGGTCGACGGAGAAGCGCATCGGATCCCAGGAGTGGGCCCACTGGATGAACTTCGGCTGCACCTCTGGTGGGTAAAGGCCGTTGGAGGCCACCAGCTGCAGAGACATCAGCACCATCGTGATCAAGCGGCCCACGGAGGGGCCGAACAGTGAGTAGATGGCCAGGATCACCGTATTGAACACGGCGGCGATGAACCCAAGGGACAGCAGCATCTGGAACGGATGCTCTGGGTTCACGTCCAGCAAGAAGTACTGCACAGCCCACAGATTGAAGGCCTGTACGAGGCCGACCAGGACGGCGGGGATCCAGGAACCCATGACCACACGCGCCGGGTTGGTGCCCGAGTCGATCGCGCGGCGGGAGATCGGGTTGAAGATCATGAACAGGATCAAGCCGCCGAACCACAGGGACAGGGAGAGGAAGAAGGGGGAGAGGCCCTGACCGAAGGTGGTCAGCTCATCACCGGCGTTTTCCATGCGCACGGGGGCGCCGGCGACATCCGAGGCCTTGTCCAGCTTGCTGCCCTCAAAGCTCGGGACCTGCTCAGAACCCTCGTTGATGCGCAGGGCCAATTCGCCGGAGCCGGAATCGAGCTGGACCAGGCCGTCGTTAAGTTCGTCCATGCCCACGACGAGCTGCTCGGAGCCGTCGGCGAGCTTGGTGGTGCCATCGGCAAGGGTGCGGGCGCCGACGACCAGCTTGGACGTGCCATCGGTGAGACGGGCGGTGCCGGCAACGAGCTCACCAGAGCCGTCGTGCAGCAGGTGCAGTGCGTCGGAAAGACGCTGTGCGCCATCGGCTGCGTCATTGATGCCGGTGACAAACTGGGCGGCTGGATTATTCAGCTCATCGGCCAGCTTGGCGGCACCGTCACGCAGCTGGTTCAGCTGTGAGATCGTGTTCGGGTCCAGGGCTGTGTCGATCATCTGCTGGGTCTGCGGATCAACGACGGAAATGCCAGCCTCGTCCTGCAGTTGGCGCAAGCGCTTGACCAGGTCGCGGGCGGCAGGACCACCGACGTTTTCCAGATCAGCGATAGCTTTGTCGATCGACGCGTTGAACCGCTGATTCGCAGCCTGGATCTCCTCCAGCTGGGCGCCGATCCCGGTGACCTTATTCACGCCTTCAGACACAGCAGCAGCACCGGCACCGAGGGTGTTCACGCCATCGCGCAAGCGGCCCATGCCGTTGGCTAATTCGTCGGCGCCGTCGGAGGCCTGGCCCAGGCCGTCGTTAAGCCTGTTGGCGCCACTGTCCAGTTGGTGGGCGCCGTCGTCGAGCTGGGTGATGCCATCGACGAGCTCAGGTGTTTTCTCCCTGGCCTGCTGGAGGCCATCATTGAGTTGACCTGCGCCGTCGCCGAGCTTGCCGCCGCCTTCGACGGCCTTACCGGTGCCGTCGTGAAGCTGGTCGGCGCCGTCAGCGGCCTGTTCCATGCCGTCGCCGATGGTGTTGAAGCCGACGAAGAGCTGACGCGATATCTGTTGGCCGACGGTTTCACTGATCACCGATGTCATCACGCGCGTGACCTGGTTACCCAGCATCGTGGGAATGAAGCCGTTGGTGTTGTTCAGCGTGACGTTGATCTTCGCTGGGTGCGGGTCATCCGAATTCACGCTGACAGAGGCCTCGGAGAAGTCCTTGGGTATCTCCACTCCCAGGTAGTAGGTACCGTCCGCGATACCTTGTCGGGCGTCCTCGGGGCTGAGCTCGACGAAGTTCATGGGCTCGATTTCGAGCAATTTCTCCGTCACCTCGTCGCCGGCGTGAATCTCATCGCCGTCCGGGCCCTCGGCACCTTCGTCGGAGTTGACCAAGGCCACCGGGATCTTGTTCATATTCCCCAGCGGATCCCAGTAACTCCACACAAACAAGCCACCGAAAAGCAGCGGCAAAAGCATAACGGCGATCAGCGCCAAAGGTGGCAGCTTGCCGTTGAGGAGCTTGCGAAAGTGCGAGCCGATGTGCAGGCCTGAAATCATGAGGTGACCTCCTCAATCTCCTCGGTATCCTCGGTATCCTCAGTCTCCGTATCTTCAGCCGATGCCTCGTGGCGCAGGTCGACGATGTGGTCGGCGTGGTCGCCGGTGTCATCGTTGACAGTGGTGGCCAGGATAGGCAGGTGGTGGGAGAGGGCGACCAAGTCGTCGAGAAGCGTGTCACGCAGTTTGAGGCTGCGGATCTGGTCGATGTCGTCGACGATCAACAGATCTGCCTCCGGGCGGGCGATGAGTGCCAGCAGGATGCGCAGACGGAAGCGGTCTGTAACGCCGAGTTTGCCCACGTCCACCGATGGGTCGAGGTGCGTGAGGTTGAGCGGTTCCAGCCACGGCTCGACCTTGGGGTGGTTGAGAATGTCGCGGCGCAGGGGCACGAAGAACATTTGGCTCCACGCGACCTGTTCGCGAATGACTTCGCGGACATCCACCTGGCGCTCAAGGGTATCGATGAGCTCGGAACCCGCAAGCGCGATGCGCTTGAAGCGCTGACGTGGCTTTGTCTCCTCCCCATACAGCAGGACCGAACCGCCTTTGGGGCTGTAGCGACCGGCGAGGGCCATGCTCAGGGTCGAGGTGCCGGATTCGCGCTTATTGATCAGCAGCGTGAGGCCGTCGGCGACGTCGAAATTCAGTGGGGAGTCACCCCGCCTCATGGTGAGGTCTTTAACACTGATGATTGTTTCCACTGGGATACCCCTCAAATTAAGTGGAGGTTAGACTATCGGTTATTCCTGACGTATGGTCCTCGCTATCGACCAATTAGTCAAGGCGAAAACCATGCGAGCAGACGCAAAACTCAGGCGCGAAAAAATCATTGTCGCAGCGTGCGACATGTTACGCACCATGCCAGAATCCACGGTGACTTTAGAAGGAGTCGCCGCCCGCGCAGGCGTTGGCATTGCCACCCTCTACCGCAATTTTCCCACGCGCAGCGATCTCGATGTCGCCTGCGGGTTGCGGCTTTTGGGCATCTTGGAGAAAAAGATCGCGGACGTGCACACGCTTCTCGACGAAGACCCCCAGACCCACTGGGACCGCTTCGTCTGGAGCCTCCTCGACTACGGAGTCGGGCCCCTGGTCCATGCGATCACCTTCGACCACTGGCACGGCAACCCCGAACTGGCAGCCAAGCGGGAAGAGGCCATCGCTGCCTTCCAGACATTGCTGGACAAAGCCGCGCTAGCCGGTCTGGTTCCCGCTGACTTGACCCCTTTGGATTTCGCCGCGGAGGTCTTCGTGGTCACCCGCCCGTTGGACGGGAAGCTGGTCCAACACAACCCAGATGTGCAGCGCCACATGCTCGGGCGGTTGCTCACCGCTTGGCGGAGGCAGAGCTAAACGCTTCCGAGGATTTAGCGGGGGTCGGTGCCCTCACGCTGATCGTCGTCAAGCGTGTCCAACGTGGAAAGCTGCTCGTCGATGGAGCTCAGCAGCTCCTCATCGCGCTCGGCTGGCTCCTCGCTCAGCGGACCGTGGTCCGTCGTGGCAGCGGCGGTCGGCGGCTGGGTGCGCTGCACGGTCGGCTTCGGTGCTGGCTTAGCTGGAGCCTTCTTTGCTGGGGCCTTCTTTGCTGGGGCAGGGGAGTCAGTGCCGAAGATGAAGTAGTAGACGCCACCTGCGACTGCGGCGAGCAAAGCCAGGATGGAAACGCCGGCGAAAATGCCGTTCTTGCGCTTCTTCTTGTTCTGCTTTTGGCGCTTCTTCAGGGCCTTGTCCAGCTCTTTCTTCTGCTTCTTGTCCAGCTGCTCAGCCTCAAACAGGGCGCGACGACGATCCAGGCGGGCGTGCGCTGCGCGGGTGATATCCCCCGCCTGCAGGCGAGCCGCGTCGAATTTCGAGGTGTCCTCCTCGGAGTTCTCATTATTGCCGCGGGCCATTGCTCGCACGGCTTCGTACACGTCGCGTTTCTGTTCCTTGTTCAGCTCGCGGTAGCGGTTCAGCAGGGTGCCACCCACCGCAGCTGCGATGCGGAGATTTCGGAGATTCATGGTTTCATCGGCCCTTTCATCACAAATTCGTGGCTGTGTGAGTCCCACAGTAGTGAAGTCCGCGGGCCGCGTCGTGGAGATTGAACCAAGCGGGCCCAAAAAATGGACAGCTCGGTTCATTTTTGGAGAATTTTTGGCTTTTATATTCACGATCAGAACGGCGTTGAGCAGCACAAACAAACGTTGAAACACCACAGCCCATTGATCACTTAAACACCACCGGGCTACATTCCAAACCAGTTTCCAAGTGCTGAGCCCAGCCGCCCGGACACACACGTGGCCGGTATGACAAACCCTGAACCGATACGACGAAAGGACTCCTTCGGTGACTGAAGGACACTTTTCGTCGAGGCTGTCGGCGTCTGCGCCCTTGGACCTCCTCGACGAAGCACCCCAAGACGGTGCCCGCCCCGCTGTGAAGCGGGAGCAGAGGACCGCACTGAGTTTCGAGCTCATCCCTCCCCGCCACGACGCGGATGAAGCGAAGCTGAAAGACCTCATCCACGGTCTGGTTTCCTACCACCCGGACTACCTGGCTGTGACCAGCTCACGTCGTTCCGGCTGGCTGCAGGGCACCGCCGACTTCATTGCCCGGCTCAACGAGTGCACCAACCTGCCCACCATCGCGCACTTGGCATGCACCGCTGGGCCCGTCGATGAGCTGGCAGATTGGATCCGCACCCTCATCGACTCCGGTGTGCGCGGCTTCCTCGCCCTGCGCGGCGACCTCCCGGAAGGGGAGACCAGCCTGCCGGAGGGCTACCTCCAGTACGCCACCGAGCTGCTCTCGCTCATCCGCGAGATCGAGGACGAGAACGCCTTCCGCCTCGCCGCGGGCAAACTCGCCCTGTCCGTGGCGTGCTACCCGTCCGGCCACGCTGAATCGCCCACGCCGGACCTGGACTTGGACGTTTTGTTGTCCAAGCAACGGCTCGGCGCAGACTTCGCCATCACTCAGCTGTTCTTCGAGGCAGAGGACTACCTCCGCTTCGCTGAGCAGTCACGCATGGCGGGCGTACGCATCCCCCTGATCCCCGGCATCATGCCTATGACGAGCCTGAAGCGGGCCCAGCGCATGGGCGTGCTGTCGGGGATCGAGGTGCCGCAGCGTGTCGTCGAAAAGCTGGCGGCGGCGAGCGACCCCGACGAGGAATACGAAGTGGGCATGCAGCTCACCGTTGAACTCGCCGGCAAGCTTCTCGACGCCGGCGTAGGCGGCCTGCACATCTACACCCACAACAATCTGGCGGTGACGCAAGACCTGCTGTCGCGGCTCGGAATAGAACCCAAACAGAAATAACAAGGAGAAACAGTGAGCACATTCCCCAAGGCCACGATCGAGGGCTACCCCCGCATCGGCGCCAACCGCGAGCTGAAGCGCGCGCTGGAGTCCTACTGGGCCGGCCGCATCGACGCGGAGACCTTCCGCACCACCACCCGTGCGCTGCGCATTGATACCTACAACCACCTGCGCGACCTCGGCCTGACCGAGGACTACGCCATCCCGGCTGACGTTGCTTATTACGACCAGGTCCTCGAGACCGGTCTGACCGTCGGCCTGATCGCCGGTGGCACCGACCTCGACGAGGAATTCGCCCTCGCCCGCGGCAACGACACCCGCGTGCCGCTGGAGATGACCAAGTGGTTCGACACCAACTACCACTACCTCGTACCGGAGGTTTCCGCTGGTCAGGACATCACCCCGGCGCCGGAGCGCATCGTCCGCCTGGTTGAGGAAGCACGCGAGGCTGGCCACAAGGTCCGCCCGGCACTCGTCGGCCCGGTCACCCTGCTCGCCCTGTCCAAGCCGGTCGAGTGGTCCCTGCTGGACAAGCTTGTCGACGCCTACGCCACCGTCTTCGCCGCCCTCAAGGAAGCCGGCGTCGAGTGGGTCCAGGTCGCTGAACCGGCACTGGTCGCTGACCTGTCCACCTCGGACGCTGACCTGGCTAAGTACACCGAGCAGGCATGGTCCAAGCTCCTGGCTTCTGACAACCGCCCGCAGGTCTACGTGACCACCCCGTACGGTTCTGCACGCAAGGGCCTCGATGCCCTGGCTGCCGTCGCACCGGATGCCGTTCACGTCGACCTTTCCCCGTGGACCCTCGACGCTGATGCTGACTACCCAGCACGCGTCGCTGCTGCCTTCGACGGCAAGGACACCACCCTCGTTGCCGGTCTCATCGACGGCCGCAACGTCTGGGCCGCCAACCTGCGCGAAAAGGTCGAGGTACTGAACAAGCTGGGCACTGAATCCGTGTCCACCTCCACCTCCCTGCAGCACGTCCCGCACACCCTCAACGCTGAGAAGAACATCCCGGTCGACGTCGCACCGTGGCTCTCCTTTGCTGACGAGAAGATCGAGGAGATCACCGCTCTCGTCGCTGGTGAGGAGAACGCGCCGGAGGCATTCGGCCGTTCCGACCGTGCCGTGCGTACCCGTGCCGAGTCCACCCGTATCCACAACGCTGCTGTTGTTGAGCGCGTCGACGCCCTGCCTTCCGGCGCCGTCCAGCGCCAGCCGGAATTCGCTGAGCGTCAGGAAGCACAGAAGGCTCTTGGCCTGCCGAAGCTGCCGACCACCACGATCGGTTCCTTCCCGCAGACCACCGAGATCCGCAAGGCTCGCGCCGACCACCGCGCCGGTGAGCTGAATGACGAGCAGTACAACGAGGCTCTCAAGCAGGAAGTCAAGAACGTCATCGAGCTGCAGGAGCGCCTCGGCCTCGACGTTCTGGTTCACGGCGAGCCGGAGCGCAACGACATGGTCCAGTACTTCGCCGAGCTTCTCGACGGCTTTGTTGTCACCGAGAACGGCTGGGTCCAGTCTTACGGCTCCCGCTGCACCCGTCCGCCAATCGTCGTTGGTGACGTCTCCCGCCCGGAGGCCATGACCACCGAGTGGTCCGCCTACGCACAGTCCCTGTCCGACAAGCCGGTCAAGGGCATGCTCACCGGCCCGGTGACCATCCTGGCCTGGTCCTTCAAGCGCGATGACGTTCCGCTGTCCGTCTCCGCCGACCAGATCGGCGTCGCCCTGGCTGACGAGGTCGCTGACCTGGAGAAGGCCGGCATCAAGGTCATCCAGATCGATGAGCCAGCACTCCGCGAGCTCCTTCCGCTGCGTGAGGAGGACCGTCCGTCCTACCTCGACTGGGCAGT
This sequence comes from uncultured Corynebacterium sp., assembly GCF_947253065.1. Classification (GTDB taxonomy): domain Bacteria; phylum Actinomycetota; class Actinomycetes; order Mycobacteriales; family Mycobacteriaceae; genus Corynebacterium. Next base: position 15,552 of record NZ_CAMXWS010000040.1, read on the forward strand.
CCGCGCCTTCCGCCTCGTCGCATTGGAGGCAGCACCGACCACCCAGATCCACACCCACCTCTGCTACTCCGAGTTCGGCCAGATCATCGACGCTGTCGCTGGCCTGGACGCTGACGTCACCTCCATCGAGGCTGCACGTTCCAAGATGGAGCTGCTCGAGGACATCGACGAGACCTTCCACGCCGAGATCGGCCCGGGTGTCTACGACATCCACTCCCCGCGCGTCCCGTCGAAGGAAGAAATGGTCGAGCTGATCAAGGCCGCGCTGGTCAACGTCCCGACCGATCGCCTCTGGGTCAACCCGGACTGTGGCCTGAAGACCCGCGGCTACGCCGAGGTCGAGCCGGCCCTGGCCAACATGGTCGCTGCCCGCGATGAGGTCGTCGGTGGCCTCTAAGCCTTAAGGCCCTTGCCACACGACTAACCCCGGGAACCATTCGCATGGTTTCCCGGGGTTTCGTTGCTTTCAGGGAGGTCCGAGTGGATCCCCGTGGGAGTCCCGTGGGAG
>NZ_CAMXWS010000041.1 GCF_947253065.1 uncultured Corynebacterium sp.
AGAGTTGCCCTGCTCGATGGCCTGCTTCTTACCGGACTCAAGCTGACCGCCCATCTCAGCACGGATCTGCTCGAGGCGGCTGTGACCAGCCATCTGGATGCCGGCCTGCTCAACCTCAGCCATGCGGCCCTGAACGGAGCTCTGCGCAAGCTCAGCCTGGCCGAGGGCCTTGGAGTATCGGCGCTCGATCTTTTCCCGCACCTGGTCCAAGTTCGGGGTAGCGCCATCGGTGATGGAGTTCATCGACTGCAGGGACTCGGAGACCTTCTCCTGCATCTTGGCCTGCTCAAGCTGGGACAGCAGCTTGGAACGCTCAGCGACCTGCTGCTGCAGCTTCATGGAATTTCGCTCCACTGCCTTCTTAGCCTGCTCAGCCTGCTGGAGTGCCTGGTCGTGCAGAGCCTTGGTGTCTTCCACGCCCTGCTCAGCGGTGACCAGCTGAGCAGCGAAAGCTTCCGCGGCGTTCTCGTACTCGGTGGCCTTGGCATTGTCGCCCTCAGCGCGGGACTTATCAGCCAACTGCAGAGCCTGCTTGGTATTCGACTGCAGCTTCTCTACATCAGCCAGGCGGCGGTTAAGCTGCATCTCCAGCTGGCGCTGGTTACCAATCACGGCAGCAGCCTGCTGAGACAGTTCCTGGTGCTGGCGCTGCGCTTCACCGATCGCCTGCTCGATCTGGATCTTCGGGTCTGCATTCTCTTCGATCTTGTTGTCGAAGAGGGCCATCAGGTAATTCCAGAATTTGCTGAAGGGATTAGCCATGGTCGTGTAAATAGCCTTTCTACGACGCAGTGTTCAACCACGTCACGTAATTCGTCGCTAACGGTTCAATCGTAGCGGAGCCCCGCCACATGCGCGGGGTGTGTTTAGACCTCTGCTGCAGCGGGCGGGGTATGCGCCAGCTCGTCCTCCATGGACTGGAGAGTCAAGTTTGCAGCTGCCTCAAGCAGCAACTCGGACACCGTGGTATCCAATGCCACGCAGACGGAGGCAAGAAGTTCGGACGAGACTTCTTTGCGGCCACGTTCCAACTCGGAGATATAGCCCGGGGAGACTCGTGCTTCGTCCGCAAGTTCGCGCAGCGTCACGCCTTTGTCGGCGCGGAAAGCACGCAAGGACATGCCAAGTGCTTCACGAAGAAGCGGTTCGCGGACCCTGCGGGATGTCGACTTAGGTGCGTGCGCCACACCACGGTCGTGCAGACGGGCCGACGGGGCGGACTTGTAATTGAGCGTCGTTGTAGTTGCCATCACGTCGTTCAACGGTTCTCCCCTTCGTTTTGTTCCCGACTCACTTCATGCATTACGGCAACCATAGCGGCTGCCACGGACAGTTGACGGATTTCTTGTCGATTCCCCACCACCACGCGCACCGGCTCATCATGGTCAGGCGCCAATGCGAACCGCGTCAGCTCTGGGTGATTGGCGATATCGGCCAGAATCGCCGAAGCCGGGTGCGACACCGTACGACTCGGTCCAGCCACCGCAATATGAACCTCGCCAACCGGATGCCCATCCTGTGGGTCCGGGCCAGCCACACCGGTCAATGCAACACCCCACGTGGCACCACAAGCTTTCTGCGCACCACGAGCCATATGACGAGCAGTAGAGGCAGCCACCGGACCGTGGGTCTCCAGGATGGAAGACGGCACACCTGCCAAAGCTTCCTTCAGATCCGTCGCGTACGTGACCAGTCCCCCACGCAAAACCTGCGATGCACCCGGAACCGAAGCCACGGTGGAACAGGCCAAACCGGCAGTCAAAGATTCACAGAACGCGAGGGTCTCTCCGCGCTCGGTCAGGGTGCGGACGAGGGTGGGGGCACTTGGGACGTCGATAAGCATGCTCTCGCTCATGCTGCCGTCCTGTTCGCCTTCGCACCATCAACGAGGTACTGCACGCCGGTGACCACCGTGACCACCACTGCGATGAGCATGACCACCAGCGTCGGCATATCCATCCAGCTCGGCAGTGGGCACAAGTACATACCCACGCCAACGGATTGCAGCACGGTCTTGAGCTTGCCACCCTTCGATGCCGGCACGACCTTTCCACCGCGCAACAGCACCATGCGCCACAATGTAATACCCAGCTCACGCACCAAAATGACGACGGTGATCCAGATCGGCAACGGGCCGGCAATATTCAACGTCACCAGCGCTGTGATCATCAGCGCCTTGTCAGCGATCGGGTCCGCAATTTTGCCGAAGTCAGTGATCAGTCCACGGGAACGGGCAATATCGCCGTCCAGCTTGTCCGTAATCATCAGCGCCACGAACAGACCAAACGCCCACCACCACCGTTCGGTGAGCACGAGCCACGCTAGGACTGGGACGAAAATGATGCGCAACGACGTTAAGACGTTGGGCACATTCCAATTCGAGGGCTTCTGCTGGGATGGTGCATTCACACCCCCAACCCTACATTCCATGTCGCGCGCTAGACTTCGCGCCCATGAGCTATTTCATTGCGACTTACACGTATGGCGACAAATCCCTCGTTCAAGAAACCCGCCCAGCGCACCGCGACTTCATCGGCACGCTCAAAGCCGAAGGCAAAGTGATTGCAGCTGGCCCTTTCGCTGGTGACGAGCAGTCCATCATCATCGTACGTCTGGACGAAGGCGCATCCATCGCTGATGCCGAAGCATTGCTTGCCGACGACCCCTACCTCGCCGCCAACGCCCTGGCCGACCGGGAGATCCGTGAATGGACCCCGGTCATCCGCGCTTGGGACTAATCCGAGTTATTTCTTCCGGCCACCGCGCGCGACGTCCAAATGAGCGGTCTCACGCGAACCGGTCGCGGTGTGATCGCCCTTGCCGGACGTCGCTGGGTCATCGACCCACTCGATGTGATGGCCCTGGGCGTCCACCTTGCGACGATTCCCGTGATCGTCGTAGTCAATATGGTACTTCTGCTCCTCACGGCTGGAACGCCCGGCCTTGACATCCGCGCGCTCCTTAATGATCGACGCCACCGCCGTCACCGCCAACACCGCAACAATGACCACCAGCGACAGCACGGTGCTGACCTCTGGCACATTGACGTTCTCGCCACCATTAATGAACGACAGATTGTTCTCGTGCAGAGCATGGAGCAGAAGCTTTGCACCGATAAAGCCCAGCACGACCGCCAGGCCGTACGGCAGGTACACCAGCTTGTCCAGCAGACCGTTCAGCAGGAAGTACAGCTGACGCAAACCCAGCAGCGCGAACGCATTGGCGGTGAACACCAGGAATGCTTCCTGTGTGATGCCGTAGATCGCCGGAATGGAATCGAAGGCGAACATCACGTCGATGAAGCCAATGGACAAAAGTGCAACGAACAGCGGAGTCACTGCCTTCTTGCCAGCTTCCGTAACCGAAAACAGACGGTCACTGTGGTACGACTTGGTCACCGGAATGACCTTGCGCAGGGTCTTGACCACGAACATGTCATTCGGATCCGGATCTTCCTGATCAGTGGCCTCATCATAGACCATCTTGATCGCGGTGTACAGCAGGAACGCAGCGAAGATGTAGAACACATCGGACCATGCCTCGATGATCACTGCGCCCAGCAAAATGAACAGCAAACGGCAGATCAGCGCGATCACAATGCCGATGAGCAGCACCTTCTGCTGATATGCACGCGGGATCTTGAACGCACCCATGATCAGCGCAAAGACGAAGAGGTTATCCACACTCAGGGATAACTCGGTGATGTAGCCGGTGAAGAACTGCACGCCGTGCTCAGCGTCCCACAGCCACCACACGATGCCACCAAAAATGCATGCCATGAGCATGTAGAACGCGGCCCAGCCGCCCGATTCTTTCATCGTCGGCTCGTGCGGGGTACGCACGTGCGAAACGAAGTCAAAGATAAAGAAGCCGAGAATCACTGCTGAGGTGATCAGCCAAATAGAAAGGGGCACATGCATGATGAAACCTCCGGTTGAGATGAAAAATAACCGGAGGTCTCCCCCACCCTTTTTCATGGTGGGCCGCCTGGACCGGGAACCTCATAACTGGGTTAGCCGTGTTGACGATCCAAGGCGCTTTTGGGGTACTCCCCTCCAACAGGAAGCAACCCTACTTGATCATTGAAGCGAGCACATAGCCCGACATTCGAAGGCGAAAACTAGCCGTGGATCTGGATTACATCCCGCCGATAAAAGCCCAGGTCAATTTTCGCGCACGGGGCAATCATGTAATCGAGATCCACTTGTTCTCCATCGAACTTCCTAAAACGCCCCACCGGTCGGGTTATAGGTCGCTTTCACCGTCTGGGCATCGGAGCCGGGGTCGGTGTCGGCGGGGGTGTCAGTGGAGGCGTCGTTAAGCGCTTGCTCTTCGAGCACTGCCTTGGGCGCTTCGGCGGGGTCGGCCCCCTTGATCATCCACTGGATGGTCTCGAGCTCCTCGGGCTTGACCAAGACTTCGCGGGCCTTGGACCCCTCGGACGGGCCGACGACACCGCGGGACTCCATGAGGTCCATCAGGCGACCCGCCTTGGCAAAGCCGATGCGGAGTTTGCGCTGCAGCATTGAGGTGGAACCGAGCTGAGAGGTGACAACGAGCTCGACGGCTTCGAGGAGGTCGTCCATGTCCTTGCCGATCTCTTCGTCGATTTCCTTTTTCTCCGGGGCCTTTTCCTCGGTAACGCCCTCGGTGTAGTGCGGTTCGCCCTGCTGCTTGACGGCATCAACGACAGCCTGGATCTCTTCGTCGGAGACAAATGCACCTTGGAGGCGCTGTGGTTTGCCGGCACCCTGCGGAATGAACAGCGCGTCGCCCATACCAATGAGCTTCTCCGCGCCACCCTGGTCGAGAATGACTCGGGAATCGGTCAGCGAGGACGTCGCAAATGCGAGGCGCGACGGAACGTTGGTCTTGATCAGGCCGGTGACCACGTCAACAGACGGACGCTGCGTAGCCAAGACAAGGTGGATGCCCGCGGCACGTGCCTTCTGGGTGATGCGGACGATCGAGTCCTCGATTTCCTTCGGGGCGGTCATCATGAGGTCGGCAAGCTCATCGACCACACAGACGATGAGCGGGTACGGGCGCATCTCACGCTCGGATCCTGGAGGTGCGGTGTGCTCACCGGAACGGACCTTCTTGTTGAAGTCCTTGATGTGACGCACGCGCGCGGACTTCATGTCCATGTAGCGCTGCTCCATCTCTTCAACAAGCCACTGCAGTGCGGCCGCTGCCTTCTTCGGCTGAGTAATGATCGGAGTGATCAGGTGCGGGATGCCTTCATACGGGGTCAGCTCCACCATCTTCGGGTCAACGAGGATGAGTCGGACCTCTTCCGGCGTTGCGCGGGTGAGCAGCGAGACCAGCATCGAGTTCACAAATGCGGACTTACCGGAACCAGTTGAACCAGCCACGAGCAAGTGCGGCATCTTCTGAACGGATGCAGAGACAAAATCGCCTTCAATATTTTTGCCCAGACCGATCAACATCGGGTCCTGCTCCGAGCGCACATTCGGCGCATCGAGGACGTCGCGGAGGCGGACCATCTCGCGGTCGGCATTCGGAACCTCAATACCCACAGCGGATTTGCCAGGAATCGGGGTGAGCAGGCGGACGTTGTCCGTCGCCACCGCATAAGCCAGGTTGGACTGCAGGTTCGTGATCTTGGAAACCTTTACGCCAGGCCCAAGCTCGACTTCGTAGCGCGTCACTGTCGGACCACGCGAGAATCCGGTGACCGCAGCATCGACCTTGAATTCTTCAAAGACTTCGGTGATCGCTTCGATCATCCGGTCGTTGGTTTCCGTGCGAGTCTTCGGCGCGTTGCCCGGAATGAGCAAGCTTGTCGACGGCAGGTCGTAGTCACTTTCGCCCTCCGGTTCCCGCACGGCAGGAGCGTCAGCCTGCTTTTGCTCCTTCTCCGAATTCGGTATGGAAGCGGGAATGGAGGAAGCATCGATGCCCGAGCGGGCGATGATCTGCTTGCGCATTTCTTCGCGCGCTTGGGTCACTGCGTCGTTTTCATCCGAGGCGTTGTCCTGCACCGCTTCGATAGGTGCGGTATCAGATGGCTTTGGTCCGCGCTTCTTCCGGGCTGGCTTGCTTGCAGCTGCAGCGGCACCAGCCGCGGCGCCGGCACCGGCTGCTGCAGCACCTGCAGCACCTGCAGCACCTGCTCCCGCCGGGGCGCCTGCAGCGGGGAGCTGCTCGGTGAACGCTGCTTCGTCCGCAGCAGAAGAACGGGACAGCACGCGAGTCTCGTTGGACGGCGCGGGGCGTCGACGGGGGGTGGGTTCGGACGGGGCGTCGAAAAGCGTGGGGTCCGAAGCGTCTTCGTCGACGGGATAATTGTCCATCGGCGTGCGTGAACGTTTGCGGGTGCGACTCTTCGTACGGTCCTGCGCCTGTTCGCGTGGGCGACGCTCGCGCCCCTCAGCGATGTCGTCGAGATCCGACTCGACATAGCCGTACATATCGTCGGAGTCTTCATCCTCCGGATCCGGCGTGTGCGCATTGGAAGCGATTCCCTGCAGCAGACTACGGATGTAGTCGACAGACTCACGCACGGTGATGCCGGTAGCCAGCAGTGCTGCATAAACAATCACAAGTCCAAGGAGAGGGACAGCCACAAACGGAGTGAATCCAGCACTCAACGGTCCACCGACGACCGCGCCAATCGCACCACCGGCGATCTTGCGATCAGCCCAATCAGACGGATTGCCCGCGAAAATGTGGATCAAGCCGAGCATGCAAACAGCGATAATGGTCAGGCCAACACCGCTATGGGCGCGCTCAGAAAATGAGTTGCCCAGCCCCAGCATCATCGCAACGGCAATGCCAACGAGCACCACCGGCAAAATCAGTGCACCTGCACCAATGATCCAGTGTGCACCGCTAGCAATAGCAGCACCGACCGGGCCAGCAATATCCAGCCATACCGACGCGCCCAGAACAGCAGCGAGTCCGATCAGGATCAGCCCTAGAGCATCCACGCGGCGTCCGCTGTCGGACATATCTACATCATCAGCATCGTACGAATCGTCCACAGTGTGTGTCTCCTCAGCGCTGTCCGCGTCATAAGAATCGGCTTCCTCATAGGAGTCCTTCGCTTTCCGCTTCCGACGGCGGCGCGAAGGAGCCTTCATGTCATCGAGCAGGTCCTCATTCCGACGTCGACGCGAACCAGCCTTACGGCCAACCGCACCGAAAGCTCCAGTCACTTCACGCGCGGCATTTCCCATGCCACGACCGACGGCGCCGACAGCAGAGCCGACGCGCTCATCAGCGGAGTCGGCTGCGGCCATCGAACCGGCAGAAGAATTGCGGGAATACCCGCTGGTGCGGGCATCACGACTCTTCGGTCCGGTTTTAGAGCGGCCTTTCTGGCGGCGCGAGGTACTCGTGACAGACATGGGCACCACTGTAATGCCCAGACACACCTCAAGTCACATGCGCCACACCGGTGCACCTAATTTTCGGAGTGTCTAGATCTGACGCTTGACCTTCGCAATATCCTGCTGGTCGCCGGTGATCTCAACCTGGACTGAGTCACGACCGGTGACCCACAAAAGGAGCTCGCCCGGTTCACCAGACACACGGACTACGCGATCCCCCTGATCCGCCACGCCCCGCGGACCACCAAGAGTAAGTGGCGGGTGATTCGGCGGAGTGAGCACCACCGGGACAACCGACGAAGAGAGCGCCATCTTCCCCATCAGCTTCGCAGCCTTCATCAATTGATCTTCCACAGCACGGGAGAATTCACGCGGGACGACCTCCCCCCTCCCCCGGCGAACATCTTCGTGGTGAATGAAGTGCTCTGAAGTATTTAAAACCTTATCGAGCGGCTTCAAAAACACCGGCGGGCCCGCTGCCCACTCCTTGACCACGTTTTCAAAAGGACGCTGGCGAATCTTGGCCTCAGCATCCTTCGTCATCTTCTTCAGCTGGGGCAGGAAATACCCGCCCGCCATGTACGGCTGGCGCTCGCGCAGATACAAGTGCGCTGCCAGATCGGCAGTGGTCCACCCCGCACACAAGGTCGGTGCATCTGGGCCGAGTTCGAGCAGGAGGTCAGCTAGTTTTTCACGCTCTTTTTGCTGAAACGACATGGGCCCCAGCCTAGCTTGGCTGGGGCCCATCGGTTCAAGGGGAAGCTGATTCCCCTTTTACAGCGACTCGCGAGATGCTTCGATGTCCTCGTTGCTCAACGGAGTGGTGTCATCGGCGTTCATCGGAACGACGGTCGGCAGAATCACAGGCTCGCGCTTGTATTTCTGCTCGATCGTGCGGGAGATGCGACGACGCAATTGCTGCACCATGCGGTATGGATCATTCTCGCCTTCGGCGGCGAGATCCATCATTGTGTTCTCAACCAGTTCGATGATGTCCGGCAGGACTCCACGGTCATCGTCGACGAGACCTGTGGTGGACACAACCGGACGCTCGATGAGGCGGCTCGTGCGGTCATCAATCACACACGTAATCGAGATGACACCACCGGCAGCCAGGTTCGTGCGGTCTGTCAGGACATCCGGGTCCACGTCGCCCATGGTCGTGCCATCGACGTACAGGTTGCCCACCTGGTACTGGCCAGCGACCTTGAGCTTGCCGTCGACCATGTCCACGACAACACCGTTCTGTGCCAGCACAGTGTTCTCCGGCTTCACACCGGTAGCAATAGCCAGCTCCTTGTTGGCGCGGAGGTGACGCCACTCGCCGTGCACCGGCATTGCATTGCGCGGACGTGCCATGTTGTACAGGAACAGAAGCTCGCCGGCATAACCGTGACCGGATGCGTGAACGTGTGCATCATCGCTGGTGATCACATTCGCACCGATCTGGGCGAGGTTATTGATCACGGCGAAGACTGCTTCCTCATTGCCCGGAATGAGCGAGGAGGACAGGATGATCGTGTCGCCATCGCGGACGGTGATCTGACGGTGCTCACGGCGCGACATGCGCGACAGCGCAGCCATCGGCTCACCCTGTGTACCAGTGGTGATCAGCATGACGCGGTGTGGAGCCATCTTCGCAGCCTCATCGATCGGAACAATGGTTCCCTTCGGCGCCTTGAGAAGGTTCATCTTCTCGGCGATCTCCATATTGCGGATCATGGAGCGACCGTTGAAAGCGACCTTGCGGCCCGAAGCGACAGCGGCATTGACCGCCATCTGCACACGCGAGACATTCGATGCGAAGGACGCGAGAACAACACGCTGCTTAGCGTTTTGCACGATGCGAATGAGATTTTCCTCAATGCCCGCCTCGGAAGCAGAGATACCCGGGATGGTGGCGTTGGTGGAATCGCACAGGAAGAGGTCAATGCCTTCATCGCCGTAACGGGCCAGCGCCGGCAGGTCCGTCGGCTTGTTGTCGTACGGGGTCATATCGACCTTGACGTCACCAGTCATGCAGACGGTGCCCGCACCGGTCTTGATCACGACACCGAGGCAGTCCGGAATCGAGTGACCGACGTGGAAGAAGCGCAGGTTGAACGGACCAACGGTCACCTCGGACTTCGGGTTAACCTCGTTCAGCTTCGGACGCTGACGGTGCTCCTTCGTCTTCGCAGCGATGAGTGCATTAGTGAACTTCGCCGAGTAGATCGGAATATCCGGGCGCAGCTTGAGCAGCCATGGGATAGCACCGATGTGATCCTCGTGGCCGTGGGTGACCACGAGTGCTTCGACCTTGTCCAGCTTGTTCTCAATCGGGCCGAAGTCCGGGAGGATCAGGTCCACGCCCGGCTCGTCGGAAGACGGGAAGAGCACACCACAGTCGACGATCAGCAGACGACCGTTGTACTCGAAGACCGTCATGTTACGGCCGATCTCAGAAATGCCACCCAGTGCGTAGATGCGCAGACCATTCTGCGGCGGCTTCTGCGGTGCAGGCAGACGCTTCGTCAGGTCTGCGCCCTGCATGCCCTTGACGGGGTTGCGGCGATTATCGCCACCGCGACCACCACGACCGCGACCACGTCCGCGGCCACGACCGCGGTTGTTGCCGCCACCGTTATTGCCGCCACCGTTATTGCCACGGCCACCACGGTTGTTACCGTTGCCACCATTGCCACGGTTATTACCGTTTCCGCCGTTGTTGCCACCGTTATTCGGCTTATTGTCGCGGTTGCTACCGCCGGACTTGTTGGAACCGTTGCCCCCGTTGTCGCCAGGTTGAGTATCCGCGGCCTGAAAGACCGGCTGCTGATCTCCGGCCTCTGGCGGGCCCGCCTTGCGGGTCACTTTACGGGAGCGATTGCGGGGTTCGTTCATACTTATAGGACTCCAGCCTTTTCCATATCTTGGCGCAGAGCCTCCATCTGCCGTTCGTCCGCAGGGGCGACGGGCAGGCGGGGGTCTCCGACCTCGATGCCCTGCAGGCGCAGGGCTGCCTTTGCAAATGTCACTCCACCAAGCACTGCCTGCTGTCCAGCAAGCACGGCCATGGTGGTGGCGTTGATTTCCCGCGCACGGGCGAGGTCGCCTTCCTCGAAGCTTGTCACCATTTCTCTCATCAAACCTGGGGCTGCGTGCGCAATAACGGAAATAACTCCGGTAGCGCCGACAGAGAACCACGGCAGGTTGAGAACGTCGTCGCCAGAGTACCAGGCCAGGTCGGTGTCATTGATAATCGAGGTCGCCTCGAGCACATCTCCCTTAGCGTCCTTAACGGCCTTCACTGTGGGCAGCTTGGCCAGTTCACGGATCGTCTCACCAGCAATCGGGATGCCGGAGCGACCCGGAATGTCGTAGAGGCAGATCGGCAATTCTGTAGCCTCCGCGACGGCGGTGAAGTGCTTGAGCAATCCAGCCTGGGATGGCTTGGAATAGTACGGCGTGACCACGAGCAACGAATCTGCGCCAGCATCACGTGATGCCTTGGCCAGCTCAGTCGTGGAACGTGTGTCATTCGTGCCCGCACCCGCCATGATCTTGACGCGGTCGCCCAATTCTTCACGCACTGCCTTGATCAGTGCGATCTTCTCTTCGGACGAGGTAGTCGGCGACTCACCGGTCGTGCCACCGAGGATGAGAGAGTCGACTCCATTGTCGACTAGGTGGGCAGCCAACTTTCGCCCGGTCTCCAGGTCGAGTTCACCATTGCGGTCAAACGGGGTGACCATTGCAATACCGACAGTGCCGAGTTCTTCTGCACCGGTTTGTGCTTTCGTTGAAATGCCCATGGTTATCTAGGGTACATTCTCTTGTCCGTGAATCCGTGTAGCCCTATCCGGCGTAGGGGCTGGTGGCCATCACGGAGCCGTCGGCAAGCGTGCTGATAAGGAAGTCGTCGAAAAGCGCTGGCGCTTGTTTCTTGAGGATTTCCAAGCATGCGACGGCGAGTTCACGGATTTCGGTGTCGGCGTGTTCGCTGGCGCGCGCCGCGATGAATTCTCGCCACGCCCGGTAGTTGCCGGTGACCACGAAGCGGGTTTCTGTCGCATTCGGCAGGATCGCGCGTGCTGCTTGACGTGCTTTTTTCTTGCGCAGCAGGGCGTTCGGTTCGGCTTCGAGGTTGCTCTCTAGAGCCTGGAGGAGCTCTTCGTAGACAAACCGCTGCTCGTCAACGGCGGAAAGGAACATGCGCTTTAGATCTTCGTCTTCCGTGATCGCGTCAGGCACGACCACGGCGGACTCCCCAGCCGGTACGAAGCGCTGCGAAAGCTGTGAGAACGACAGGTGGCGGTGGCGAAGCAGCTCATTGCCAGCTGCGCGCGACAGACCACGCACGTACAACGTCGCCGTCGCGTGTTCGAGCAGCGCGTCGTGGCCGACTTCGAGGATGTGACGCAGGTACGCCTCGTTGCTCGCGGTGTGCGGGTTGGGCTTGTCAAAAGTCTCGTAGCATGCGCGCCCGGCGAATTCGACGAGTGCCTCCGCGTCGGTGGCTACTGGATCCTGCTCCCACTCCACGTCCGCGGGCGCCGCGAACGACGTCGCCGCGATGAGTTGAACGTCTAGCTGTTTGTTCTGCGACATTTACAGTCCCAGGTAGTTGTCCAGCCCGACAGTGAGACCTGCGTGGTCTGCGACCTGGCGGACACCAGTGAGCACGCCGGGCACGAAGGAATCGCGGCCATAAGAATCCTGGCGGATGGTCAGCGACTGGTCGGTGGTACCGAAGATGATTTCTTCGTGCGCGACCATGCCCTGCATGCGCACAGCATGCACCTTCACACCATCAACATCAGCGCCGCGAGAACCATCGAGGGCCTGCTCAGTCGCGTCAGGCATCGCAGACATTTTCGCTTCTCGACGAGCCTCCGCAATCCCCTGCGCCGTCTTCACCGCAGTGCCGGAAGGTGCATCCAACTTATTCGGGTGGTGGTATTCCACGACCTCCGCCGACTCGAAGAACGGTGCAGCCTGGCGTGCGAAAGCCATTGCCAGCACAGCGGAAATGGCGAAGTTCGGCGCGATCAGCACACCAACGCCTTCGTTGGCTGCGCACCAATCGCGGACCTGCTGGTAGCGCTCATCATCAAAGCCAGTCGTGCCAACAACTGCGTGAATGCCGTTGTTGATGCAGAACTCCAAGTTGCCCATCACAGCACTCGGGGTGGTGAAGTCGACGACGACCTCTGCCCCACTGTCCACGAGCTTGTCCAGCGAGTCGCCTGCATCCACTTCTGCCACAAGTTCAAGGTCATCGGCGGCGTTCACACCCGCTACGACTGCCGAGCCGACACGGCCCTTCGCACCGAGAACTCCAACTTTGATAGCCATGATCCGCCTTCCTACTGGCACCTTGCGCCAGCATTACTAATCGTCGTTCTATTCGGGTATCCACCATAGCCCCGCATGTGACCATGCTGGCTTGTCGACGGGCACCAATGCGATTCAGTCCAGCTAAACTAAGACTTATGAAACTCCAGCCACACAAGTTGACAACCGTATTGGTCGCCGCCGCAGCGGGACTTGCCCTGACCGCATGCGGCGCTTCCATCTCTGAACCGTCGATGACCACGCAACCATCCGCCTCCGAAGCTTCCGACTCCTCTACTGAAGCAACTCCAGTGCAGGACGAAGCCACCACCAAGGCTGCATCCATAGACGAGAAGCCAAAGGGTGAGTACAGCACTGAGCCCACCGAAAAATTCGGGGAGGCGTACGGCGAGCTGCGCACCACTGATATTCGTGTCGGCTCCCACGATGGTTTCGACCGTTTGGTCTTTGAATTCGAGGGCACCGGCGATCCGCAGTACCACATTGGCTACAACGATGACCCACGCCAGCAGGCCTCCGGCTTCCCGCTTGAGGTGCCGGGCAATGCGAAACTAGAGATCAATATTCACGGCACATCCGGTGACATGTCTGCCGATGCGAAGTACGCCGGCAAGAAGGAGCTGGGTCTTGCCTCCGGAAATATCGTGGACGTCATCAACGGTGGCTCCTTTGAGGCAGATTCTCAGTATGTCGTGGGCCTCATCAACGAGCGCCCATACCAGGTGCAGGTCCTGCACGAACCGACTCGTCTGGTCGTCGACTTCCAGAACTAATGACGGCTTCACCCCGCACCACGCTGACTCGCCGTGGCAACGTGACGGCGTGGATTTTAGTGGCTCTCCTGATCATCGCTTCAGTCGCGGGCGCATTGGTGTCCCATGCGCGTTCAAACGGTGCGAATAATCTCACGGGCCCAGTGATCCAAGAAATTTCGATCAAGGGCATGAAGTACTTCCCCGCGCAGGTAGAGGTGGATCCGACCACCCCGGTTGTTTTGAAAATCACGAATGAAGATGACCGAAACCACGACCTGAAGATCGGATCGCATTACTCGGGCATCATTCCGCCGGGAACAACAGTCGTCCGCGATTTTGGCACCTATGAATCGGATACCCAGGGCTGGTGCACAATGGCCTCGCACAGGGCACGAGGCATGGTCTTCGACGTGATCGTTACCAACTAGGCAGGCTTCGAGCTAGCTGCGGCTTTGCTCATGATCACGGCTCGCTGAGCTTTGACAGCGCGGGCCAACAGCGGAATAAAAACGACTAGGCACCCGCAGGCCAGCAAGCTGCACACAATCCGCGCAATTGACGACGGCGCGAAGAGCCAACCCACCAATGCGAGGTTGAAGACGAGTACACGCGCTCCTGCCGCACGGTCGAGTTCTTTCAGACTTGCCCGGGTCGCTGCTGGCCCACCCCCGATGGTGACAGGCATCAAATAGCTCATCGTTCCAATGAGCAGCTGTGCAGCAAAACCGACGAGAAGCGGAAGGACGGGGGCGGTGAGGGAATCCAAGTAGCCGTCGATAAGCAATGCCGACGTGCCGAATGTGGTGAGCGCCGCAACGAGCCATGCGACGGCGAGCAACACAGACATGCCCGAATAAGAAAAATGCTCGCGCGGGTTTGTGGAAAACACACCAGCGCACCACGTTTGAAGTGCCCAAGCCCATGCCGCGGTATAAACAAGCACACCGAGCCCGAAAACAAGGGAGCTGCCAAACAGTGCACCAGCGACAGCAAGCACTAGGCCTGCACCGAGAATGACGAGGACATTGCGGGGATGAGCGACCATTGCCTTCATCCGCCACATCGCGGGCAAGAGTACGACTAACGACGTCAACGCCGCGAATCCCACGAATCCGCCGATATTGAGGAGCATGTGCGAGAGCATGACGCGCTGCTCCCAAACACCGCCAAATTCAAGGGCGAGCGCAGCACCGAAGAGGCCACCGACAACTAGAGAAACTGCTGACGCCACATATCCCCATGTCATCGGCCGGAACCGTTTCGTCGGGTCTACAGCAACGATTTGCGCCCCGAGGCTTGCCGCATGCCAACCCAGTGAGCCGACGACCAGTGCAGAGCCGACCCATGTGAGAACCCAGTGCAGCTGGACCTCGTTAAATAGCTGCCCAAGAAGGACAGCAACAACCCCGACATTCAGAATGCGGGAGCGCAATAGTTGGGCCGGGCGTGCTGAATCCGGCAACTTCTGTTGCAAGAAGCGCTCGGTGAGGTTCTGTGACCACACCAGAATGGAATTCGTCAGAATACCCAGAGTGAAAATATGGATCAACA
>NZ_CAMXWS010000042.1 GCF_947253065.1 uncultured Corynebacterium sp.
TGGCCTCTGAGTTCCGCTACCGCGACCCGGTGCTGGATGAGCGCACGCTCGTGCTCGCGATCTCCCAGTCCGGTGAGACAGCTGACACGCTGGAAGCCGTGCGCCACGCGAAAACGCAGGGCGCGAAGGTGCTTGCGGTGTGCAACACGAATGGTTCGCAGATTCCGCGTGAGTCCGATGCAGTGCTGTACACCCATGCGGGTCCAGAGATCGGTGTGGCGTCGACGAAGGCGTTCCTTGCGCAGGTGGCGGCGAACTACATCGTGGGTCTTGCTCTCGCGCAGGCGAAGGGCACGAAATACCCGGATGAGATCCGTGCGATCTGGGATGAGCTTGAGGCGATTCCGGCCAAGATCGAGGAGGCGCTGGCCAGCCACGACCAGGCGAAGCAGATTGCTTCGACGCTTGGCGCGGTGCAGACGATGCTCTTCCTGGGGCGCGGTGTTGGCTTCCCAATTGCGCTTGAGGGAGCGCTGAAGCTGAAGGAGCTCGCGTACATCCATGCGGAAGGTTTCGCGGCAGGCGAATTGAAGCACGGTCCGATTGCGCTGATCGAGGACGATCTGCCGGTCGTGGTCATCGTGCCGAGCCCGCGCGGGTTGCCGCAGCTGCACTCGAAGATCGTGTCCAACATCCAGGAGATCCGGGCGCGTGGCGCGAAGACGATTGTGATCGCGGAGGAAGGCGATACCTCGGTGGAGCCGTACGCGAACTGGCTCATCCGCATCCCGCAGTCGCCGACGATCATGCAGCCGTTGCTGGCTACGGTTCCGTTGCAGTTCCTCGCGGCGTTCATCGCGCGGGAGTGCGGCAACGATGACATTGATAAGCCGCGCAACCTGGCCAAATCGGTCACGGTCGAGTAGTGCTCGCAGCTCTCGGCTTCGCGTTCATTGACTCGATCAACCTGTTGTTGATCGGGGTCATCGTCGCGGTGGGCATTGTGGCACCTCGCTTTCCGACGACCGCCGCTTTGCTCATCGCCGGCGACTGGCTCGGCGTTGCATCGTTGGCCTTCTTGATGCTCGTCGTATTCGACGGGCTGGGCGATGTGGTGCATCGCTTTGTCGACGGGCCGGTGTTTGGCATTTTGCTCATTGCCACCGGTCTTCTTACCGCGGTGCTTGCTGTGCGTGGCGGTGATAATTCCGGGCTTGTGCAGCGCATTATGCGGCCGCTGCGCACCCCATCCGGCACGACGGTGCTGGTGGGCTTCGTGCTGGGCATCATCCAGTCAGCGACGTCGGTGCCGTTCTATGGCGGCTTGGCGGTGCTTTCCACGGCGGGTGTGCCAGTGGGGACCCGCTACGCCTTCCTGGTGTTGTACGCCACCGTCGCGTTGAGTTTGCCCACGCTATGTGCCCTGCTTGTCGCCTGGGTTCGCCACTACCCGGAGAGCCCTGCCGGCCGCGTGTTTGAGGCTGCGCGACAGAACTCCGCAGCCGTATCCGCTGGTGCGACGTGGGCCGTGGCGGTGTTGTTGGCGGGTCTGGGTGTGCTGCATCTGGTGTGATGTGGGGCAGCTGGCACAATGACAGCTATGAGTCCCGCCACCTTGACCATTGACCTCGGTGCGATTGCACACAACACTGCCGTGATGAAGCGCGTGGCGGGTGAGGCCAAACTCATGTGCGTGGTCAAAGCAGACGCCTATAACCATGGTGCGCAGCGCGTTATCCCGGCGATGGAAGACGCCGGCGCCGACGCGTTCGGGGTGGCCACTCTTGCGGAGGCTGCCCGGATCCGCCAGCTCACCGATAAACCGGTACTGGCGTGGATTTGGCAGCCGGGGGAGGAGATCCCTGAGGGCATCGAGGTGGGGGTTCCCGGCTTGGAGCATCTGCGTTGGCTGGTGAACCACAACGTGAAGTGCCCCGTGCACCTCATCGTGGACACCGGCCTCAATCGCTCCGGGATTGATGAGGAAGACTGGCCGCAAGCCTTCGACCTTGCCACCGCCTCCGGCCTGGAGGTTCGCGGTCTGATGTCGCACTTTGCCTGTGCTGATGAACCCACCCATCCCTACAACCAGGTGCAGCGTGATGCTTTTCAGCGGGCCATCACCCTTGCCCGCGCCCACGGGTTAGAGGTGCCCGTGAACCATTTGGCCAACTCACCGGGCACACTCACCGGTCCGGAAAATGCTTTCGGGATGGTCCGCCCGGGTATCGCGCTCTACGGGCTTAACCCGGTGGAGGGCACTGGGGCCGACGCGACGGCTGGCGCTGGCGCTGAACTTCAACCAGCGATGACCCTGTCCGCTGGGCTCACCGCCGTGAAGCGCATCAGCAAGGGCGAAGGGGCGAGCTACAGTTTGACCTGGACAGCACCGGAGGATGGCTGGACCGCCATTGTCCCGATGGGATACGCCGACGGAATCCCGCGTGCCTGGCAGGATCACATCGAGGTCACCATCGGTGGTCGCCGCTACCCACAGGTCGGCCGGGTGTGCATGGACCAATTCATCGTGTGGCTGGGGGCTGACCGCGCGGGCATAAACGTTGGTGACCAAGCAGTCATCTTCGGAGGCGGCGGCATGAGTGCCGCTGAGCTGGCGCGCCGGGTGGGCACGATCCACTACGAGGTGGTGTGTGCGCCGGGTGGGCGTGTGGTGAGGGAGTACGTCGATAAGCAGGAGAGCCATGAAGCAACCGTTTGATTCCCCAGGAACCGTCGAATGCGCGAGCGCTGATGACACGCGCGCGTTCGGCCGCACGCTGGGCGAGGCGCTGGAAGCTGGCGACGTTGTCATCCTCGACGGCCCCCTCGGCGCCGGCAAAACCACCCTCACGCAGGGAATCGCCCAAGGGATGGGTGTGAAAGGGCGCGTGACTAGCCCCACTTTCATCATCGCGCGCGAACACAAAAACCCGACGGGTGGGCCTGCGCTCGTACATGTTGATGCCTACCGGCTCCTCGACAGCGTCGGCGGCACCGGCTCGGTCGACCCGCTCGGCGAGTTGGATGCGCTCGACCTGGACTCCGAACTCGATAGCGCCGTCGTGGTGGCGGAGTGGGGCGGGGGCCTCGTTGAACAGCTGGCCACACGCTACCTACTAGTCACTCTGGACCGTGACACGCGTGTGATGGAAGACCCAGAATCGCAGGCCCGCATCATCTCCTGGGCGCCATCAGAGTAGGGTTGGTCCCATGCAAAAGCTGACTGCTAGCCAAAAAGGTTGGACCGCCATTGTTATCGCGCTGTGGGTGATCGTGCTCGCAGCCCTGATTTTTGTTATGCCGAGTTTGAGCGCCGCCTCCGGGCAGAAAGCGCTTGGAGAAGCAGAAGCATCTGGGTCGTTGGCAACGACGCTTGCGGAGATGCAGCCGCCGACCAATGACGCCGTCGCAGCCGAGATTATTGACCTGCGTTACGTGTACGGCCAGGAGATTCAAGGCTTTGTTCCGGTGTGCAACAACGAGCCGGAGCAGCTGGTGGACATGAAGCTGCAGGCCGCCGGTGATCTTGCGGATCAGATCAAACTGGACGGTAGCAACAACTACATTCTGCTGTTCGATGATTCGAGTGAGCAGGCTGTCGCAGTTGATGCGGTCCCGGCCAACGTGATGGACCTGTGCGGAGACAACTATTTCCAGGAGATCTTCAGCACTGAGCAGGGTTTCCCGGTCCACTACGACGGCAGCATGTGGCGTTTCGGCCCACGTATTCAGTAGCCCAGCAGCCACATGATTGTCCTCGCGCTTGATACGGCCACCACAGATTTGGTGGCCGGCATCGTTGATGCGCGTTCGGGGGAGACCCTCGCGGAGGTGGTCACCCCGACGCGTGCCCACAATGAGCTGCTGGTTCCCACGGTGATGGAACTGCTCGCGTCCGCAGGGCTCGCGTTCACCGACTTAGAGGCGATTGTTGTGGGCTGCGGCCCCGGCCCCTTCACGGGTCTGCGCGTGGGCATGGCTACTGCATCCGCGTTTGGGCAGGCCCTGGGGGTGCCCGTGCATGGTGTGTGCACACATGATGCGGTTGCTTTGCTTGTGCGCGGCTCCTCCCTCATCCTCACCGACGCCCGCCGCCGCGAGGTGTACTGGGCGCGCTACTCCGGCGGCGAACGCGTTGATGGCCCCAACGTAATTGCGCCTGACCAGCTTGAGTCAGGCGCGGTGGACGTCGTGTCCGTGCCGGATCACTTGCGTGCGAAACTGCCACCGGCGCTCGTTGAAGCGGCGGGCACCGTCACGTATGAAGCACCGCGCGCTGAGGCGTTGGTTGCCGCCGCGCGGGCAACTGTGCGCGATCTGGGCGCGCCGGGTGAGCCACTCGTCCCGCTGTATCTGCGTCGCCCAGATGCGAAAGAGCCCGCAGCGAAGCCGCTGTCACCGGCGATTCCGCGCGTAGCTGTCGACGAGGAGTAACCCCGTGCGCATCCGTGAACTCCGACCCGCCGATGCTGCTGCAGCCGCGGCCATTGAAGCGGATCTCTTTGTCGACGAAAGTCCATGGTCCCGCGATGTCTTCCTCACGGAACTCGCGCACCCCTACACCTTCTATGTTGGGGCATTCGTGGAAGACAGCGACGAAGTCGTTCTTGCCGGGTACGCCGGCGTCGCCCGCCTAGGGCCACGCGAAGACCCGGAGTTTGAGGTGCACACCATCGCGGTTGCGCGCCAATTCCAAAGCCACGGCATTGGACGTGCGCTCATGGACCAGCTGGTGCACGCCGCGGATATGTACGACGCCCAAATGTTCCTCGAAGTCCGCACCGATAATGAGCCCGCCATCGCGCTATACAAGAGCTACGGGTTTGCCGAGGTGGGAGTGCGCAAGGGATACTATCCCTCTACTGGAGCAGATGCGTACACGATGATGCGCCACTCCGTGTCTGAGGTGTCAGTGGGGTCAAAGGAGTCAGAGCAATGATCATTCTGGGAATCGAATCCTCCTGCGACGAAACAGGCGTGGGTGTTATTGATCTACAGCCGGACGGCAGCATGCAGATTCTCGCAGACGTCGTGGCATCGTCCATGGAAGAGCACGCCCGCTTCGGTGGGGTGGTGCCCGAGATCGCGTCCCGCGCCCATCTCGAGGCGATGCCACGTGTGATGGAAAAAGCGTTGGCGGATGCTGGCATCACCAAACCGGACGCCGTCGCTGCGACAGTCGGGCCGGGTCTAGCAGGGGCGTTGCTCGTCGGGGCGTCAGCGGCGAAGGCCTACGCCGCAGCGTGGGGTGTGCCCTTCTATGGTGTGAATCACCTGGGGGGACACGTTGCCGTGGCCAACCTTGATGATGCGGATGAACTACCGCACTCCATTGCGCTACTCGTCTCCGGCGGGCACAGCCAAATCCTTGAAGTCGATGCGGTAGGCAAACCTATGAAGGAGCTCGGAAGCACGCTTGACGACGCTGCCGGCGAAGCCTACGACAAAGTCTCCCGCCTGTTGGGGTTGGGGTATCCGGGTGGGCCGGTCGTCGATAAGCTTGCGCGACGCGGTGAGCCGAATATTTCCTTCCCACGCGCCCTGTCGCGCGCTGAAGACCTGCGCGGCGAGCACCGCTACGACTTTTCTTTCTCCGGCCTGAAAACTGCCGTCGCGCGGTACGTTGAGGCCGCCGAGCGGGCCGGAGAGGTGATCAGCGTCGAGGATGTGTGCGCATCCTTCCAGGAAGCTGTCGTGGACGTTCTCACCGCAAAAGCCATCATGGCCTGCGAAGACGCAGGAGCGCGCACCCTGTTGCTCGGTGGGGGAGTCGCGGCGAACTCGCGGCTGCGGGAACTTGCGCAAGAACGGTGCAACGCCCACGGAATCGAACTCCGAGTGCCGCGCTTCGCCCTGTGTACCGACAACGGAGTGATGATTGCGGCACTTGCCGCCCAACTCATCCACGAAGGCGCGCAGCCTTCCGGGTGGGACACCGCAACGGACACGGCACTTGAGGTGGAGACCCCGCTCGTTCATTCTTAAGTCTCACCGAGCGAAGTCTGTACTTTCGGGTTAACGTGACAACCGCGTAAAAATTCACATCCCGAAAGGACGCTCTCCCGCCATGAAGTCTCGCGATCATGAACGCTTCGGTTTTCTGGTGAATCCGGACCTGACCTACCGTCGGATCATCTTTGACATTGACCACGCGAGCCAGTTCCTCGGCCCCGTTGTTCTTGAGGGAGTGCGTGTCGCGTTTTCCCAAAACGACACGCAATATGAGGCCATTTACTCACCGCAGGCTCGTGAGAATCGTGCCGCGCCGAACCCGGTTGCGTCCATGGCGGCGAACTTGGCGGCGACGGACAACGCTAATTTCCTGCAAGACCCGACATCGGCGATTTCCGGCCCGGTCATCTTCGTCGGTCGCGATGGGCACAGCATTGACGACGACATCGTGGACCAAATCAAACAAGCCATCCGCGCCGTCCGCCACTACAAGGACGACAACCCGGAGGAGTACAACCTCTGGCACAACGCTGTGCTCAACATGGGGACGGTGCAGGACTAGCTCCGAGCGTGGGGCTGGTGAGCCCCATTGTTGTCGTTTAGCACTCGCATGGGTAGAGTGCTAAACAGGTTTTGGGCACAGTTTGTTCACCCGCGACGACGGCTGCGCACCGAGAAACCGTGTAATGAATCCAACTTTCACGAAAGGTTCAATCGTGGCAAACGTCAACATCAAGCCTCTGGAAGACAAGATCCTCGTTCAGATTGTCGAAGCTGAGACCACCACCGCTTCCGGCCTGGTCATCCCGGACTCCGCACAGGAGAAGCCGCAGGAAGCAACCGTTATTGCTGTCGGCCCCGGCCGCTGGGACGACGAGGGCGAGCACCGCATCCCGGTGGACGTCAAGGAGGGCGACACCGTGATCTTCTCCAAGTACGGCGGCACCGAGCTGAAGTACAACGGCGAGGAGTACTTGCTGTTGTCGGCGCGTGACCTGCTGGCCGTCGTCGAGAAGTAAAAGGCGGGATTAATCCCTTATGGCAAAACTCATTGCATTTGACCAGGAGGCCCGCGAGGGCATCCAGCGCGGTGTGGACATCCTCGCCGACTCAGTCCGCGTGACGCTAGGCCCGCGTGGCCGCAATGTTGTGCTGGACAAGGCGTTCGGTGGTCCACTCGTGACCAATGACGGCGTGACCATCGCCCGCGACATCGACCTCGAGGAACCGTTTGAGAACCTCGGTGCGCAGCTGGTCAAGTCCGTCGCTGTGAAAACCAATGACATCGCTGGTGACGGCACGACCACCGCAACACTGCTCGCCCAGGCCATCATCAACGAGGGCCTGCGCAACGTTGCCGCTGGTGCGAACCCGATCGAGCTGAACAAGGGCATCGCAGCAGCTGCTGAGGCTGTGGTCGAAGAGCTCAAGGCGCGCGCGACCGAGGTGTCCTCCAACGAGGAGATCGCCAACGTTGCCACCGTCTCCTCCCGCGACTCCGTCGTCGGGGAGATGGTTGCCGGCGCCATGGACAAGGTGGGCAAGGACGGTGTCCTCACCGTTGAGGAGTCCCAGTCCATCGAGTCCTACGTGGACGTCACCGAAGGCATCTCTTTTGAGAAGGGTTTCCTGTCCCCCTACTTCATGACCGACCCGGAAGCCGGCCAGGCCATCCTGGAGAACCCGCAGGTCCTGCTCGTCCGCAACAAGATCACCTCCCTGCCGGAGTTCCTGCCGCTGCTGGAGAAGGCCGTGGGCACCTCCCGCCCGCTGCTCATCATCGCTGAGGACATTGAGGGCGAGCCGCTGCAGACCCTCGTGGTCAACTCCATCCGTGGTGCCCTGAAGGTTGTTGCGGTGAAGTCGCCGTACTTCGGTGAGCGCCGCAAGGCCTTCATGGACGATCTCGCTGTGGTCACTGACGCCACCGTCATCGACCCGGAGGTCGGCGTGAACCTCAAGGACGCGGAGCTTGACGTGCTGGGCAGCGCCCGCCGCGTCACCGTGACCAAGGATGACACCGTCATCGTCGACGGCGCTGGCACGCCTGAAGCAGTGGAGAACCGCCGCGAGCAGATCCGCCGCGAGATCGAGAACACCGATTCCACCTGGGACAAGGAGAAGGCGGAAGAGCGCCTGGCCAAGCTGTCCGGTGGTGTCGCTGTCATCCGCGTCGGTGCTCCGACGGAGACCGAGGTCAACGAGCGCAAGCTGCGCGTCGAGGACGCCATCAACGCTGCCCGTGCGGCTGCACAGGAAGGCATCATCGCCGGCGGTGGTTCCGCGCTGGTGCAGATCGCAGCCAAGCTCGAGGAGCTCGCTGCGAACTACCCGGGTGAGCAGAAGACCGGTGTACTCACTGTTGCTCACGCGTTGGTGAAGCCGGCTTATTGGATCGCAGAGAACGCGGGCCTGGATGGTTCCGTCGTTGTGTCCAAGGTCGCTTTGCTGCCGAACGGCGAGGGCTTCAACGCCGCCACGCTCGAGTACGGCAACCTCATCGCGCAGGGCATCATCGACCCGGTGAAGGTGACTCACTCTGCTGTGGTCAACGCCGCGTCCGTGGCACGCATGGTGCTCACCACTGAGGCTTCTGTGGTGAACAAGCCTGAAGAAGAAGAGGGCCACCAGCACTAAGCAATTGCTTATCGACGAAGCGCTCCCACCCGGGGGGCGCTTTTTCGTCTGTTTAAGCGGCTTGGGGGAACACCGTTTGCATCGCTCCGTACGGGTATGTGGTGTTGACCACCGGATAGCCCTTGGGGGAGATCCACGTGGGGGTGCCGGTGCGCATTTCGATGTGACCGCGGTGTGGCTTGTGTAGGTCGTCGTCGTTGACGCGGTTGTGGTAACGACACAGTGGTGCCAGGTTTTTCAAGTTGGTTTCCCCACCGTTTTTCCACGCGGTGATGTGGTGAGCTTCGCACAGGTCCGCCGCCTGGTGGCAGCCCACGAACGAGCACACCGGAGAGACGGCTTTGGCCAGATCCCGCTGCTTCTGGTTAGCAAAGCGCTGCCCGCGGTACAGGTTGATCGCGCCTTCGGAAGGGTGGAAAAGCGCCGCCTCCAGGTGATTGTCTTCGGTGGCGATGAACCGGTTGAGGTATTCCGCACCCGTCATCGTGGTGCCATCTGTCATGCCCAAGATAATCTCGTCGCCTTCACCGGAGAGGATCTGTACGTGTTGGGCGAGGCCGACAAGCAACAAGGGTCTGGGGATCGCTTCGGCGAAACCACCGTTACCACGTAAGAGGGCGATGATTGCTTCTAATAATTGCGGGCCGATCGGCCTCGAAGGGTCAATGTCCTGATAAGCATGAAACTTGAGGTCAGCGGCGGTTCGCTCATCCATGGTCAGTGTCACGGTGGTCATGCCCATATGTGGAGCACCGAAGCTGGCTTGTTCGCGTGGAGGAGTCTTCTCCTTCGCAGGCACGATGCGTTTTGCCAGGGCATTAAGTGCTTTCCAGGTGTGTGAAACGTGTGCGGCGGCGCTCAGAAGTTTCATCCGGTAACTATGACGGCGCGTGGCGTGAGAGATGTGCTTAATGGTCCGCTCGATGAGGGCGAGCATGCCAATATTTAGCGCTAAAGCGCGTGCTTTATCGCGCGCCTTTTGCTGCTTGGCGGAGGATAGGTTCTCGCCGTAATACGCCTCATGAACTAACTTCCAGTTGTTCACTGTGGCTTGTTCAATGCCGGCATCAACCGCCCGGGATTTATCAAAGTGCTCTAACGCGTCAATGCCTAATGAGCTATGGGCATCTATGAGATCATTAAAAGTTTTCATGCCCCGACGGTAACTGCGATAAAACCCCTGGGTAAAGGGTTCTTGAGATTTCACACAATTTAAGAATCTATGGAACCAAACAGGGGTCTGAAGCAGTCTAAGTAAGGTTGGGGGTTTTGAAACGTCGATAAGCGAAAGCCTAGTTTGCGGCGACCTTGACGCGACGAAGAGCTGCCTGGCGTTCGGACTCGCTCATGCCACCCCAAATGCCGTACGGTTCCGCGACCGCAAGCGCGTGAGCGCGACATTGTTCGAGGACAGGGCAGGAAAAGCAGATGGCTTTCGCACGGTTCTCACGCTTCGCGCGCGCACGACCGCGCTCCCCGTCGGGGTGGTAGAAGACCTCGGATGCCTCGCCGCGGCATGCGCCATGAAGTTGCCAATCCCAGAAATCCGCATTCGGGCCGGGAAGCTGTTGAGGCATGGATATCGCGGGCATATTCATCTCCGTGTGTAAAACTTATGGCGAATAATTTCTCGCGCAGTGTGCAAGGCGATGGTGAACAATGGGTTTCTGCCAGGTTTCGCACAGTTATATGTGGCCTAGCAGGCGTCATTTTGCTATATCTGACGTGCATAAATGTGCAAAGGTGAAACGTTGGTGAATTGTTGGTGACTTCCGCTGGAAACCACCTCGCTTCACCCTGTGAGAGTTAGGGAGATTAGGTAGCTGACGCGTAGGATGTGGCCGGTGCACATTTAACGTGCCTGCAAAGTTTGGTTTTGCCTGCCCATCTACGCTCATCTACGCCCATCTACGAGAAAAAGGAGAGACGTCGTGGCCTCATCCGACGCGGATCAACGTCTCGCCGAACTCGTGCCTTTAGCGCAGGCAGAGGATGCTGCGGCGCTGCAGGAGATCATCAAGATTGTGCACCCGATGGTGCTGCGTTACGCCCGTGCGCGGATTAGTTCGGGCCGGACTCCCACGGCCGAGGATGTTGCCCAGGAGATTTGTCTGGCGGTGGCAACGAGTGTGGGGAAGTATCAGGACACTGGGAAGCCGTTTATGGCGTTCGTGTATGGCATCGCGTTCAACAAGGTTGCGGATGCTCACCGGGCGTTAGCGCGCGATAAAACGAACCCGACGGATGAGGTTCCTGACCAGGAATTTTCCGGCGTTACCCCCGAAGATGCAGCGATGGTCACGGCGGGAAGTAACAGAGTGCGTGCTTTACTCGATCTGTTAAGTGACAAGGCGAGAGAGATTGTTGTCCTGCGTGTGTTTGTCGGATTGTCTGCTGAGGAAACAGCGGAGATCGTGGGCAGTACTGCAGGGGCGGTCCGTGTCGCACAGCACAGGGCGCTTGCCACACTCCGGCGGGCACTCGAAGACGGAGTTTCAGGAGGGTAGTTATGGAGCCAACGTCCACGTTTGGCCGTCATCACCGTCGCTATGAGCACGATGTTCAGGCAGATGACGCCTTCCTGACCTCGCTTTCGCTGGGTGTTGATCCGTCCGATGGTGTGGATGAGCTCGCGTCGCTGCTGTTGGGGTTGCGGGATGAGGTTGAAGCACCCATGCCATCCGCCCCGCTTATCGACGGCGCTTTGGCGCCCGTCACCTCTATAACCGAGCACCGCGCGAAGCGGGATGCGTCCCGTCGTTTCCGGACGAGTCCGTGGATGGCAGGCCTCGTCGGTGCCGCTGCGGCCACCGTCGTCGTTGCTGGTAGCGGTGCTGTTTTGTACAGTGCGTCACCGGGGTCTGCTTTGTGGGGTCCGTCCCAGGCTGTTTTCGGTGAGCGCAAGAATGTCGTGGAGTTGGCTACCAAGCTCGACGAGATTGAAACGATGACTGAAAGTGGCAACTTGGCTGGTGCAAAGCTGCTGATTGATCAGCTGCGTGAGTCCATGAACCTTGAGCGCGGTGTGCCGCCCGAAGACGGAGGTGACCCAGCTCCGAAGGAGACCGTTGTGGTCACGCCTGAGCCGGAACCTGCAGGGGAGAAAACTCAAGAGACTGTCACCGTGACGCTCGAGCCGACCACTGTCACAGTTGTGGTGACGGAGCAACCGGGCGAAACCACGACTACGGGCAGCCCTGCTGCACCGTCGAGCACGCGTCAGGGTGCGCCAACACCGGGGCCTGCTGCGCATCCGGGGGCGCCCACTACGCAAGCTGGCCAATCCTCCTAGTGGGGGTTTAACGCGCGTCGAGGCCGTCGAGGTATCCCAGCGCGTAGTCCCAGGGCACGTAGGCCTGGATGTTGGGCTGAGCGCTCGGCTCATGAACCGGGGGTAGTTCGCCGTGGAGGCTGGCGATCATGTTGTTGATCATGATGTCCCAGTCATAAAAATGCATCTCTTCGCAATCCTCGCAGACGAACGTGATGCCAAGGATGCCACGGGGTTCGAGAACAAGTTTGAATTCCCGAGTCTGGGCCAGATCGCGGAGGACAGCTTCGCGCTCCTCCGGGGTGAGTGGCGTGGGGGCCTCGTCGTCCTCGATGAAAGACGCCGGGTCATTGGGGTCGTCGGCGAAGGGGTCACGAGGCATCATCGAGTCGAAGAACACGCCCCCAGCCTAGGCAAGGCTTGAGCAGGGGGCCAATTCGGGGACACCTGCGCTCATTGGGGGAGTAGGTGGTTTACCCACTATGCTTGCTGGCTAGAAGCGGAAGCGAGAAACAGCAAGGGAGCGACATGGGTAACATCTTCGGTTCTAAGAATTCCGGTGAGAGGGTGCATACCGGCGGCGATGACCCGTCGAAGGTGCTTCTACGTGGTTTGACCTTTGACGATGTGTTGCTCCTGCCCGCGGAGTCCCACATCGTTCCGGGGGAAGTGGATACCTCGGCGCAGTTCACCCGCAATATTCGTTTGGGTATGCCGATTGCGTCGGCAGCTATGGATACGGTGACGGAGTCCCGCATGGCTATTGCCATGGCGCGCCAGGGCGGCATTGGTGTGCTGCACCGTAATTTGTCGGCGGAGGACCAGGCGGAGCACGTTGATGTGGTGAAGCGTTCGGAGTCCGGCATGGTTACGGATCCGGTAACGGCTACTCCGGACATGAGTATCAGTGATGTGGATGCCCTGTGCGCACGTTTCCGCATTTCCGGTTTGCCGGTGGTGGATGAGCAGGGGGTGCTGCTGGGCATTATTACGAACCGCGATATGCGCTTCGAGGCTGATTTCTCCCGCCCAGTTTCCGAGGTGATGACGCCGATGCCGCTGGTGGTGGCGCAGGATGGTGTGAGCAAGGAAGAGGCGCTCAAGCTGCTGAGTGAGAATAAGGTGGAGAAGCTGCCGATCGTCGATAAGCAAGGCAAGCTTACTGGTCTGATCACCGTGAAGGATTTTGTGAAGACCGAGCAGTTCCCCAACGCGTCGAAGGACAGTGAGGGGCGTCTGCTCGTCGCGGCGGGCATCGGCACGGGCGAGGATTCCTACAATCGCGCGGGCCTGCTTGTCGACGCGGGCGTGGACGCCCTCGTCGTCGACTCCGCCCACGCGCACAACAACCGCGTCCTGGAGATGGTCGCGCGCGTGAAGAAGGATTTCGGCGAACGCGTCGACGTCGTGGGCGGCAACCTGGCCACCCGCGAAGCTGCAGCCGCGATGATTGAGGCGGGCGCGGACGCCATCAAGGTGGGCATTGGCCCGGGCTCCATCTGCACCACGCGCGTGGTTGCTGGTGTGGGCGCCCCACAGATCACCTCGATTCTGGAGGCGTCTGTGCCGGCACACGCAGCTGGCGTTCCAGTCATTGCGGATGGTGGCATGCAGCACTCCGGTGACGTGGCTAAGGCACTCGCCGCTGGCGCGTCGACCGTCATGCTTGGCTCCATGCTGGCTGGTACGAAGGAAGCCCCAGGCGATGTCGTTGTTGTTGGCGGCAAGCAGTACAAGCGCTACCGCGGCATGGGCTCCATGGGTGCGATGCAGGGCCGTGGTCTGTCGGGTGAGAAGCGCTCCTTCTCCAAGGACCGCTACTTCCAGGCTGATGTGACCAGCGAAGACAAGCTCGTGCCGGAAGGCATTGAAGGCCGCGTGCCGTACCGCGGTGAGATTGACGCGATCACCCACCAGATCGTTGGTGGCCTGCGTGCGGCGATGGGCTACACCGGTTCTGCCTCCATCGAAGAGCTGCAGACCAAGCGCTTCGTTCAAATCACTACCGCTGGCCTGCGTGAGTCCCACCCGCACGACATCACGCAGACCGTCGAAGCACCGAACTACAGGGGTTAAGCATGCGTGATTACGTTGAAATTGG
>NZ_CAMXWS010000043.1 GCF_947253065.1 uncultured Corynebacterium sp.
CCATTCCTTTATTACGGCGATGAAATCGGCATGGGCGACAATATTTGGTTGCCCGACCGCGATGGCGTGCGCACTCCCATGCAGTGGAATGCTGACCGCAATGGTGGCTTTTCCCAGGCCGACCCGGAGCGCCTCTACCTTCCTGCCATTCGCAATGACACGTATGGTTACCAGGCACTCAACGTGGAATCGCAGATGGAACGTGAGAATTCCCTGCTGCACTGGGTCCGCGAGCGTGTGCACATTCGCAAGCAATACAAGGCATTTGGCCGCGGCGACTACCAAGAGGTTGACCACAGCAACCCGCAGGTTCTCGCATTCATCCGCGAATACGACGGTGAGCGCATCCTGTGTGTCAACAACATGAGCTCCCGCCCGCAGCCGGTGGAGATGAACCTGGCGCACCTCGCCGGAGTTATTCCGCGCGAGCTGTCCGGCAATATCGACTTCCCGGCCATCGGCGAGCTGCCCTGGCTGGTCACCCTGGCGCCGCACGGTCACTTCTGGTTCGACATTTCCTAGAGAAATCGAGGCTGAGCATGGACTTGAAAAACACCCGCTTTTTCGGATCGAAATCTAAAACGATCACCAGCCAACAGGTCGTCGCAGAGGTTCCTGCCAATGATTCTTTGTGGCAGATCCTCGAGGTCAACCACGGCGAAGTGGACCACTATCAAGTCCTCAGCTCTAGCGATAGACCAGGCGGCGACGTAGACGTACTGGACACTGCTGACGGTGCCCAGACCTACCTTGAGCACCTCACCGAATTCGGCGAGGTCACCGGAGACCTGTCGGGAACTCGCGCCGTGCCACTCGGCGCGGATCAATCCAATACTTCGCTCGTTGTGGATGACGCCTGGATTTTGAAGGTCTTCCGCAAACTCGAAGAGGGTCTCAACCCTGATGTGGAGTTGCTCAGCCAGATCGCTAACTGCCCCCACGTCGCTGGTGTGCGGGGTTATCTCACCCGCAACGGCTGCACCTTGGCAATGATGCAGGAATTCATCTCCGGTGGGCGCGATGGTTTTAAGCTCGCGCTTGATCCGGGCTTGGACAATGAAGGCGATCTCGGTGCTGCAATCCGGGTCGTGCATGAGGATCTGGCTGCAGCATTCGGCACCACTGAAGTACCGGGTTCACATATCCGGGCCTCTCTGAATGCGCACCTGGATCAGATCCTGACGCAGACTGACGCTTTGGCCGAATTCGAGGGCAACCTCCGCGAGATCTACTCGCGCATTCCGGATGCACCCGTTGCGATCCAAAGGATCCACGGAGACCTGCACCTAGGCCAAACACTCTTGGCTGACAAGTGGTACCTGATCGATTTCGAGGGCGAGCCCGCCCGCCCGCTGGAACAGCGTCGTTTGCCAGATCACCCATTGCGCGATGTCGCCGGCATGGTGCGCTCCTTTGGGTATGCACATGCGATGGGTGGCCAGGCGGACGTCGACAAGCTGCTTGCTGGATATGGCGTTGAACCTGATCCGATATTGGATGCGTATATCGCGGACAAGGCTGCCTACGAGGTGGTCTATGAGGCGAATAACCGTCCCGATTGGGTTGAGATCCCACTGAGCGCGATCCGCGAACTGGTCTAATCGGCCTCCCCACGGGGTGCGTGGAATCCCCCCTTCCCAAAAATTTTCACTTAATGGGATTCCGTTCCGCACAGTGAGATGCTAGGGTTTCACCTACCATTTGTTCATTTTCCTAGGGAGGCCCCATGTCTACCGCTACCTCAAGCGGCAAGAAGTCTCAGACAGGCGCAATCGTCATTACTGCGCTTGCATTGTTCTCGATGTTCTTCGGTGCCGGCAACCTCATCTTCCCGCCCATGCTCGCTGTGGGCGCGGGTGACAACTTCTGGCCAGCAATCCTCGGCTTCCTCACCACGGGCGCCCTGCTGCCCGTGCTGGCCGTCGTCGCAATTGCCCTGTCCGGCTCCAATGTCCGCGACCTCGCGCAGCGCGCAGGCACCCTGTTCGGCATTGTCTTCCCAGTCCTCGCGTACCTGTCCATCGGTGCGTTTTACGCGCTGCCGCGTACCGGCGCCGTCTCCTTCGAGGTCGCCGTTACTCCAGTGTTCGGCTGGGACAGCACGCTGACCGCCGCGATCTTCAACATCGTCTTCTTCGGCATCGCACTGGCATTTTCCTGGAACCCGTCCCGCATCACGGACACCCTGGGCAAATTCCTCACCCCGGCGCTGGTCATCCTGCTGGTCATCATGATCGGCATGGCTATTTTCACAATGACTAACCAGCACTACACCCCGAATGAGACCTTCGCCTCCAACGCGTACCCGGCAGGCGTTCTCGAGGGTTACCTGACCATGGACTCGATTGCTGCGCTGGCATTCTCCATCGTGGTCATTTCCTCCCTGCACGCAAAGGGCTTTACTGAAGGCAAGCCGCTGGTTCGCAGCACCATCCTCGCCGGTCTTGGCGCAAGTATCCTGCTGGCACTGATCTACCTGGGTCTCGGTCTGATCGGCCGCTCGATGCCGGATGCACTGCAGTACGATTCCGGTGCTCCGCTGCTCGCTGATGCTGCCCTGCAACTGATGGGTCGCCCGGGCCAGACCGTCTTCGCACTCATCGTGGTTCTTGCTTGCTTGACCACCGCTATCGGCCTGATCACTTCTACCGCTGAGTACTTCTCTCAGCAATTCGCTGGATCCTACCGCACCTGGGCCATCATCTTCGCCGTTGCTTCGGCTGTCATGGCTACGCAGGGCCTCGACTTTGTCATCTCGATCGCTGGCCCGGTCGTCGGCTTCCTCTACCCGCCGGCAATCGCCCTGATCTTCGTCACCCTGCTCGAGCCGCTGTTCCGCTCCCGCACCCGCCTGCGTTGGGGCTTCTTCCTGCCGATCTGGGTCGCTGTTGTCTGGTCCCTGATCTCCACCTTCATCTCCCTTGGCTGGGGTGCAGATGCCCTGTCCCCGATCGTCGACTGGTCGCCGATGCAGGCTAGTGATCTGGGCTGGCTGCTGCCGACCGCCGTGGCATTCGTCATCGGCCTGGTCATCGACTTCATCAAGCCGCACGCTCCGCTGGAGATCGGCACGCAGCGCACCGTTGAGGGCGAAACACTCGCAGAAGCTGAAGCCCACAACGCTTAAGGTGGAATGACGCGGCCTTCCAAAG
Organism: uncultured Corynebacterium sp.; assembly: GCF_947253065.1. GTDB lineage: Bacteria > Actinomycetota > Actinomycetes > Mycobacteriales > Mycobacteriaceae > Corynebacterium. The sequence continues at coordinate 3,153 of NZ_CAMXWS010000043.1, forward strand.
CGTTGCATCACGGTGAAAGCACTCACCCTGATTAGGAAGGACCACCATGACCCCGCTTTCTCTGCTGGATTTCTGCACCGTCCGAAGCGAGGAGTCCATCGGCCAGTCGATGGCCCGCTCCGTGGAATTAGCTCAAACCGCAGAGAAGCTGGGGTACGACCGCGTCTGGTACTCCGAGCACCACAACATGCCGACGATCGCTTCGTCATCGCCGGCTGTGCTCATCGCTCATATCGCCGCCAAGACCGAGAAGATTCGCCTCGGTGCTGGCGGCGTTATGCTGCCCAACCACTCCCCGTACGTCATCGCGGAACAGTACGGTACGCTCGCTGAGCTGTATCCGGACCGCATCGATCTGGGGCTGGGCCGCGCACCGGGAACAGACCAGAACACGCTTGGCCGGGCGCTGCGCCGCGATCCGCGTGCTGCCGAAAATTTCCCCAGTGATGTGCTGGAATTGCAGGCTTATCTTTCGGATAATTCCCCGATCCCGGGTGTGACTGCAGTGCCGGGGGCAGGAACTAATGTTCCGCTCTACATTCTCGGCTCCTCCATGTTTGGAGCGACGCTGGCAGCGAAATTGGGACTTCCCCATTCCTTCGCCTCTCACTTCGCGCCGACCCACCTCCAAGAGGCGACGACGTATTACCGGGAGAATTTCCAGCCCTCGGCCGTCTGCCCCGAGCCATATGTCATCGCAGCGGTCAACGTGACTGCAGCAGATGATGCAAATGATGCTGCACGCCAGACCGAGCTGGTGCGACGCCAGCGGGTCAAGGCTTTCCTGGGCCGGCAGGGGCGCACGATCAGCGAGGACCAGCTGGACGCAATCATGAACTCCCCTCAGGGCCAGCAGATCGTGGGCATGCTCCGCTACACCGCGCAAGGTACTGGCGAACAGGTTGTTGAATACCTCGAAGGCTTCGCTGAGCACGCCAAGGCAGATGAGCTGATGATTTCGTTCCAGGCCCCGACCCATGAGGAGTCACTGCGTTCGATGGAGATCCTCGCGAAATCCATTTAAAACATTACGTGAAAATTAATGAATAAATTGCCATGTATCCTGCGCAGATAATTCGGTAATTACATTTAATCTCGGTTAAACTTTGAAAGTATTTTTGTTTAATCGAGGTGAATGACCATTCCACGCCCACGACCGTCGCAGCAGCACGAGGAAATCGCCGAATATCTGCGCGCGCTGATTGAAAGCGGAAAACTCCAGCCAGGCGCCCCTTTGCCGAGCGAAGCGGAACTGTGCAAAACATTCGACACGTCCCGTGGTCCCGTACGACAAGCGGTCGCAACACTACGCAACGACGGATTAATCTCCTCAGGTCGTGGGCGTCGCTCACTCGTCCTCGAAGCACCGAAAACGAATTCTTTCGATGCGCTGATTTCAGCAACATCCCTCATCAACGAGGCCCACTTCATTGCGGGTGGAGAGATTCTTCGGGTCGCGCGCGAACAAGCATCGCCGTCCATCGCTGAAGCGCTGAACCTCGCCCCCAACGATCCGATCGTGGAGATCGTCCGGCTCCGCACCGCGAACAAAGTCCCAGTGCTGATTGAAAGGCTCGTCTTTCCATTCAATATCGGCAAAGACTTCCTCGACCTCACGCCCGATAGCGAGTCCATCCATAAACAATTGCTGGAGGATGGGGTCACGATCGATAATGCCGTGCGCTCCGCAATCATTTGCAAAGCCACGGCTGAGCAGGCAGAACTGCTCGAAATTGCCGAGGGCGATCCGGTGTGGAAACTCGACATGCGCGCATCCACCTTCCAAGGCGAACACGTTGAATACGCCGAGAACGTCTACCGCGCCGATATGGTCAAGGTCGAAGTTAGCAGCGTACGTGGCGCTTCCATCCCTTTGAGGTTTGAGATCACCGGAGCGCAAGAATAATCTTTTTCCCATGAGAGCACTCGGTGCCGTGGTGGCGGTACTTTCCGTCGGATTCCTGTCCGCATGCTCCGCTGGCAGCACCGCATCAAACGTGGGCCGTATCGAGCCCGACAGCGTCGTCGTGGGCACCACCTCAGCCCCAGCATCGCTCGATTTCACCACCACCGGCGGCGCCGCGATCCCGCAGGCGCTCATGCACAACGTGTACGAAACGCTCGTGCTTATCGACGACACAGGCCAGCCTCAACCCCTTCTCGCCGAGAGCTGGGGTATCAGCGATGACCGCACTGAATACACCTTTCATTTGAAGGACGATGTGTGGTTCTCCAATGGCGAGAAATTCAGTGCTGAGACCGCTGCTTTTTCCATCAATTACGTCCGTGAGAAATGGACGAATGGTCTGGCCAAGCAAATGGCGCCGGTCAAAAACGTGGAAGTCCTGGATCCCTTGACGTTGAAGGTGCAGTTGACGGCACCGTCGAATAGCTGGCTGTGGTCGATGGGCACACTGACGGGCGCGATGATGGCACCCGGCGGTGTGGATCAGCTCGCTACTCATCCGGTCGGTACCGGCCCGTACGTGGTGGACCAATTCGCACTCGGTGAATCCATTTCCTTCAACGCACGTGATGACTACTGGGGCACGCCCGCCCAGCAAGATGCCGCGATCCGGTACTTCGCTGATGCCGTGTCCTCGGTGAATGCTTTGCGCGTCGGCGATGTGGATGTGCTGTGGGGCCTGCAAGCACCGGAAATGCTGCAGAATCTCCCAGAGAAATTCGGTGTGGAAGTAGGCACCACCAATGGCGAGGTGCTGCTGAGCATGAATAACAACGCCGCCCCCTTCGACGACCCGGATGTGCGACGTGCTGTGGCCTATGCGATTGACCGGCACGCGCTGAACGACGTGGTGTGGTCCGGCATGGCCACCGACACTGGCGGAGCCCCCACCGCACCGAGCGATCCGTGGTTCAACGAGAAAGACTATTTCCCCCACGACCCCAAAAAGGCACGCGAGCTTTTGAACGGCCGTTCGCCGGAGGTTGAGATCACCGTCCCTTCACTGCCATACACGCAAGATGCCGCGGAGCTGATCTATTCGCAGTTGAAGGAAGTCGGCTTCAACGTGAAACTCAAAACCGTCGAATTTCCAGCGGTGTGGCTCAACCAGGTGCTCCAGCAGGCGGACTACCAGTCCTCACTTGTCGCCCACGTGGAGCCGCGCGATATGCCGCAGCTTTTCTCCCCGGACTATTACCTCGGTTTCGATGATCCTGCGGTGACCGAAGACTTCGCACGCGCTGATGCCGGGACCGTCGCGGAGCAAACGAAATACATGAATGCCGCGGTGGACAAGATCATGGCAGATGCCGGTGCTCTGACACTGGCTAACCTACCGAATATCGTCGTCACGGCCCCGGGCGTGACTGGAGTGGACCCGAATGTAGTCACTGACGGACTCGCCTTGGCGGAGGTGACCAAGCAATGAAGGCTCTCGGACGTTTCGTGGCCATGCTGCTCGCCGCGAGCGTGATCATCTTCCTGCTGCTTCGTGCAGTGCCCGGCGACCCGGCACGAATTGCGCTGGGTGTGACCGCGACTGATGAGGACGTGGCTAAGCTCGCCCACCAACTGGGCACCGATAAGCCGCTCGTGCAGCAGTACCTCGACTGGGTCGGCGGAATGCTCACGGGCAATTTCGGAACTTCACTGACCAGTAAGCAAGACATCACTCCCCTGGTGATCGACCGCATGCAGGTCTCATTGATCCTGACGGTCAGTGCCATGGTGCTGTCCATGGTGATCGCGGTGCCTTTGGGTACGTACCTCGTGCGCCGTCGCGGAAAACTGGATACGGCGATCGTGTCCGCATTGACGCAGGTCGGCATCGCGGTGCCGAGCTTCCTGGTGGGCATTTTGACGGTCGCGGTCTTCTCCGTGTGGCTCGGCTGGTTGCCTGCGAATGGTTGGGTGCCGCCGAATGCTGGCTTCCGTGACTTCCTCGCCCACCTGGTACTGCCGGTCGTGGCATTGAGTTTGGTGCAGGCAGCCATTCTGACGCGCTATGTGCGCAGCGCGGTCAACGAGGAGCTGGATAAGGATTATGTGCGCACGGCCCGCGCGGTCGGCCTCTCCACGCGCCAGGCGCTCTACCGCCACGCGCTGCGCAATGCATTCCTCCCTGTGCTTACCGTCACCGGTCTGCAATTGACCACACTCATCGTTGGTGCCGTCGTCATCGAGCGGGTGTTCACGCTTCCGGGCCTGGGCAGCATGCTTCTCGACGCAGTAGCCACCCGCGACCTCACCACTGTGCAGACCCTGATGATGCTGCTCGTTGTTTTCACCTTGGCTGTCACATTGGTGGTGGATCTGCTGTACCGCTTCATTGATCCGCGTCTGAGGAGGCAGGCATGAGAAAAATCATCGGCCTGATTCTCGTCGGCCTCGCAGTGCTCGCTGCTGTGCTCGCTTTGGTGTGGACCCCGTTTGATCCCGTCCACGCGGTGCCAGCCGAGCGACTTCAAGGTTCGAACCTGACACACTTGATGGGTACTGACCAATACGGTCGCGATGTGTTGAGTCGCGTGATGGATGGGGCACGCACCACGCTCACCGTTGCACTGGCATCGGTGGCTCTTTCCGCTCTGCTCGGTGTGCCCCTTGGCATTTGGGCTGGCATGCGACGTGGTTGGGTTGAACAGCTGATCATGCGGGCTAATGACCTCGTGCTGGCTTTCCCCGCGCTGCTTCTGGCCATTGTGTTCACTGCAGTTTTCGGTGGCTCGATGTGGATCGTGGTTCTGGCCATCGGCATCGCTGGCATTCCGGGCTTCGCGCGTGTGTCCCGCGTGGGCACTTTGCAGGTGATGGCGCAGGACTATGTGCTTTCCGCACGGATTTCCAAGGTGCCTGGAGTTTTGATCGCGTGGCGCCACGTCTTGCCGAATATCACCTCGACGTTGGCGGTGCAGGTCTCTGTCGCTCTCGCCTTGGCGATCTTGGCGGAGGCAGGCTTGTCCTTCCTTGGTCTAGGCACACCAGCACCGTATGCATCCTGGGGTCGGATGCTGCAGGCTTCGCAGGCCTACCTTGCTACTGCCCCGCACCTGGCATTGTGGCCGGGCTTGGCCATTGCTGGGACGGTCCTGGGCTTCAATTTGCTCGGCGATGCCGTCGCCGACAGGAGGTCTTCCAAATGACACTCGTGCACATTGATGGCCTGACCATCGACGGAATCTTGAACCAGATCAGCCTGGATATCCAGCCCGGTGAACGAGTCGGGCTGATCGGTGAATCAGGCTCCGGGAAATCGATGACGGCGCTGACCATCATGGGGCTTCTCGACGACCGCCTCACCCCCCACGGCACCGTCACCCTCTCCGGCGTGGACATGCTCAGCTCTTCACCACGCGTGAAGCGCAAACTACGTGGCTCGACGGCTGCGATGATCTTTCAGGAACCGATGACTGCGCTCGACCCGCTAATGACAGTGGAACGCCAAGTCGGCGAAGCATGCTCGCTAACCAAAGCCCGCGAACTGCTCAAAGAGGTCGGAGTGGAGCGCACGTCGGCTTACCCGCACGAGCTTTCCGGTGGGCAGCGCCAGCGCGTGCTCATCGCACTGGCACTCGCGGGCGACCCAGACCTGTTGATCTGCGATGAGCCGACAACCGCGCTCGATGTTGAGGTGCAGCAGCAGATTCTCAACCTGCTCGATTCGCTGGTGACCGAGCGTGGAATGGCCTTGCTGTTCATCACCCACGACCTTGGTGTGATCCGGAAGATGACCGATCGCATCATCGTTCTCAAAGACGGCCAGATCGTGGACCCAGACGCTGACCTCGATGCCCCGCAGGTGGACTACACCGCACAGCTCATCGCAGCATCGCGTCCCGGCGCGCCAGCGGTACCCCGTGAGCTTGGCGAACCCATCATCGAATTGCGCGATGTCTCATGGCAGCGCGGCGACACATTGGCGCTGGACAACATAAATCTGTCCGTGCAACGCGGTGAGCGGATCGGCATCGTCGGCGGCTCAGGGTCGGGCAAAACATCGCTCCTGCGGGTCATTTCCGGGCTGAACCAGCCAGATTCCGGCACGGTCAGCGTCGACGGCGGTTTGCAAATGGTCTTCCAGGACCCGTATTCATCGCTCAATCCACGGCGCACGGTGCGCGATTCCATCAAGGAAGCAGGCGCCACCACCTCCCGCGCGAACGAGGTGCTTGCCCAAGTCGGGCTCGAGGGTGTTGGCGACAGGCTCCCCCACCAATTCTCCGGCGGTCAGCGCCAACGCATTTCCATCGCGCGCGCAGCTGCCCCGCACCCGGAGATCCTCATCGCCGACGAACCAGTCTCCGCGCTCGACGTCTCCGTGCGCGCGCAAGTGCTCGAGCTTATCGACGACCTTGTCACCCACGACAACCTCACCCTCATCTTCGTCTCCCATGACCTTTCCGTCGTGCGCCAGGTGTGCCCGACGATCGCAGTGCTCTACCGTGGCCAGATCGTCGAGACGGGCCCCACCGAGGAGGTTTGGGCGAATCCGCAGCACGAGTACACGAAGAAATTGCTTGCTGCGATTCCGTAGGGTGAAGACATGGCATCACCAAGCATCGTCGTGGTCGGCTCCATCAACGCTGACCTGACCGTCAACCTCGAGCGACACCCGCTGCCGGGTGAAACACTGCTGGGCACCGGCGGTGGCATCACCCCAGGCGGCAAGGGCGCGAACCAAGCAGTCGCCGCAGCACGCTTGGGCAGTTCCGTCGCACTCGTGGGAGCAACAGGCAACGACGCACACGCGGAAGCAGCCACGCAATTGCTTATCGACGCCGGCGTCGACCTCTCCTCCGTCACCCACACTCCCTCCCCCACTGGCTTAGCCGTCATCACCGTCGCGGCAGATGGAGAGAACACCGTCATGGTGGTGCCGGGGGCGAATGGTGATGTGGGGGCGGGTGTCGTCGATAAGCATGCTGATTTGATTGGCAGCGCGGAACTTGTCTTGCTGCAAGGCGAAATTCCTGCTGATGGGTTTGCGCGCGCTGTTGAGCTAGCTCGCGGGCGGGTCGTGGTCAACCTCGCCCCCGTCATTGATGTCGACCGTGATGCGCTGCGCAAGGCCAATCCTTTGGTGGTCAACGAGCACGAGGCCGAGCTGATCCTTGGGCACAAGGCCGCGCCGGAAGAATGCGTCATCGAATTACTGCGAGAATTCCCGTCTGTCGTCATGACATTGGGGCCAGTCGGCGCAGTCGTCGGCGACGCCAACGGAATCGTACAAATCCCGTCTCCCCTGGTCACCGCCGTCGATTCAGTCGGTGCCGGCGATGCTTTCACCGGCGCACTATGTCACCGCCTCATCGAAGGCGACGACCTGACAGACGCCGCGCGCTTCGCTGCACGCGTCGGCGCATTCGCCGTCACGCGCCCTGGCGCACAGCCGTCTTACCCGTTTGCGGACGACGAGCTACCGAGCATTTCTTAACGCGCCTCGAACACCGCACGGAAGAGCTCCCCGCCGTGGTTGTAGATCGCATCGTGGTCCCACTCCGGGTGCGTCCAGACTGTCATGTTGCCGATCTTCGCCGCTGTCTCCTTCGCGATGTCGATCGGCACGAACATGTCACGGTCATACAACGCGACCGTGGCAGGAACCTCGTTCTTCGCCAGCTGCTCCACGTCATAGATCGGCGACCAGTCCGACATCACCGCCATTTCTTCGACGACCTCCTTGAACGGCACCAATGCCGGGTCCTCCTCAAAAAGGTGGCGGAAGAAGTGGTTGCCCAGCAGGTAGTACGGCTCAGCGCCGTTGGGGTCGGCCTCCAGCCGCGATTTACCTACGCGCTCTGCCGACCAGTTCGTTCCTTCCTTACCGCCGAGCAGCGTTTCATGGATGACCGCCCACAGCGGGTTCGGCTCCGTACTGATCAGGCTATTCACTCCGGCGAGGAAGTCCTTCCGCAGTCGCTTTTCGTGCGTATAAAACGGTGACTCGAGCAGATTCGCCAACATGGTGAAACCGAATTCAGCACCCAACGCCACACCGATGAAACGGAAACGGTTAGCCGACAGTCGCTCCCCGGTGGGCAAGAATTCCTCGACCTCATTCAGGTGTGCACAGACAGCCCGCACATTTTCTTCCGCGAATGGGACGGCGTCGTAGAACTCCTGGCAGCGCTCGTCGAGAAGCCGCATAGTGACCTCGTTGTACTCATCCGCACTCCACCCGATATGCGGCAGCGCACCGGTGAGAAATGCTCGCCCCATCCCCTCCGGCGCATAAGACATGTAACTGCCCGTGCAGAGCGCACCGAAGGAATTACCCAGCACATCCCACTTCTCAAAACCGAGGTGACGGCGCATGTCCTCCGCATCCGCCACCACGTCCGGACAGCGCAGCTTAGACAGGATCTCAGGACGAATCAGCTCGGGCGTTCCCTTGTCGATCTTGCCGGAGCGGCCGGTGCCGCGTTCGTCCAGGAGAAAGACCCGGTAATGCTTCAATGCCTCCGGAATCCACCCCTGCATCAAGCGCGGCGCCGGATTGCCCGGCCCGCCTTGCAAGAAAAGGAGCGGCGGCAGACTCTCGTCCGTGTACAGCTCGCGTGCGAAAAGCGTGAAGCTTCCCAGCTCTGGCTTCGAGCGATCCCACGGGACTTCTACTTCGTGCTCTCGAGTGGACGCGTTCGGAGGAATGATCGTAGAAAACACGCCTCGAGTATATCTACGCGATATTCAACTCTTTGACGTGCCGAATGGAGGACACTTCATAAGGCAACGATCCGACTCCAACTAATCCAGAGACGCGCCCGAGAGAAATTCAAATGCGTCTATCCACCTGACACTGCCCGTCTCCGGCGGAATTCGGTCAGCGGTGATGAGGTAGCCGTTTCCGTTCAATGGCCGGAGCTCACGCTCGAGGGTCGACGAGTCTTCGGTTGAGAATGCAACCTGGATATTCTTCGTGTCACTCCCGCGCGTGGCCACGAAATCGATTTCAGCATTGCGCAAATGCCCCGTCGCCACCTTGTAGCGGCGTCTGCGCAGTTCGAGATAGACCATGTTTTCCAAGTCGTGGCCACGGTTGACATCCCGCGAACCGAGCAAAGCGGTGCGCAGACCCGGGTCCACGAAATAGTATTTTCCGTTCGTCTTCAACCACTGTTTTCCCTGTGTATCGAACCGAGGGCAACGGTAAATGAGGTGAGCGTCTTCCATCAATGCGAGATATCGGTCGACTGATTCGGGTGAAGAAGAATAGCCCTGACTCTTCAGGTGGTTACTGATCCGGTTCGTTGAAAGCGGTGACCCTGTGTTGTCGAAAATGAATCGCGCGACTCGAAGGAATACTTCAGTGTCACGGATCTGGCCGCGAGTAGCGATGTCACGAGTGAAAATCGAGTCGAAAAGACCCGAATTGATCTGGTCCGTGATGTCCGGATCCCGAGCAAGAACTGCAGCAGGAAAACCGCCGATTCTCATCCACTCACGGTAGGACTTTTCGATGCTCTCAGTGTCTTGTCTAAACCTCCGGAACTCAGCGAGCGAGAGCGGCAACATGTGGAGCTCGATATATCTGCCAGCGAGATAGGTCAGGGACTCTCCCGAAAACATCGTGGCATTCGACCCAGTGACGCAGATTTCCATCCCGGGGTTCACGCGCAACGAATTAATCACTCGTGACCAATCATCCAATTCTTGGACTTCGTCGACATGTAAAAACTTCACTCCATGAGACTTGTTTTGGTCGAGCACATAGGCAAGAAAATTCTGCGGATTCCGCAGTCTGTCATTGGCAGCATCTTCGAAATTGATGGTGAGAATCTCTTGAGGGCCCACGCCCCCTCGCACCAGGTCTTCACGGTAGAGCTCGAGCAAGGTGCTCTTCCCACACCGGCGGACTCCCGTGATAATGCGCACGAGATCGCGGTCGGTGACGCGGCGTAGGAAATCGAGGTAATTGTCTCGCGGAAAAGCTCTCATATTTTTCAGGTATACCTGAAAAACTTGCAGAAGTGGAAAGTTTTCAAGGTATACCTGAAAAACTTGCAAGCTAGCGGAGTCGGTAGCGTTCGAGGATCTCGTAGCGGGAGCCGCCGCTGCGGCCTTGTCCAAGGTGAGATTGGACGAGGCAGATCTCATCGGCAGTGAAGTCGGGGCCGCGGTACACGGACAGGGCCCGGACCATATCGGGTACGGCGTACGGGTCGCGGGAACGGCGGCCGGTGCGACCAATGGTGAGGTGTGCGCGCTGGCGGGGGCGGACCTCCAAGGTGGGGTCGGCGCTTTCCGCCATCAGAGTTTTGAGAGTGTCCGTATCCCCGCCGACACCGGCCCACAGGGTGCGGCTGTCAAAGGCGCCAGCGCCGGAGAGGTAGAGCTGAAGTGGCGGATGGAACGCAGAGATCTGGGCAAGGTGGGCGCGGATCGTTGAGGCATCGTTCGGCTGATCGCCGTAGAAGGCCAAGGTGAGGTGCCAATTATCAGGGTCGGTCCAGCGGATCTCCTGGCGGGAGAAATCCCGAATCGGACGCAGTGCTGCAACGAGGTGTTCTTTCGCCTCATCAGACGGGAAGAGCGCTGCGAAGACCCGGATCATTATTCCTCGTCGGTGGACAGCGCTGCCACGAATGCTTCCTGCGGCACCGTGACGGAACCGATGGACTTCATGCGCTTCTTACCGGCTTT
>NZ_CAMXWS010000044.1 GCF_947253065.1 uncultured Corynebacterium sp.
CATAACACCAACGCGGCACCCACCACACCACACAGTGGCGGAAGCCGCGTTAATTTTTGCTATTCCACTATTCTCGTAGCAAGAACATCGTGGCGTGCTCGTTCGCGCCGTTGTTGGAGACCCGAGAGACAGGACAAGTGAGCGCTGTGGGCCATCGTGGAATTGTTGAGAATGACCTGAAAGAGGGCGTCGCAGCCCGGGCGGTGTCGCTGGTGAAGACGTATGGCAGCGGGGACACTCAGGTGACAGCGTTGGATGGGGTCAGCGTTGAATTCGCGCGAAACCAGTTCACTGCCATCATGGGCCCCAGTGGTTCAGGTAAGTCGACGCTCATGCACGCGATGGCCGGTCTGGATTCTTTCAACGGGGGCTCGGCCTTCATTGGGGATACGGATCTAGCTACGCTCAATGACAAGGAGATCACGGCGTTGCGGCGCGACCGGCTGGGGTTTATCTTCCAGTCTTTCAACCTTGTTCCTACGCTCACTGCGGCGGAAAACATCACCCTGCCCACGGATATTGCCGGCGGGCAGATTGACCAGGCATGGTTCGACGAGATCACGCAGCGTCTCGGCTTGTCCAATCGGTTGAGCCACCGTCCGAGTGAGCTTTCAGGCGGGCAGCAGCAGCGAGTGGCCTGTGCGCGGGCGTTGGTGAGCCGTCCAGAGATCATTTTCGGGGATGAGCCGACGGGCAACCTGGATTCGAATTCCTCCCGCGAGGTCTTGGAGATTCTGCGCGCGGCGGTGGATGGGGATGAGCAGACGGTGGTCATTGTGACGCATGACGCACGGGCGGCGTCGTACGCTGATCGCGTGGTTTTCCTCGCGGACGGCAACATCATCGATGAGATGTATGACCCGACGATGGAGCGCATCCTGTCCACCATGTCCGGGATCGAGGGCTAATGAGTAGCGCTTTAACGAAGGTGTCGCTGCGTAATGTCGCAGCTCATAAGCTACGTCTCGCGCTCACGGTCTTGGCGGTGGTGCTCGGTACCGCGTTCATTGCCGGCTCGCTGATGTTCACCGCGATGTTGGGCAAAACCTTTGACTCGGCTGTCGCGAGCGCATTCGCTGAGGATGATGCGGTCGTGCGTGGACAGGAGCAGGGTGCCCCGGTGCCGCTGGAGCTTCGAGACGCTATCGGAGCCGACCCAGACGTCAACAAGGTCAACATCAGCGGTCGCACGGCAGTTGTCGTCGCGGACAGCGACCGCAATGCGTACCAAACAGGCGCTGGTGTTTCTGAGGTGCACATTTACTACCCGCCGGAGGACGCGGTGGGGTCGGTCCCGGAGGTTGTCGATGGTAGTGCACCCAAGGCCGTTGGTGAGGCGATGGTGAATGCTAAGGGCGCCGCTAAATATCGGATCGGCATCGGTGATGAGCTCATTGTCGTGGATACTCAGGCCACTCAGACGATGAAGGTCACTGGTTTGTATACCAATGAGCTGGACCAGGGGATGTCGCTGACACTGCGCATCCCGGAAGAGTCCTACCTGGAGTTTTATGCCGCGCACGGGACGGTTCCCGGGTTCTCGGTCAGTGCGAAGGAGGGGGTCGATCCCGCACAGCTCACTGCGCACCTCGCGGAGAAGTTCCCGGAGTATGAGGTCAAGGAGGGCCAGACGCTTGCCGACGAAGCCTCTGAAGAAATCCGCAACGCCCTCAGTTTCGTCAGCTACTTCCTTATCGCTTTTGGCCTCGTGGGCCTGTTGGTGGGTACGTTCCTCATCGCTAATACCTTCTCGATGATCGTGGCGCAGAGGACGAAGGAGTTTGCGCTGTTGAGGGCGTTGGGGGCGTCGAAAAGCCAGATTACGCGGTCCGTGGTTGTGGAAGCTGCGCTTGTTGGCGTGATTGGGTCGGCGCTTGGCGTACTGGCTGGTGCGGGTTTGGTCGCGGTGATTCGCGTGGTTATGGAACGCCAAGGCATGGAGCTGCCCGGGGCGGGCTGGGGCCTGTCTGTTGCGGCCGTCGTGGTGCCCATCGTTGTGGGTGCGCTGGTGACGGTGGCCTCAGCGTGGGCTCCGGCGCGGCGCGCGGGGCGGGTGCAGCCGGTGGAGGCTATGCGGTCGAGTGAGTCCTCGACTCCGCAACCGCTGAAGGCTCGTACTCTGGTCGGCGTGGCGTTGCTCCTGATCGGCGTTGGTTTGGCCGCATGGGGTGTGCTGTGGGAGGACGGCTCAACGGGGCCACGCGCGGGACTCGTTGGTGGTGCCGCGGTGTCGGCGATCATCGGTCTGTTTTTGGCGGGGCCAGCGCTCTCTCTGCCGATCGTGCCTGTGCTGGGCAAGGGGATTGGTGCGCCGTTTGGAGCGGTGGGCTCGCTGGCTGCGACGAACTCGAAACGAAATCCCCGTCGTGCATCGGCTACGGCGTTTGCGCTGATGTTGGGCGTGGCGCTGGTGACAGCGTTTGGCATGCTGGGAACCACTATGCAGCGGTCGGTGGACGACATCCTGGAAGACGAGGTCACCGCTGATCTTGTTATGTACGGTCCCCAGTTCGGTGCTTTCCCCGTTCCAGGTGATGTGCCGGGCAAGGTGGAAGAAGCCGACGGCGTGGGCGATGTGATCACGTATTCGCAGGCACCGCTGACCATTAATGGCAAAGCTGCCTACGAGATGGGCCCAATGAAGGTCAGCGACGTGATGAATGGCGATCCGGGCCGCCTGACAGTCATTGAGATGGTCGACGGCACATCGGATTTGTCGGATGGCGGCGTTGTTCTGCCTGAGGCGTATGCGAAAGAGCACGCCCTTAAGGTTGGCGATGTCGTGGACGTTGATTCACCGCTGGGCTCACCGCTGAGCCAAGGCGGGCCTGTGCAGGCTGAGGTGAAGGGCATCTTCGGCAAGTCCAACATTTTGGAATCCTTTGTGATTTCTCGGGCGACGGCAGAAAAGCTGGTGCGCCCCGACCAGGAGACCATCCTCATGGTCGGCGCCAACAGCGATGGCAGCGTGGACGAAGATACTCTCCGCGCCAACGTGGAGAAGGCGGTGAAAGACAGCATCATCGTCCAAGTGCGCACCCCGGATGAATTTGGTGGGGAGGCCAAGCAGCTGATCACCCAGATGCTGTACATTCTGTATGCGCTGCTGTCGCTGGCGGTGGTCATTGCAGTACTGGGCATCATCAACACCCTCACACTCTCTGTCATTGAGCGCCGTCAGGAGATTGGCATGCTGCGCGCCGTCGGTGCACAGCGGCGCCAGGTACGGACCATGATCATTCTGGAATCCGTGCAGATCGCGGTCTTCGGTGCGCTGCTCGGCGTGCTCACTGGCCTCGCACTGGGCTGGGCGTTCCTGACGGTGCTCAAGGACCAAGGCCTGTCGAATATTGCCTACCCATGGGTTTTGCTTGCTGTGATGTTGGTCAGCTCGCTCGTTGTGGGTGTTGTTGCGGCGCTCTGGCCGGCGCAGCGCGCAGCGAAGACGCCACCGCTGGATGCCATCGCAGAATAAGCGGGCTAAAGAATTAGAAGGCCGGAATGAGCTGCAAACCCACCCTGAGGCCGTACCACGCCGCAATCACACCGGCCACACAGGTCAGGGTGGTGTAGCGCAGCAGTGGCCACCACTGTTTCTGCTCCACCATCTGGCCCATTTCTTTAGCCATGGTGGACAGGGTGGACACGGCCCCGCCGAAACCAGCTCCCAAAAAGGCCGGCCACATGGCGGGCATCGCCGCAGAGAACCCGAGGACAGCAGAGCCAATGAGGTTGGCGGCCCACGTCCCGGGAGCGCCCTTCAGTGCCACGCTTAACGCCCAGCGGGTCAGTCCACCGAGAAAAGCACCGAAACCGACCAGCACGAACAACAAGAAGATCGTGCGCGTGCCATCACCAGTGCTCAACGCTTCGCGTAGGTGAGAGCCAACAACGCCGTCGGGGCCTAAGAATTGGGGGGTGCGTGGGGTCATGGGGCCACCGATCGTCGAAAAGCATTGCCAAGCTCCCATGCGGCGAGGCCCACGACCATGGTGCCTACCATGTACATGAAGGCGTGCAGGGCGCTGGTCTGCATGGCCAGGAAGGACACAGCAGAAAACGTGGTGAACCCGCCGATCATCCCGCGCCCCCAAAACGGGCCCGGGTCGAAGCGGCCCATGAGGAAACAGCCGATGAAGTTAATGATGAAGATGATGATGATCTCCGCCGGCGGCTCCGGCGCAATCAGCGGCGTGAACGCAAAACGTGCAAGCGCACCGAAAGACGCGCCGAAACCAATAGCGAGGCCTTCCTTGAGCGCAGTATTCAACACGTGTACACGGTAACGTACCCACCCCCACCGCCGTAAATGGAAGTCTCACGTGGCGGAGTTGAGCAAAGCGGGGGAAGATGGGGGCAGACGGATAGGCACGACCGCATAAGGAGTAAGCATGGCACACGAAAGAGCCGGCCAACCCGCCCGCCCGGAAGATCTCATTGATATTGCGGAGGTGGTTACCGCCTACTACACGCGCGAGATTGATCCGCATGACCCGGACCAGCAGGTGGTGTTTGGTACGTCGGGTCACCGTGGATCGAGCTTAGATAATGCGTTTAACCAGCAGCATATTTGGGCGACAACGCAGGCGATCGTGGATTACCGTCGCGCGAATAATATCGGTGGTCCCGTATACATTGGGCGCGACCCGCATGCTTTGAGCGAGCCCGCGATGGTGTCGGCGCTCGAGGTGCTCATTGCGAATGACATTGCCGTGCTTGTCGACGACGCAGGGCGCTACACTCCCACCCCCGCCGTCTCCCACGCGATCCTGGCGCACAATGCTTCCCTAGCCGGCGGTGTGACCGGTACGGACCCTCAGCGTGCGGATGGCATTGTGGTGACCCCATCCCACAACCCGCCGCGCGACGGTGGCTTTAAGTACAACCCGCCGTCGGGTGGTCCGGCGGATACGGATGCGACGGATTGGATTGCCGCCCGCGCGAACGCGTATCTCGCGCAGGGCCTTGAGGGCGTGCAGCGCACTCCGGTCAGCGGTGTGCTGGATGAGCGAGCAGGCAAGCATGCGTTCATGCAGAACTACGTGGCTGACCTGGTCAATGTGGTGGACATTGATGCGATCCGGTCTTCCGGCCTGCGCATCGGCGCTGACCCGATGGGTGGGGCCTCGGTGGACTACTGGGGTGCTATCGCGGAGACTCACCGGTTGAACCTCACCGTGGTGAACCCTGAGGTGGATGCGACGTGGCGGTTCATGACATTGGATACGGACGGCAAGATCCGCATGGACTGCTCCTCCCCGAATTCCATGGCCAGCTTGGTGGCTAACCGCGATAAGTACGACATCGCTACCGGTAATGATGCGGACTCGGACCGCCACGGCATTGTCACCCCGGATGCGGGGCTGATGAACCCGAACCACTACCTGGCAGTGGCCATCGAGTACCTGTTTGCGCACCGTGAGGGCTGGGCGACGGATACGGCGGTGGGCAAGACCCTGGTGTCCTCCTCGATGATTGACCGCGTGGTCGCCTCGCTCGGCCGCAAGCTCGTTGAAGTTCCGGTTGGTTTCAAGTGGTTTGTGCCGGGGCTCATCGACGGCTCCGTGGGCTTCGGTGGTGAAGAATCCGCCGGCGCATCCTTCCTGCGCAAGGACGGCACCGTGTGGTCGACGGACAAGGACGGCCTGATCATGGACCTGCTCGCCTCAGAGATCACTGCGGTGACGGGCAAGACGCCATCGCAACGCTATGCGGAGCTTGAGGCGACCTTCGGAGCACCGGTCTACGCGCGCACGGACGCAGAAGCGAACCGTGAACAGAAAGCCACTCTGAAGAAGCTCTCGCCCGAGCAGGTTACCGCCACGACGTTGGCGGGCGACCCGATCACCGCCAAACTCACCGAAGCACCCGGCAACGGTGCCGCCATTGGTGGCCTCAAGGTGACCACGGAACACGCCTGGTTCGCCGCCCGCCCGTCGGGCACGGAGGACAAGTACAAAATTTATGCAGAGTCCTTCAAAGGGCAGGAGCACTTGAAGCAGGTTCAAAAAGAAGCGCAGGATGTTGTCAGCGCAGTACTAGGCGAGCGATAGGGGGGAGCAGCACGCGAAGACCCCCTACTTTCGGCTAATGTTATCTACGTGACGATTCAACAGGATGCGCCCGTGGCCCCTACGCGCGACCGTGTACTCGACGTGCTTTCTGCACTTGCCCGGTTTGGGCTGGCCTTCATGTGGATCTATGCCGGGGTGACCAAACTGGGCAACCGGCTTCTGACCACGCAGAGCATTGAGGCGTACGAGATTTTCACCCCGTACTGGTCTCATCTGCTGGCTGGTCTGATCGGTCCGCTTGAAATCGCCGGCGGGCTCCTCCTTCTGCTGGGAATCAAACTGCGCCCGACTGGCTGGGTTTCCGTGGTGGTGCTCCTGTTGTTCATCATCGGCTTGGCGTCCGCCTATAGCCGTGGCCTGCAAATTGACTGCGGGTGCTTCGGGTCGAACCCTGATAGCTCCCCGGCGGATTTGCTCTGGGCGATTGCACGCGACGTGGGCCTCACTGCAGTCACTCTGTTCATGATCTACCGCCCGTTTAAAAAATTCGCGCTGTACCCCTAAACTTTCTTGGTAAAATAGCTCGACCACTGACTATTAAGGTGATGTACTGTGACTTCCTCTTCCAAGCCGAATGCGACTAAAGGTGCTTCGCGGTCGGTGACAAACCCGAATTCGTCGGGAAGCAAAGGCTTCTGGGCGGCGATGGCTGCGTTGATACTCATCGGTGCGCTGGTGATCGGCCTCATCGTATACAACGGCCGTGGCGCTCAGGCTGACCGTATTGCGGAAAACATGCAGAAGGTCGATGGGGTGAGCCTGTCACTTGCAGATAACGTGATCACTCTGAGCGGCGACAACGCTGATGGTGCGAAGGAAGCCGGCCTCTACGAGGACTTCTCCTGCCATTACTGCGGTGAGCTGGCGGTGAACACGGATGATCAAATGCTGGCCAAGATCCAAGCCGGTGAACTCACCGTGAACTTGCACCCGCTGATCTTCCTTGACGGCACCGGCGACAAGTACAACGCTGGCCACTCCACGCGCGCTCTTGCTGCGGTGCTTGCCCTGGCTGACAAGGGTGAAATTGAGGCGTACTGGAACCTCCGCAAGGCGCTGATGGAGCAGCAGCAGAACCTCTACGCCACCGCGGACAACGACACGTTGGCGGATCTTGCGCACGACTTCGGTGCTTCCAAGGGCGCGGTTGAGGCAATCCGCAACGGCGAGTACACCGACCGCGCCAAGGCGATGGGCGAAGCAAATGCGAAGGATCTCGTGGATAAGACCGGTGATCTGTCGTCTCCACGCGTGCTTGTCGACGGCAAGGATGTCCCCTCCGATCCCCTTGCCAACTGGATCGACGACCTCTTCGCTTAAAACCGCAGCTCTTAAAACCGCAGCGAGCAAGCGATTTTGGTCTCGCCTGTTCGCGGGTGTATATTGATCGGAGTCGCTCGGCGGACAAAGGCCTACAACCTGGTTCGCCGAAGCTATGGGGCTATGGCGCAGTTGGTAGCGCACCACACTGGCAGTGTGGGGGTCACGGGTTCGAATCCCGTTAGCTCCACTTCATAGATTCCCCCAGATCCCCTCGGACCTTGGGGTATCTTCCTATTTGTGCCCGTAACGGCGGGTTATGGGGCAACGTCCACCAAAGTGCAATAGCGTTCTTCCTGCAGACCATGAGGAGCGTACTCGCGGTAACAATCCTTGGCTCGGCAACGCGTTCCAAGTATAAGGGCGACCATCAACTGGAGAATCCTTAAAGTGTCTGTAGTAGCATCAGCGAACAATAGAGGCTTTTAATAAACGCAGGGGGAGAGGAGTGGGACATGACAATGGGACCATGCCTCGTCGGGAGAGCGACAGAAAGGTAATAGCGACTACGAGCCACGGAGAGAAGATTTACATTCTGAAACCTCCGTGGTCGGGCCAATTCGTTCGGCGAGCCTGGAGCAACACCGGCAGGAGGGTCAGGACTTCGATGGAGAACTTCGAATAGACGATGCTATTCCAGCCGAGGTAGTCGAAAAGATTACCCGTCAAGACCGGGCTGAAATGCTCGCGTTGGTCCAGGAAGCACATTCTGGGCCACTGCCACCCGCCACAGAATTTGGCAGATATGATGAAATCCTGCCAGGTGCCGCGGACCGTATCCTCAAGATGGCGGAAGCGGATATCGAGCTCCAAAAGATGCAAGTTGCCGGGAACGTGGAAATCCAAAACGCAGTCGCTGGCTCTATACGCTCGACTGCACGCCGGGCTGATTGGCAACTGTGGGCGTATCTGGTTTTGGCGTTGGCTATTGTCGCTGTCGCTTGCATCCTTGCTTGGAACGGTAAGGACGTGCCTGCGGTCTTTGCGATCGTTGCAGCGTCTGCTTCAGGATTCATGGTCTACAAGTCGAATAAGGAAAATCAGAGGCTGCACCCCCAGGTGGGTAAAGACAACGAGCTGCAGTAGCACATTGGAGGGGCTGCTCGGGGGGGGCGTTGCGGGTCTCTTTCGGTCAAGTCCCGAGTAGTGGTGGTCTCCTATGATCTCGGCACCGGTGACATTATTAACCGTGCTTCCATGGCCGTCGGGAGATGCACTGTATTCGGATACAGTATTGGTGGCTGTCAGGAGTGGCCGAGACTTCGATACGGGGTTGAAATCAGTACTTAGAGGGGGACTCTGGGATGTATAACCTGCTGATCGGCCTGACACGAGGCGAGGTCGATGCTAGTCGTCTGCTTGAATACACGTCCGATGATCTGCGGCAGTACTTTGCGCCGGGCATGGACCAGGTCACGATCGAACGGCTCTTGAATCTTCCTACGCTATTGATGCCGGAGACTCGGGACGATAGAGAGCCGCAGATTGCTCGTGTTGGCCACGTCACCAACGTGAGGAAATCCAATTATGGTTTCACGTTTTCATTTGTGCCCAATCCTGCGGTTGCACCGATTCCTACGCCTCTCATCGAAGCAGCAAAAGGCGCTCTGGAAATCCATGACTGGGAGTTCCATCGAACGCACTGGGCTGTGAAGGATGTTGATTTGTACCGTGTCATCGAAAAAGAGTTCTCTGTCAGAAGCAAGCCCAAGGTGTTCAAGTTTCCAACAGCAGAGCCGTTCGAGCCCGACCTTGTAGCAGTGATGATTCCGTTCAGTCCAACCTTTGAGGCGGTGTATGAATCCTTGAAAGCAGGCATCGAATCGGCAGGGATGCGGTGTCTGCGTGCGGATGACATCTGGGAACGGGACCACATTCTCGATGATGTGCTCAGCCCCATATGGCGTGCGCGCGTCGTGATTTCTGATCTCAGTGATAAGAACCCCAATGTCTTCTATGAAACCGGTATCGCGCCCACGCTTGGGCGCGATACCATTCTGGTTGCTCAGTCGATGAATGACATTCCTTTCGACCTTCAAGGGATTCGGGCACTCCAATACTTGAACAACGGTGAAGGTCTCGCAGAGCTGTCTCGAGGGGTCGCGCGCCGTCTGAAGACGATCACTGCTTCCTGATCCAACCCTAAATCTGGTAGCTCGCTCGCACTTTCTGGTACAAGGGGTTGGGCTGCTGGATGAAAGCCAAAATCCTTACAGGTAGAAGGATCCAGGTGGGCTGCTGTCGCGCTTTGGTCGCGACGTGGTCAGGTGAGGCAGCTCCGGGATCGCGCCGTTTTCTCGGAGGAATGAGCACAGGATGAGGGTGGCGTTCTCGGTGCTTACTAAGGGCATCGTTGCGGCCCCCATGCCCGGTTCACCGAATTTCAGCTTGCGTTTTTGGTTGTCGTCGATGGTGATGTCCCATTTACCGGGGTAGAGCTGCGAGGCGTGTGCCCGCGGCGGCAAGCTGCCATCGAAGCGCGCTTTGAAGACCTCTTTTGGGCTGGCATAGGTCTTCGTCGTGTTGACGATGGAAAACATGCCGTCGCCGCATGAGTGCGTCTCAATGAGGTGGCGCAGCTGGTCAAAGGACTCGATGGGGGTGGCCTTGGGCCAGTCCATAAAGTCGCCCCCTACGTGTATGCCCCACCCTGATGGAATGGCACTGGTGAAGTCGAATGGTGGAATTTCTGCTGGCTGTTCGGGAACAACCTCGGGTGAGCTTTTCTTCATGAAGAAGGAGAACATGGCGGCTCCTACCGTCGTTTCATGTCCGAGAGGACATCGTCAAAGTCATTGAGTAGTTTGTCGAGCTTCTTATCACTGTCGTCGCGGTCTTCGGTGAGGATTTGGCGTTGGGCTTCGATGACGCGGCCGGCGAACGCGGTTACGCAGATGTCATAGTCGATGTTCCCGTTTTGTGCGTCTTGGGCCTCGACGCACTGCCATGTGAAGTTAGCAGTGTCGTGTTCGGTTTCTTTGAATTCATAGTTTTCGTCGTTGAAGACGTCGACGGCGCTGTCGTACGCCTGCTGGAGGCCTTTATCGGAGGTAGGTGTGATTGGTTGGTATTCGCCGTCGACCTTCGGGATGTAGATAAAGCTGAGCACGCGAAGTGTTTCATCGCTGTTCAGGAGCTCGGCTTCGGTTGAGTATTCCTTCGGGTTGCTCTCTCCGCTCCTTTGTTCCAGCCCGGGGAGTTTGTGGAGCGCAGTGTAGAAGTCGTTGGTGTAGAAACCGTCGTAGCTGTTCAAATCTTCGGTGTCTGCGGAGGAAGATGTGGTCGTGCTTGTCGGCGATTCCGTCGTAGTCGTTGTTGCTTGAGTGCTCAGGGGAGCTTCATCGGTAGCGTCATCGGTAGAGCAGGCAGTGAGCACTACGCTCGCAGCAGTGACAGCGGAGAGTGTGACGTAGGTTACCTTCGCGCTTTTCATGTCCGCCACAATAACAACTTTTCTGCATGGAAGGAGCGGGGAGGAGCGCGATACTCTGGAGGGCATGGATGATGTGCACTTCCAGGAGTTTGCTTCGCCGATCGGGCAGATCGGTGTTCTTGCTTCTCCGAAAGGGGTGGTGAAGGTTCTTTTTGAGGTCGATGACCTCGAGGCTAATCGCGCACGATTCCCAAAGGCCGAGCAGTCGTTGCTGGTGACGGAGCAGCTGACTGAATATTTCTCAGGACGCCGGCGTGAATTCACCGTGCCATTCGACTTCCGCTTTGTTTCAGGTTTCCGGGCGGAGGTACTCCGCGAGCTCGCCCAGGTGCCCTTCGGCCAGGCAGTCACGTATGGCGAGCTTGCCCAGAAGGCGGGTAGCCCCAAGGCGGTGCGGGCGGTGGGGAGTGCGTGCGCGAATAATCCTTTACCGCTTCTCGTGCCGTGCCATCGGGTGCTCCGGGCGGACGGCACTCTCGGCGGGTATCGCGGTGGCGCGGAAGCAAAACGGTTTTTACTTGAGTTGGAGGGCATCGATGTCGCAGGTATTCATTAAACACGGCAGCGCGCCGGGAGCGGCAGCCGCAGAAGCCGCCTATTTGCGCTGGCTGCGCGAAGGTTCCGACGCAGTGGTGGAGGTCCTTGCCCTCGACGAGGAAGCGAACACCCTCACCATCGAGCACGTTGATACCGCGCGGCCAACCGCGGAAGCCGCGCGCCGGGCTGGGGAGGAGCTCGCCGCGATCCACGCGATGGGGGCCGATGCGTTCGGTGCCCCGTCTGGCGGCTGGGACGGCCCCAATTTCATCGGCCGAGTGCGCCAAGATTGCTTATCGACGACACGGTGGGCCGAGTTCTATACCACCCAACGCGTGCTGCCGTTTGCGGTGAAGGCGCACCGGCGGGGAAACCTGGACGGGGAAGGATTGATCGCGGTAAAGCGAGCTTGCGATGCGCTCCTTGTTGAGGATGAGGATGCGCCGCTCGCCCGCCTTCACGGCGACCTGTGGGCGGGGAACCTGCTCTTTTCCACTGCCGGACCACGCTTCATCGATCCGGCCGCGCACGGCGGGCACCCACTGACCGATATTGCGATGCTCGAATTGTTCGGGGCACCACATCTGAGCGAGATCGTTGAAGGCTACCTAACCGCCGGCGGCGAACTTGGCCGTGACTGGGAGGCGCGCATCCCCATTCATCAGCTTCATCCACTCGCCGTGCACGCTTACACGCATGGCCCAAGTTACGGTTCCGCGCTGGTCAGGGTGGCGGAGGAGACGCTGCACGTGCTTGGCTAGCGCCACCAGGTCTCTGCCGGACCGGGCGGCAGATGCCGTTTGTGTTGGCCGATGCGCCACAGATGTTCCAGGCGTTGCGCGGCAGCGTCGTCGACGGGTTTGCCTTCGAGATAGTCGTCGATCTGCTGGTAGGTCACGCCGAGGGCTTCCTCATCCGGGAGGGCCGGGCGGTCTTCTTCCAGGTCCGCGGTGGGAACCTTCTCCCACAGGCGCGGGTTGGCGCCGAGGTGTTGAAGCATGGCGGCGCCTTGGCGTTTGTTTAGGCCGGCGAGGGGGATGAGGTCGGCAGCACCGTCGCCGTGTTTGGTGAAGAATCCGGTGATGTTTTCCGCGGCATGGTCACTGCCCACGACGAGCAGGCCACGCTCGCCAGCGATGGCGTACTGCGCGATCATGCGCATGCGGGCTTTGACGTTGCCTTTGTTGAAATCGCCAAGATGCGCCATCCCGAGCGCCTCTGCTACCACTGCTGATATGGCGGTGGTGGCGGGTTCAATGTTGACAGTCACGGTTTCATCGGGTGCGATAAAGTTCAGTGCCAGCTGCGCATCATCCTCATCGGCTTGCACACCATGTGGGAGGCGCACGGCTACGAACTGCTCCTCCAGGCCTTCATCCCGGGCTTTTTCCACCGCGAGCTGCGCCAGCTTTCCCGCGAGCGTGGAGTCTTGACCGCCGGAGATGCCCAAGACGTAACCCGCCGCCCGTGTTGTGCGCAGATAGTCCACCAGAAAATCAACGCGTGACTCGATTTCCGCGACTGCGTCGATAGTAGGCTTCACACCAAGCTTGTCGACGATCTCTTTCTGCAAACCTTTATCCCTCACAGACATAGCTGCCACTCTAGCGGTTTGGCGCGCGCGGAATGGTCAGGTAACATTGTCCCCCGTTGTACGGCTGCGCCCTGACCGGGCATTATTCCGGTGGGTGGAGTCGCGGAAGAGGATTCTTCCGTTTAATCCAAAACGTACTGGCAGTTGCTCTGTGATGGGCGGCGGCTAGGGCGGCTAGACACAGAAAGGAGCGCCCGATGAAGGTCCGTAATTCCCTTCGGTCGCTGAAGAATAAGCCGGGCGCTCAGGTTGTGCGTCG
>NZ_CAMXWS010000045.1 GCF_947253065.1 uncultured Corynebacterium sp.
GTCGGCGTTCATGATTGCGTCGATAGCCGCCGGGTTCGCTGCAGGAGCTTTAGGGTGGAGCCGCACGCGACGCACGGAGCCGGGGGTTGTTGCGACGGCGACTTGGCCGCGGACGGAACGGAGAACCCGCGGGTCGTCGTCAAGCCCGGCAACTTCTGCTTCGATGTCGAGTGGTTCGAGCGCGACGGGTAGCACTCGCCCGCTGGCGTGAACCCAGCGACCGACTGAGTCGAGCGCGTACTGGATATCGCCTGTCCGCTCGGTCAGACCAGCAATGATGAGGTTGCCAACGGCGTGTCCTGCCATTGCGCCATTACCGCCGAAGCGGTGTTGGAGGGTGTCGCGGTGCTCGCGCCCTTCTTTAGTATCTGGTGTCAGCGCTGCTAGAGCCATGCGCAGGTCACCCGGTGGGACGACGGAGAGCTCACGGCGTAGACGGCCCGAGGAACCGCCATCATCAGCGACGGTGACAATCGCGTTGACGCGGCAATTAGCCTGATCAGAGCCTTCATTTTCCTTCGCACCAGCAAGCAGTTTTGCCGCGTGGAGGGTCTGGTGCAGGCCGTGTCCACCACCGAGACTGGTGACGCGAAGCTGGGAGTTGGTTTTAGACATTATTCTCCCCTTCTAGTGGCGCTGCAGGTCGCGGTGCATGACGGAGACATCCACGTCGCCGCGTTGGCTGAGCCTGCGTCCGATCTCTTCTGATACCGCAACGGACCGGTGGTGCCCACCCGTGCAGCCGATACCGACGGTGACGAAATCTTTACCTTCGTGCTTGTAACCAGCAAGCATCGAGCCGAGAAGGCTAACTACCCCATCGACGAAATCGCTCGCACCGGGGCGCGAGAGCACATAGTCGGAAACTGGTTTGTCCACGCCGCGGAAATTGCGCAGCTCTTCAATCCAGTATGGATTGGGCAAAAAGCGTACGTCGAAAATCAGGTCCGCATCACGCGGGCTGCCGTGTTTGAAGCCGAAAGACTGCACGGTCACGTGCTGCTTAGCAGAATCCAGATCCCCGATGGATGCCTCGATGGCGCGGCGCAGATCGTGGATGGACAGGTTGGAAGAATCAATGATCACATCGGCTGCATCACGTACCCGGGCGAGTTCCGCGCGTTCACGCGCAATACCGACGCTGAGCGGATTGTCGCCCTGCAGCGGGTGTGTGCGACGTACGCTGTCGAAGCGTTTGATCAGCACCTCATCGCGCGCTTCAAGGTAAAGAATGAACGGGTTGTATCCGTGCTCGCGCGCCTGTTCAATCATGTCTTTCAGCGAGCCCTTGAAAATGCGGGCGCGGACATCGGTAACCACGGCGAGTTTGTCCACAGGCGAGCCCTTCGTCGCCGCGAGCTCCATCATTTCGAGGATGAGTTGCGGCGGCAGATTCTGGGATACGAAATAGCCCTTATCTTCAAAGACTTTCGCAGCAGAGGAAAGGCCGCCGCCGGACATGCCCGTGATGATGACGGGTCGCAGCTCGGTTGGGGTCGTCATGTGCCCCATCGTATCCAATTACACGCTTATCGACGTCAGCTTTCCCGCAGATGCTCATAGACCGTTTGCGCGAGCTTGGGACCGATTCCGTTGACTTCGGTGATCTCTTCAACCGTGGCAGCTTTGAGCTTTTTCACACTGCCGAAGTGCTTGACGAGGTCGCTGCGACGGGCAGGTCCGAGTCCGGGGATGCCGTCGAGAGCGGATGCTCGCATACGCTTTGATCGTTGCTGTCGGTGGTAGGTGATGGCAAAGCGGTGGGCTTCATCACGGATTTGCTGCAGCAGGTACATGCCTTCGGAATTACGAGGCAGAATCAACGGTTCGTCGTCATATGGCACCCAGATTTCTTCGAGGCGCTTGGCCAGGCCGACGAGTGTGACGTCGATAATGCCGAGCTCGTCGAAGACTTTCTGTGCGGCCGTGACCTGCGGTTTGCCACCGTCAACGATGAAGAGCTGCGGTGGGTACGCGAAACGCTTGTTGTCGGTGGAGTCAACGTTGGCGGAATCGGGCAGCTCCTCCTCGTCGGCAAAGCTCGTCTCGTCGAGGTTTGGATCTTCCGGGTTTGCCAGCTTGTCTTGGTTATGTCGCTTGAACCGGCGACGGGTTACCTCGGCGATGGAACCGACATCATCGCTGCGGCCGTCACCGGCTGCTTCCTTGATGCGGTAACGACGGTAATCGGACTTCTTGGGCAGACCGTCTTCGAAGACGACGAGGGAGGCCACCACGTCGGTGCCCTGGATGTGCGAAATATCGGTGCACTCGATACGCAGTGGTGCTTCGTCCATGCCGAGTGCATCTTGAATATCTTGCAGCGCCTGGGAGCGCGCGGTGAGATCGCCGACGCGCTTGAGCTTGTGCTGACGGAGCGATTCCTTGGCATTGCGCTGCACAGTCTCCATGAGCGCCTTCTTGTCGCCGCGCTGCGGGACACGGAATTCGACCGGGCCACCGCGAAGCTTTTCTAAAAGCGCCCGGGTCTCTTCCGGCTCATCAGGCATGACGTGCACCAAAATCTCGCGTGGAATCGGCATCGGCGGGCGGATCTTTTCGTGGGACTCTTGGTCTACACCACGACGGCGAATCTTCTTGGCGGCCAAACGTTCATCCTCGGCCTTCTCCTGCTCCATCCGTTCAACAGCATCGGAGTAGTGCTGCACCAAGAAATTCTGCATGAGCGCAGGCAGTGCGGGATCTTCCTCGCCATCTTCCAAGCGTGTGAGTGAGCCCGGTTCATCACCGGTCTTCTCCACCACCCAGCCGCGCTGCGAGCGGATGCGACCTTCACGAATGGCGAAGATCTGCACGGCGGCTTCCAGCTCATCGGTGTCGAAAGCGATGATGTCGGCGTCCGTATCAATGCTCAGAACGACTGTTTGGCGTTCCATGACTTTGTTGACGGCACCGAGGTCGTCGCGAAGCCGTGCAGCTTTTTCGAATTCGAGGTTCTCGCTGGCCTCCATCATCTGGTCGGTGAGACCTTTGACCACGCGGTCAGTGCGGCCGGACATGAAGCCCATGAAGCCGGCGACGGTTTCGTCGTACTCGGCTTCGTCGATACGCCCAATGCATGGCGCAGAGCACTTGTCGATGTAGCCGAGCAGGCATGGTCGCCCAAGCTGCTCGTGGCGTTTGAATACGCCGTTTGAGCAGGTGCGTACGGGAAAAACGCGGGTGAGCAAATCGAGAGTTTCGCGCACTGCCCACGCGTGTGAAAACGGGCCGAAATACCGCACGCCTTTGCGGCGAGGCCCACGGTAGAAGAATGCACGTGGATACTTCTCCCCCACGCTGACCGCGAGCATCGGGTACGTCTTGTCGTCGCGGTACATGACGTTGAACCACGGGTCATACCGCTTGATCCACGTGTATTCGAGCTGTAGCGCTTCAACCTCACTGGCCACCACGGTCCACTCAACTTTGGAGGCGGTGAACACCATCTGGCGGGTGCGCGGGTGGAGCTGCTCAGGGGGTTGGAAATAATTGTTTAGGCGCGCGCGAAGATTCTTCGCCTTGCCTACGTAGACGACGCGGCCGGCGCCATCCCGGAATTTGTATACACCCGGTTCAGTTGGGATCGTGCCTGGTGCCGGACGGTATTCGGCTGGGTTGACCACAGCGTGCAGGCCCTCCCTAGTCTTGCGGCATGTAGCGGGCCTCGATGCGACGGAATTCAGTCACTGCCTCGATGGCGCGCTCTTTATCACCGGACTGAATGGCCCACAGTGGAACGTATTCAAATTCCGGCAGTTCCAGTCGTGCAAGACGAGAACCGCGTGGGAAGGACAGGCCGTAGACGACTGCCCACGGGTAGAAGCGCGTGCCGATGATATTGCGCACCTCTACCCCGTCCTCATTCGCGCGGACGCGCGGGCGGGACAGACCCAGCCACACCGCGATGGACAGGATCAGGCCGATTCCTGGGAATGCGAGCTTATCCAGGGTCGTGATCGCCGCACCCGTGAATTCGGTATCCACCACTACGCCAGTAAAGATATGAGCGGCCATGATCACGATGACAGCGACAAATGCGACACGACGCAGGTAGCGAGACGTGATCTCAATCTCCCACGGCTTTGTCGAGGTGACCGCGTGTGGGTCAAGGGCATTGTAGAAAGCGATATC
Source organism: uncultured Corynebacterium sp. (assembly GCF_947253065.1). GTDB lineage: Bacteria > Actinomycetota > Actinomycetes > Mycobacteriales > Mycobacteriaceae > Corynebacterium. The sequence continues at coordinate 4,135 of NZ_CAMXWS010000045.1, forward strand.
GCGGTCGCTAACCGGGGCTTTCTCCGCGCTAGATTCCACGTTGCTCAACTTTCTTTTCCGCCTTTTCCCGTTATTTTCGCCCCAACGAAGGGTCATATTACCCACCGCTGGAGCGTTGGCTCAAACTTAAGTTTTACCAGGCGTCGTGTGCGTCGCCGCGCGTGAGCTTCATCAGCGGGAAGCGCTCAATGTCCCTCATCACATTGGCTGCGCCCAGTGCTGCAAGCAGTGCCTCCGCACCCTTGTCCTCGCGGGCATTAGGGCCGCCGGTACGAGCAACAGCTTGGTCATAGGTATCAACGGTCAGCACACCGTTGCCCACCGGCACCGAGGTATCCAGTGCGACACGGGTCAGACCATCGGTGACGGCACGGCACACATAATCGAAGTGCGGGGTCTCACCGCGGATGACACAGCCGAGTGCCACAACGGCGTCGAAACGCTTCGCTGCTGCCTGCGCGATGATGGGCAGCTCCATGGCGCCGGAGACAGTGAAGACCTGCACCTGCGCGCCTGCCCCCTCAGCAGTCTCAACAGCGCGATCAATCAGCATGTCCACGACCTGCGAGTTCCACTCCGTACCAACGACGGCCACACGCATTCCGTCTGCGTCGATGCTGTCGGGAGAAGTATTTGGTGCGCCGAAAATCATGGTTGCTCCTTCATCAAGAATCGCGATTTATCGTCTGCGTATCCGTACGGAAGTGATTCTAATTACCGTACGTTTGGTCCCATTTTTCCACCGAGGGAAGGTCATGTCCCATTCGGTCGCGCTTAGTGCGCAAATAGCTGATGTTGTCCGGGGATGGAACAACTTCGATGCGGGTACGCCCGGAAATGACTGGGCCATAACCACTCAGGGCACCGACTTTATCGGGGTTATTGGACAGAATCTGGGCGGAGATCACACCAAGGTCCGCCAGGATTTGGCCGGCGACGGAGTACTCGCGGGCGTCGACAGGCAGTCCCTGTTCGATATTCGCATCCACGGTGTCGAGCCCTTCTTCTTGTAGGCGGTAGGCCTGAAGTTTGGCAGTCAAGCCGATTCCCCGACCTTCATGGCCACGTACGTAAACGATGACACCGCGGCCAGCCTCCTGGATCAAACGCATCGATTCATGTAGCTGCGGGCCACAATCGCATCGCAGTGAACCGAACACATCGCCAGTCAGGCATTCAGAGTGGACGCGGACCAGCACATCTTCTCCCCCGGCGATATCACCGGCGACGAGTGCAATGTGATCAGTGGAATCCAGCAGGGAGCGGTAACCGTACGCCGTGAATGGTCCGAATTCTGTCGGCAGCGACGTGGCTACGGCACGCTCAACTATGTGCTCGCTGCGCCGGCGGTAATCAATCAGCTGCGCAATAGAAATCATCTTCAGGTCATGCGCATCAGCAAAGCGACGCAGTTCATCAGCGCGTGCCATATCGGTCGGATCTTCTTCCGAGACGATTTCACACAACGCGCCAACTGGCTGGCAGCCGGCGAGGCGGGCCAGATCGACAGAAGCCTCCGTATGGCCATCACGAACAAGCACGCCACCACGGCGGGCGCGCAGCGGGACCACGTGGCCGGGCCTGGTGAAATCAGCGGCAGTACGGGTGGGATCTGCCAGGCGTTGGATAGTCTCCGCACGAGAGCGGGCAGAAATACCCGTGGTGCCGGTCGCCGCATCAACGGTCACGGCATACGCGGTGCTGCGCGCATCCTCGTTGACTGCGACCATGGGCGGCAGATCAAGTCGTGTTGCCGCTTCATCTTCCATGGCCACGCAGATATAGCCGGAGGAATACCGCACCATGAAGGCGACGAGCTCCGGTGTGGCGTGTTCTGCCGCGAAGATCAGATCACCTTCGTTTTCGCGGTCTTCGTCGTCCACCACCACGACCGCTTCACCACGGCTGATAGCCGCAACGGCATCTTCAATTGAATCGAGTCGCAGGGTGTCCGTCATAGGAACTAATGGTAGCCCTCCACCATTTTCTCGACGTACTTGGCCACCACATCTACTTCCAGGTTCACTGGCTCACCGACTGCAAGCTCGCCGAAGGTGGTATCAGCCAGGGTCGTTGGGATAAGTGAAACTTCAAAATAACCGTCGCCAACAGAAGAAACAGTTAGCGAAGTGCCGTTGATCGCGATCGAGCCTTTTTCCACGACATATTTGTTCAATGAGGACGGCACGCTAAAGCGCAGCACCTCCCAGTGCTCTGATGGGGTGCGCGAGAGCAGTTCGCCGACACCGTCGACATGCCCTTGCACAATATGGCCACCCAACCGCGCCCCAGCAGCGAGTGCTCGCTCCAGATTCACGCGCGCGCCAGATGTGTAGCTGCCCAGCCGTGAGCGATCAAGGGTCTCTTGCATCACGTCGGCTTTAAAACAGCCATCAGCTACGTCAATGACGGTCAAGCACACGCCGTCCACCGCGATGGAATCTCCGAAAGCAGCTTCTTCGGTGACCAAAGGTCCGCGTACCGTCAGACGGACCGAATCGCCGAGCTCCTCGAGGTTTTCCACACGGCCGACTTCTTCGACCAGTCCCGTGAACATCAGTTCTTTTCCTTTCCGTTTGTTCGCGCCCGGCGGAGCTCGATGATGGCGTCTTCGCCGAATGTGAATGCATCGCTCATCTCAAAACGCGGGGCATCAGCAAGCGTTTCGGCCAAAGGACCATCGAGCAGTCCGCGTCCACCACCGAGCAGCAGCGGCGCAACATATGCCGTGATGCGATCAACAACATCAAGCTCAAACACACTGCGCATCAGTGTCGGGCCGCCCTCTACAAGCACGTCACGAGCACCGGTTTCGTACAGTGCTTCAAACGCTTCTTCCGGGGTGCCGTATTGCTCGAAGCCAAGCCGAGTCAGGTTTCCTTCAGGCACTTTTCGCTTGCCGACGACCACTCGTCGCGGCTGGTGCTCAAGCAGCGATCCGTCAGGTTCCCGCGCGGTGAGCGATGGATTATCCGCGATTGCGGTCCCGGTGCCGATGATGATGGCATCACGCATTGCACGGTCGTAATGCACGTATTGGCGGGTTTCAGCCGAGGTGATCCATTGGCTCGTGCCATCGAGTGCCGCGGTGAAACCGTCGAGTGTTCCAGCGAATTTCGCGGTGACGGAGACACGACCGTATCTCACCGAATCCAGCCACGGTTCCAATCCTTCGATGGGGTAAGTCACCTGTGTGACGTCAACCCCATGGGAGCGCAAATAGTCCGCACCACCGCTGGCCAAAAGATTGGGGTCAGCGTGCACAAAGTAGACATGCTGAATGCCTGCCGCGATGATCGCTTCCGTGCAGGGACCGGTCCTGCCTGTGTGATTACACGGCTCCAAGGTCACGGCCAGCGAGGCACCGCGAACACGTTCCGGAGCAATGTCAGCTGCAGTGTCCAGAGCGACACGTTCGGCGTGACGGCCCCCGGCGGGCTCGGTGGCACCGACGGCGATGATGCCGGCGGCGTCGAAAAGCGCGCAGCCAACGGGCGGGTTCGGGCTGGTCGTTCCTCGTACCTTTTGTCCCGCATTGCGCGCAGTAACAATGGCATGCTCAACTGCAGCGGGCATCTCGCTGTACATGCGCGGCAAGCTCCTATCGCTGGGCAGCGATGGTGGCAAGGTCGCGGAGAGTCTCCACTGCCTCAGCCGGGTCCTCTGCGCCGAAGACAGCGGAACCAGCCACGAAGGCATTGACTCCAGCTTCCGCAGCCAGCTCGATGGTGGATTTGGAAATACCGCCGTCGATACCGATCAAGGTATTCAAGCCGGCTTCCTCAATGCGCTCACGCACGGTAGCCACCTTGCTCAAGACTTCCGGCATGAATTTCTGCCCGCCGAAGCCCGGCTCAACACTCATGATCATGACTTGTTCGAAGTGCTCAAGGTCATCGAGGTACGGCTCGATCGGAGTGCCCGGCTTGATAGCAAAGCCAGCCTGCACGCCCAGATCGTGGAGCTGCTTCGCGGCTGCAATGTGATCATCGGTGGCTTCGATGTGGAAGACCAGACGATCGCCACCAGCCTTGATATAGGTCTCAAACCAGCGTTCCGGTTCCTCGATCATCATGTGAATATCAAGGAACTGGTCGGTCACTCCGTCGACAGCCTTGGTCACGTCCGGACCAAAGGAAAGATTAGGCACGAAATGGCCGTCCATGATGTCAACGTGGAGGAGGTCCGCGGACGGCACTTTCTGCACGTCCGCACCCAAATTGGCGTAGTCAGCTGCAAGGATCGACGGAGCAATGTAGATCATGGCTTTAAGTCTATCCTCTGGCCTAAATCAGGCCTGACTACTATCGCTTCGCTTCCTCAACACAGCGACGAACATCGCATCGGTGCCGTGACGGTGTGGCCACATCTGCGCACTCAAGTAGGGGCCAAGATCGCCCATGTCCGGCAATACGTCACGGACATCAAGCTCTTCGACACCACCCACGGCGAGCTGCTCATCCACGATCCCTCGCGTCTCTCTTTCATCCGGCGAGCACGTGGAATAGACGATTACGCCGCCAGGCTTGGCTAGGTTCACTGCGGAAGCCAGAAGCTCCGACTGCAGCTCATTGAGCTCCGCAATATCTGCCTCCTGTTTGCGCCAACGCGCTTCCGGGCGGCGGCGAAGCGCACCGAGGCCGGAGCACGGGGCGTCGACAAGCACACGGTCGAACCCTGGTTCCAGGCCCGGATCACGCCCGTCAACGACATGCACCGTCACGGGCATTCCCTCGGTAGTCGTGCGGATCAGCTTGGCGCGGGTGTCGCTAACCTCGACCGCATCGACGTGCGCACCGTCGATCGCGGCGAGCGAACCCATGAGTGCTGCCTTGCCACCAGGTCCGGCACACAGATCAAGCCAGCGGCCCTGATCTCCCTCGACTTCAAGCTCAGCCACAGCACGCGCGATCAGTTGGGATCCTTCGTCCTGCACTGCTGCCATCTTGTCGCGGACAGGTGCGAGCGAACCAGGATCACCGCCCTCGCCCAAGTAGACAGCGTATGGGCTGTACCTGCCTTCCTCACCGCCAGTGACCAGAGCGAGCTCTTCAGCAGACATTTCACCCGGGCGGGCAACGAGATGCACGATCGGACGCTGCGAATCAGCTTCAAGTGCGGCTTCCAACTCGTCTTCGCCCACAACACGTGCGAAAGACTCCGCGATCCACTTAGGGTGTGCGGTGCGGAAAGCCACCGCAGCAATGCCCTCATCTGGTGTGAGCTTATCCATCCACGCCTCGGGGCTCGTGCGCGAAATCGTGCGGAGGATGCCGTTGACAAATCCCTTCGCCTTGCCCGCACCTGCTGCTTCGGCGAGGCGAACAGAGGTATCGACGGCCGCGTGGGCGTCGACACGCGTGAACAGCAATTGGTACGCGCCAAGACGAAGCGCGGTGAGCACCACCGGATCTAGATCACGCAATGAGCGCGAAGAACAATCCCCGATGACCTCGTCGAGCACGCCGAGATTCCGCAATGTGCCGTAGGCGATCTCTGTGGCAAATGCCGCGTCACGCCCCGTGATCTTTCGCTCACGCAGAAGCTGCGGGAGAACCAAATTGCCAAAGGCATCTTCTGTTTCCACCCGAAACACGGCATCGAATGCTGCCTGGCGTGCTGGGTCACCGATATTTGGTGAACGGTGCTGGGAATCATCGCGCTGCCGTGGGCGATTATCCCGGCTGCTGCGCTGACGGTTACCTCGCCCGTGGATCGCTTCCTGTTCAGCCTGTTCTTTCGCACGCTTCGTGCGGGACCGGAATCCGCCACTCACTTAAAAATCACTCCCTCAGTTTCTTCCGTGCCGTGCAAGCCACGTGCCCAGTCGGCAGCAGCCATCATCTTCTTTCCAGGTGGCTGGATTCTGTCCAACGTGACCGGATCCGTGCCGGTTCCCACATGCACTGCGTTTTTTGCCACCGCAACGTGTCCGGGCGCCAGCTTCTCATGGGCTGCATCAACCGTGACAGGAGCGATCTTGACACGATCGTCATTCAGCGTCGTCCACGCACCAGGACCTGGAGTATGGGCACGGATAGCCCGGTCAATTACATCAGCTGGTGCAGTCCAATCAATGCGCGCGTCTTCCTTGCTGATCTTGGGCGCATAGGTTCCTTCACCCTCCTGCGGGATGAACGTGGCCTGACCACTTGCCAGCTCATCCATGGTACGGACCAGCAGATCGCCTCCCGAATAAGCAAGACGAGTCAGCAGATCATCAGCAGTGTCGTCATCACGGATGCGCTCTTTCTCTTGAAGGACGATATCGCCGGTATCCAAACCGGCATCGATCCGGAAAGTCGTCGCACCGCTGAACTCATCCCCATGCAAAATCCCCGCCTGAACAGGCGCAGCACCACGCCACTGTGGCAACAGCGAAAAGTGCAGGTTGATCCAACCGTGTGTAGGAATACCGAGGAAGTCCTCGGGAATCAGATTGCCGTAGGCGACCACCGGGATCGCATCAGGAGCAAGCTCAATCAGATTTTGCTTGATTTCCTCATTGCCCTTCAGTTTTTCCGGAGTGAGCACCTCAATGCCATGCTCTTGGGCCAGCGCCTTCACCGGCGACGGGTGCAGGGAACGACCACGTCCCTTCCGCGCATCAGGGCGCGTGAGCACGGCGACGACCTCATGCTCCGAGGCGATCAGTTTCTCCAGCGCCACCACTGCGGGTTCCGGGGTTCCTGCAAAAATTACGCGCATTTTCTCAACCGTCCTTTTATCTCTTCTTCGCCAGTGCTGTCTTATTCGCCCTTGTACCAGTCCATGCCACGAAGCATCTCCATTGCTTCAGCGCGCACTTCGGGCTGAAGACGGCGCAGGAAAAGCACGCCATCCAAGTGGTCCGTCTCATGCTGAATGCAGCGCGCCAACAATCCATTCGCACGCAGGGCGACCGGCCTGCCGAATTCATCAAAGCCACGTGCCACGACCGTCTCATGGCGGGCCACCTCGGCCTGCAGATCTGGAATGGACAAACACCCCTCGGGCCCGATCTGCACCATGTCATCAATCGGCTCCCATTCCGGATTGATCAGTGCGCCACGCAGACCATCGCAGTCATAGACAAAGACGCGCTGGGCCAAGCCGATCTGATTTGCCGCCAAGCCGACACCACCGGCATCGTCCATGGTTTCCAGCATGTCGTGGACAAGGCGGACCAACGCGTCGTCGAAAAGCTCGATTGGTGTTGCCTGCGTATTCAAAATTGGATCGCCGAAGATCCTGATGGGGCGAATGGTCATGGCGCCCAAGTCTACGTGGCAACAGTCGGTGCGCTGCGTTAGCCGATGTGCATGGGGTTGACCTGGATGCGCAACGGCAGATCCTGCTTGCGGGTCGCGCGATTCACGGCAGCAGCGCGCAATGCTTTGCCCAGCGCAGTACGGCTGGAAAGCGGTGTACGAATGAGCACACGCTGGGCTGTGCCATATTTCCGTGCGTCCCACTCGCCGGGAAGATCCACTCCCGCCGGTAGGTCGACGGGTCCGAGAATATCTACCTCAGCTGGTAGATCGATGTGCTCCAGAAAATCGTTCAGTGAATCACGCGGACTGTCCACTGCCGCCATGTGCACTGCGGGCGGGAAACGAACCTCGCGTCGCCCATTGAGTTCAAGGGCTGCATGTCCGGCAGCATCCCAACGGATCAGATGCTGTACAACCGGCAATGCGGGATCCGCAACCACGACCACTTCCCCGCCCTTATTGTGCGAAGCCACCAAAGTGGCGGCGCCCATCCACTTCGCCATCGTTTCCTCCGTGGCTCGCAGATCGGGCCGCCCCAAAAGCGCCCACGTATCCAACAAAATCGCGGCACCATAATTACCGGTGTTCGCCACTCGTGGCTCAGCCCCCGGAGTAGCAACGACGATCGCCGGGGCATCCGCGACCTCTTTATGAATCCGCTCGCCCCATGACGCGATCACCTTCTGTGGCGCGAATGCGCGACCGAGCTCCTCGGCCGTTCGCTGCGTACCCACTACCACGGCACGCAGGCGATGCGAGCCACAATTCGGACACACAAAAGAACTATCCATCCGCCCACACCACCGACACGTGGGTGCGGCAGCCTCATTGCCCGACGGCAAGCCCAGAGGACCATTGCATGCACGGCATCGCGCCGGAGTACGGCAGATTCCGCACGCTAAAGACTGCACATACCCTGCGCGCGGTACCTGGAATAAAACGGGTTTATCGTCCGCGAGTGCCCGGCGGGCCGCCTCAAAAGCTACCGATGGCAAACGAGCAGCCCCCGCCCGTGGGTCTCGCTCTAGCTCGAAATCACTGTCTCCCGCTGCATGAATATGAGGTGAACGGGTGCGCAGCGTCGTGCGAGGTGCAATGAGGTTGTGCGCCCACCCGGACTCCACGAGCAATTGTGTCTCCGCAGTGCGGGCATGACCGCCAATGATGAGCGAAGCTTTCTCCACCGCGGAGCGCGTGGTGAGCACTTCACGCGCATGCGTGTACGGCGCGCGTGGGTCAACCAGCGAATCATCACCGTCGAACATGACCACTGCCAATTGCAGGTTCTCTACTGGCGCAAAAGCAGCTGAACGAGTACCCACGACAAGACGTCCCTGGCCATGAAGAATAGAAAGGAACCTGCTGTACCGCGCCTGTGGCCCCAAAGACGCTGTGAGAGTGGTGATCTG
>NZ_CAMXWS010000046.1 GCF_947253065.1 uncultured Corynebacterium sp.
ACTCGTTGAACGTGTCGCGGCTCTTGTCAAAAGCACTCGGGCCCTGCTCGCCCTGAGGCTGGCCCTGCTGGCCAGGCTGCGCGAACTGCGCCTGAGCACCATCGCCCTGAGCGCCAGCAGCGCCTGCGGCACCAGCTGCACCAGCAGCGCCCGCGGCGCCAGCAGCACCTGCTGCCGGGGCACCACCGAAGTTGGCCTGTGCCAGGTCGCGGAGGGCAGCGATGTTGATCTCCGGTGCGTTCGGGTCATCCAGCTTCTGGTCGTAGAGGGTGCGACGTTGCGGGTCACCGAGAATGTCGCGGGCGATGCGCAGTTCCTCAACACCACCGGGGTTGGTGGCTACGCCGGAGTTGATGCGCTGATCCAATTCCGCGCCCAGGGTGGCGGGATCCGCGGAGCGGTCCAGGCCGAGCGAATTGTAGAGGTCGTAGTGTGCCATGTCCTTACTGTTTCCTTTCTCGAATCCCGCCGCAGATGGCCGGGTCAACCGCGTCAAACATCTGCCAGACTAGACCCCACCCGGCAGCTGTGCCTGCCTAGCGGGCAAAAATCCTGCAGTCACGCTGTCTAGGGGTGAATAATAGCGGAGCATTTTCAGCCTAGACACATGAAGCATGCCAGGATTATTACGGTAACTATTGTGAATCTCGCAAACTTCGGCGGGGGTGCACCCTGCCGAGGGCGCGTCGCTTGATTGATCGTGTGAGTTAAAGGAGCACAGCCATGACCCAGCAGAATCCGGGTTCCTACAACTGGGGAGCCCCCACCCCGGCGAACGGTGCGCGCCAGCCGCAACCGGCCCAGCCTGCCCAGCCGGCACAGCCGCAGCAGCCGCAGTTCAATAAGCCGGCAGGTTCGGGTGGTGTGCCGACGATTCTCAAGGTCGCACTGACCATCCTGGTGGTGCTGGCGCTGGCTTTTGCGGGACTGTGGATCTTCCAGAAGCTGCGCCCCACCCCGACCGGCCCGCTGGGCTGGGATGAGGAGACGCTGGTATCCAAGCTGGATGGCGGTCAGCTCACGGAGTGTGAACTGGGCAGTGACTTCTTCGATTCAGTCGGTGTGAAGGATGTGGCGAAGGACTCCTACCAATGCATCGGCACCACGGCTAGTGCGGACGGCTCGGACTTCGAGGTCACGCTGGACACTTCCGCCGAGGCAAGCGATAACGGTAAGTCCCCGAAGGACGCGGACCTGTCGGCGTGGAAGGAATCCGCTGATGGTTTCGACGTACCGGATGAGGTGCAGGACCTGGCTGTTGACACGTACGGTCCAGGCCAGAAGTGCACGATGTCGAGCTCGCAGCCGATGTTCAAGAAGGTGAAGCTGAGCACGAATGGTCCGTGTGCAGCGCTGTACCCGATGGCTCGTCAGCTGAATAACCTGCAGACGCAGTACGACTGGGAGCGCACCTCCCACGGCATGTTTGACTTTGACTCGCCGGAATTCCTTGAGGTGAAGGCCGAGCCGCAGTCCCTGGTTGTGCCGGTGTACAAGCAGGCTAAGGAAGAGGCCAAGGCATTCGGCGACAAGCTGGAGATCGAGGACGACGATTACGAGGGCACGACGTTCACCATCACCGGGGGCAATATTGCCGGTAGCCAGTCGCCGGAGGTGTGCGTTGTTGGTGACGTCCAGCTGGGTAAGAAGACTGGGGAGTACGCCTACAACTTCCACCTGCCCAACCGTTATGTTGCGCTGTTCCCGAATGGCCAGCGTGTTTCGCTGAATGCAAAGGATTACCCGATCCGTCTGAAGGAAGGCGAGTCGAAGAAGGGTCTGCGTTTCTGCTCCTCCTACACCCCGGAGGTGGCAAGCAGCGAGTTCGTGATCTTCGTCGGTGATTCCACCGGTGGCCCGCACGCCACCTGGGTGATCCAGGACGGCGGCGGAGATGACGCCAAGAAGGGCGAGGAGGCCTAGGCGCCGGCCTCGTCACCCATATTTTTAAAGCCGACGCCGACGGGCACGCCGACATTATCAATCAGTCGGACGGGCCCGAAGGTGGCGGCAGCGAGTAGTCGTGCGTCGCCAACTTCCGGCGCGGGACCAAAGCCCAAAGAGCGCAGTTCGAGGTAATCGGGGGTAATACCAGCTGCGTCGAGGACGCCGCGTGCGGTTTCAAGCACGACGTCAGCGCCGTGTTCAGCGGCATGCGCGCCGGCGGTGAGGGCGGCGGAGAGGGCGAGGGCGGCGTCGTGAAGCGAATCTGGGACTTCTTCGTTGCGCAACGCCATCGCGACACCACCCGCCGCACGGACGGTGGGCAGGCTGTGCAGCAGTACCTCCATGCGCAGCGCGCTGACCGCCTGCTGGAGGGCGACGAGCTCTTCGAAGTCTTTCTCCCCCATCACCACGTCGGTGGCGTGCGTTGCGTTGATCGCAGCGATCGTGCGCGTAATGGATTCAGCGATCGCGTCCGGATCTTCCAGGTGATCAAGCTTAGGCACGACGCGCACGGGGGTGGACAGGTCACCGTGGAAGACCACATCGACGCCCTCGCGCGCGAAGTCTTCCGGCACGTCGTCGCCGTTGTAGGTGACCATCACGATCGCGCCGAGCAAGGATTTCGCCGCGCGAATCAGCGAGATATGTCCCGCATGCAACCCACGTCCGAGCGGCACGAGCACCACGCGTTTGCCGGTTTTGCGGAAGGCACGGCCGTACGTCGCCAGCTGCGCGGGATCCGTGACCACGACAGCTTTCCCAGGTTCAAAACTCATAGGTTTAAGGGTACGGCCTGCCATTGCGTGCTTGACGACGCCCCTCCAGCCCCTCATACAGCTCCCTCGCCGCCGGGTCCGCGATGGCAGAACCAATCAATTCGCGCGTTGCGGCGTCTACGGGATACGCGTACGGGCGGTCCCCACCGTTAAGGAATTCGTCCATTTTCACGTCTACAGCAGGAATCACGCTGCGCAGCAGGTTGTAAGCGTCCAACCGCACTTCATGTTCCAGTGCGCGCAGCCGTTGCGCGGCCATGAGCACCGGGCGATCGGCGTCAGCAATGGGGACGGCCATGCCACCGATCTCGCCAATGAGCAGGTTCACGGTCGCCTCACCGAGTTCATCCGCGGCGGAAGTGACCCAAAAATCATCGAAAATATGGTGCGCGGCCATCACCACGGCACCGCGGACCTCCAGCGGGTCGAGCACCTGCACGCCGTCACGCAGCGAGGTGTGCAACACCATCTGCCCATGACGGATATGGGGTTCGAGGGCATCGATGAGGGGCACGGTGGCGTCGATAAGCACAAGATCATTGTTCGCCGCCTCCGCAACGGGCGCGTCAACGGTGACCATGTGCCCAACGCGCGCGAGTTCAGAGGCGAGTGTGCTACTTTCCGATGCCCACACCCGCAAGCGTGGTGCCCCCACTACTTGCCCTTCTTGCTGCGTGCGAGCAGCTCAGCGACGGTAAGCGCACCTTCGCGGTTCGCGTCCGCACGACGGCGACCGCGGCTCTCCTGCTCCTCGGCCTCAGCTTCAGCGCGACGTGCCTCTTCCGCTTGACGACGTCGCTCCGCCTCCTGCCTCTGCCGCTCCTTCTCCAGCTCTTCCTGGCGCTCGCGGATCAGATCCGTCAGCGGGTTGCGGCCTTCCGGCGCGCGGTGCGAACCAACACGACCCGCGACCGCATCCGAGGAAGGCCCACGGTGCACGTGCGGCTCCTCGTGCTTCGGCTGCTGCTTCGGCGCCTCTTGCTTGGGCTGCTCCGTCTGCTTGGGCTGCTTGCTCAGCGCGTTGATCGCCTGGTTTTCACCCTCGTCGCGCACCGGCTCGATTCGTGAGGTGTCGTCGTTGGCGCCAGCTGCACCCCAGCTATTCGTTGCGGGATGCTGCGGTGCAGACGTCCACTGGTCCGCACCCCACTGGTCCGCACGCGGCTTCGGCTGCGGCTGTGGTTTCGGCTGTGCCTTAGGCTGCTGCGGCTTGGGCTGTTGTGGCTTGGGCTGCTGCGGTGCCGGGGTCGGCTGCGTCGCCCACTGGTTCGCCTGCTGCTGCGGTTGCGGCTTCGGTTGCGCAGGCGCGCTCGGCTGCTGCGGCTGTGCCTGCGCTGGCTCCTTCTGCGAATCGCTCGGCGCGACACGGTCAGCGCGGGCTTCGATCTCCTTGACACGGCGGGCCTCGGCCTGAAGGGCGGCGGGCTCGTAGCCGAATTCGCGGCCGGAGAGGTCTTCGAGCTGGTTACGCAGGGTAGCCAGCTCCTCACGGATCTCACGGAGCACCTCAAGGTCGACTGCCGGGGGCAGGCCTTCGCCAGCGCGGGCTGCCTCAAGAGCGTAGTGGTCCGCTTCGTGGCGGGCGCGGAGAGCATCGATCTCTGCCTGGTACTCACGCTCACGCGAGGCAGCTTCAGCCTCCAGACGCTCACGCTCGTGACGGGCACGGCTGACCAGCAAGAAACCGCAGATGGCGGCCCACAGGGCAGCGAGCAGCGCGATCTGTAGCCACACAGCAGAGTCGCTGAACAGCATGATCACTGTGGCAATCAGTGCCAGTGCGATCAGAACGATCATCCACACATTGCCGCCGTCACGCGACCGATTTTCCGCAGTCATGTCCAACACTCTAACCCGCTGCTTCACCTTCGGCAGGTGGCGACACCTCGCAGGAGCGCTCAAGAATCACACCAGCCACGGCCAATGCCACACCGCCAAGGGTTCCGGAGATCACGCCGGGGAGGTCAGCTTGTGCGGCAGTGAGAGTGTTCATACGGGGCAGCACCCACACCGCCAGGCCCAAGAACCAGCCACCGATGATCGCGCCGGACCAGGCGGAGGCCTTCGCGATGACCATGAAATTAGCCATCATCATGGGGTTGATCTGTGAGCGATCCAAACCAACTCGGCCTTCTTTGCGGCGACGCCGAACCATCACCGTGAGGAAAGCACACATTGCGGCAACAGCCCACAACGGCAGCGACCATAGCGGGGAGATCGTCTGCCAGGAGCCGTAGAAACGACGCACCAGGATCAGCGCGGCTGCTGCGAAGAAGCCAGCGACGCCCACCAGAGCGGTGATGTTGGTGCGGGTCATGTGGGGGTCACCTCGTCGTCAAGGTTTGCGATGAGTTCATTGATATCGCGTCCACCCAGCACCCCGTTTTCCAGTTCCACCCAAGGAACGAGCACGAAGGCACGCTCGTGCGCGCGTGGGTGCGGCACGGTCAGGTCAGGCGTATCTACTGTGATTTCCTCACCGTCCTCATACAGCGCAACGATGTCCACGTCCAAAGTGCGCGGCCCCCACCGGACCTCACGCACCCGGTGTGCTTCTTGCTCGAGACGCTGGCACCGGGCAAGCAGCTCATGCGGGGTCTGCGTCACCTCAACGATGAGGGTCTGGTTCAAGAAATCGTCTTGCTCCACCCCACCCCACGGTGCGGTGCGGTACACACGCGACGCTGCGATCAGCTCATCAGCGAAGTCTTTTTCTACCGCGGCGAGGTGCGCGCGGGAGTCTTCCATATTGGATCCGGTGGACAGCACAGCACGCATGTTGATTCCTTAGTTTCCAGCCACGGGGCGGTTGGCGGTCATGGATTTGCGGGAGCGGCGGGCGGTGACGGCCACGTCATCCAGCACGAGCCCGACTGGCGCATGCGGTTTGTGCACGGTGACCTCCACCGCGTGCAGCTGGGCGAATGTGTCCATGGCGCGCTCGGCGATCTCGGTGGAAACGGTCTCCACGAGTTCCCGGCGCGTGCCCTTGACCGTGTCGGCGGCGAGCTGGGCAAGCTCGGCGTAGTTGACGGTCTTGGTCAGGTCGTCATCGCGCGCGGCGTCGGCGAAATCGAGCCAAGCGGTGATGTCCACGATGAATGGCTGGCCGTATTCCGCCTCGTGCGGCAACACCCCGTGGCCAGCGTGGACGCGGATACCGGTGAGCTGGATGCGGTCAGCCATTTAGTTCTCCCCGGCTTCCGCGCCGTAGGACGCGCCGAGACGCCATGCGGCAGCGACATCGACAGCATCGCGAGAAACGTCGACTTCGTGTACGCGGACTGCCCACGCGCCGAGGTGCGCGCTGACTGCGGTGACCGCCGCGGTCGCGGGGTCCGCGAGCGATGGGTTCGCCTCCAGCCCGCGGTTCGCGCGGATCTCAGTGAGGAAACGCTTGCGGGATGCGCCGACGAGAATCGGCAGGTCGCCAGAGATGAACTCTGGCAAAGCGTTCAGTAGAGCCCAGTTATCAGCAGCGGTCTTGGCAAAGCCGAGGCCCGGATCGAGCACGATCTGGGAGTGCTCCACGCCCGCGGCGACAGCATTGTCGGTGAGGCGTGCGAGCGTTTCGTGCACATCAGCCACGACATCGCCGCCGTGGTCAGCAGAACCCGCGGCGTCGCCGAAGTCCGCATTGTGCACCGTGCGCCAGTGCATGAGGCACACCGGCAGGCCGGTCTCCGCCATCACGCGGTACATGTCCGGATCAGCCAGGCCACCGGAGACATCATTGATCATGTCCACGCCAGCTTCCGCGGCAACAGCAGCCGTGGATGCGCGCATCGTGTCCACCGATGTGCGGATTCCTTCGGCGTGCAGCGCCTCAATCACCGGCTTGACGCGCTCGGCTTCCAGTTCAGCGGGCACGCGGGTTGCACCCGGGCGGGTCGATTCCGCACCGACATCGATCATGTCCGCGCCCTGCGCCACTAGCTCCTTCGCGTGCGCGATAGCGCGGTCGCGGTCGAGCCATTTTCCGCCGTCGGAAAAGCTGTCTTCCGTGACATTCACAATGCCCATGACCAGCGTGCGGCTGGGCGTAGTTAGATCTGCAACAGTGACCATAATTACCCTCTGATCAGGCTCAATACTTCAGCGCGCGATGCAGCATTGCGTTTGAATCCGCCGCGCACAGCCGACGTCGTCGTCATTGCGCCCGGCTTCCGGATACCACGCATTGCCATGCACAGGTGCTCACATTCGATGACCACGATCACGGATTGTGCATTCAGCTTATCGACGAGCGCATCCGCAATCTGACTCGTCAACCTCTCCTGCACCTGCGGCCGCTTGGCGTACATATCCGCCAGTCGTGCCAGCTTGGACAAACCAGTCACGTGGCCGTCCTCGCCAGGGATGTAGCCGATGTGCGCCACACCGTAGAAGGGCACCAAGTGGTGCTCACACGTGGAGTAAATCGGCACATCACGCACCAGCACGAGTTCTTCGTGGTTTTCCGCGAAGGTCTTTTCCAGCACCGTCGTCGGATCCGTGTGCAGGCCGGCGAAGACTTCTTCGTAGGCACGCGCGACACGTGCTGGGGTCTCCAGCAGACCTTCGCGGTTCGGGTCCTCCCCTACCGCAAGCAGCAGTTCACGAACTGCTGCTTCAGCGCGTTGCCGATCAAATGCCGGTCGCTGCTCCACGCCAGTCTTATCGGTCTCACTCATCTTCAGGCCTCCTGTGCCGCGGTTCATACTGCTCTTCTGGTCGGGGCAGCTGCTCAGTCGGTGCATCGCCTTCGCTCCAATTCGGCTTTGCCAACCCCGATGAATCAGCACTCGGCGACTCCTCGCCAGCATTCTGGTTAGCGTCCTTGCGCTCATCCGCACGGTCGTCCCACACGTGGTCCGGCTGCTCATTTTCCGGCAGACGGAAACCGATCACCTCAGTGGGCTGCGCTGCCTGCTGCGTCGGATTCTGTGGCTGGGTCTGCGGTGCGTTCTGCTGCTGATTGTTCACCGGGTACTGCGCTTCGCCAGGGTGCTGGGCATTGCGGTTATCGCCGCTGAAGGACCAGTCGGCCGGTGGCTGGGGGCCGTCGTAACGCGGTTGATTTTGCTGGCCCGGGTTGGGCTGCCACTGGTTCGGATTCGGCTGGTTCTGCCCCTGCTGGTTCCGGTCTTGCGGGAGCCAGCGGTTATTCAGCTCTGCTTCACGCTCAGCTTGACGGCGGGCGCGGGCCTTCTGGGAGGCCTCGAGCAGGGAGAATTTCTTCGGCGGTTCCTCGCCGCGCTCCTCAGCCAACTCAACTGGGGTCTTCACCGGTTCGCGGCCAATCTGACGGGGGAAGCGGGAATCCACAATCTCAAGGCCGGAGCCCTTCGGCTCAATGCCATCGAAGATTGCTTCCAGGTCACCGCGACGCAGAGTCTCCTTCTCCAACAGCTTGGAAGCGAGAGTGTCCAGGTAGTCGCGGTGCTCAGCGAGGATGGAGTAGGCGCGGGCATGGGCGGCGTCGATAAGCTCGTGCACCTCGCGGTCGATCGTCTCAGCGATGGCTGGCGAATAATCCAGCGTGCCGCCACCCATTGCGCGGGCGAACGGGTCGCCGGCTTCGTCTCCGTATTTGACGGTGCCGAGCGCGGAGCTCATGCCGTATTCCATGACCATGCCGCGTGCGATCTTGGTGGCCTGCTCAATATCGGCAGAGGCACCCGTGGTGGGCTCACCGAAGACGAGTTCTTCTGCCGCGCGGCCGCCCATGGCGAAGACCAGGCGTGCGAAGAGCTCATCGCGGTTGTACATGCCCTTGTCGTCCTCGGCTGCAGTCATGGCGTGGCCGCCGGTGCGTCCGCGGGCAAGGATGGTCACCTTGTACACGCGCTCGATGTCCTTGAGCGCCCACGCGGAGAGCGTGTGACCGCCTTCGTGGTACGCGGTGACCTTCTTTTCCTTCTCAGAAATCACCTTTGACGAGCGACGCGGACCACCGATGACGCGGTCGGTCGCTTCCTCCAGCGCGTCGGCCGTGATCACGTTGCCGCCAATGCGGGCGGTGAGCAGCGCAGCTTCGTTGAGGACATTCGCCAGGTCCGCACCCGACATGCCTGCGGTGCGCTTGGCCAGCGACTTCAAATCCACATCCGGACCCAATGGCTTACCCTTTGCGTGCACACCAAGGATCATTTCGCGGCCGGCCAGATCCGGGTTGGTCACCGGGATCTGACGGTCGAAACGGCCCGGGCGGAGCAACGCCGGATCCAGGATGTCTGGGCGGTTCGTCGCCGCGATAAGGATGACGCCCTCACGGTCACCGAAGCCGTCCATCTCCACGAGCAACTGGTTCAGGGTCTGCTCGCGCTCATCGTGTCCACCACCGGTGCCGGAGCCACGCTGGCGACCGACCGCATCGATCTCGTCGACGAAGATGATGCACGGGCTGTTCTCACGTGCCTGCTTAAACAGATCACGCACACGGGAGGCACCGACACCGACGAACATCTCCACGAAATCCGAACCGGAAATGGAATAGAACGGCACTCCTGCCTCACCGGCGACAGCACGGGCAAGCAGCGTCTTACCAGTACCGGGAGGGCCGTAGAGCAGCACGCCGCGCGGAATCTTCGCGCCCAGCTGCTCGTAGATTTCCGGATCCTGCAGGAAGTCCTTGATCTCCTGCAGCTCATCCACTGCTTCGTCCGCACCAGCGACATCCGCGAAGGTATTCGTCGGCATGTCCTTGGACAGCTTCTTCGCCCGCGAACCACCGATGCCGAACATGCCGCCACCAGCCTGCATGCGGTACATGAAGAAGAAGATCAGGCCGAAGATCAACAGCATCGGCAGCATGAAGCCCAGCATGGACATCAGGAACGATTCCTGCGTCACATTCGTGGTGTACGAATCTGCCTCCGCGCCCTTGACCGCGTTGAAAATATCCGGGGTAGTCCGCGCCGGGTACTGCGCCTGGATCTCTTCGATCCCTTCGCGTTCCTCAACGGTGATCGGCTCACGCAGGGTCAGCCGGACACGCTGCTCGCGGTCGTCGATTTGCGCTTCCTCGACGTTTTTCTCAGCAAGCTGTTGCAGCGCAACAGAGGTGTCTACCTCGGCATAATTACGCGAATCATCCCCGATCAAAGTGACCAGGTACAGCAAAATAAGCAGAACGGCACCGATGATGCCGTAACGCGCGACGTTCTTGTTATTCATCTAGTCCTGTTGTGGGTAAGTAGCCAAAAGTTGCAGTTCCTACAGCCTACTCACCGTGGCAAGTTCAGCACTGCGGACGGTACACAATCCGCCAACGCCTGCGCGATGCGCACTAGATTTCGACGGACTCCGGCCCCTCTTCGCGCGACGGCACGAGCTGGTCATCCGTGTCCGAGTACACGCGCGGGTGCAGCGTGCCCACGTACGGCAGGTCGCGGTAGCGCTCCGCGTAGTCCAAGCCGTAGCCAATGACGAATTCATTCGGGATATCAAAGCCGACGTCCAGCAGATCAATCTTCGCCGTCTGCACCTCAGGCTTACGCAGCAGCGTGATCACATTCAGGCTCTTCGGCTGACGGCCAGACAGGTTCTTTAGCAGCCACGACAAGGTCAGACCCGAGTCGATGATGTCCTCCACGACCAGCACGTCACGGCCGGAGATCTCCTTGTCCAGGTCCTTCATAATGCGCACGACACCCGAGCTCGTCGTCGAATTGCCGTAGCTGGACACCGCCATGAATTCCACTTCCGACGGGATCGACAACGCACGAGCGAAATCGGTGAGGAAGTACACCGCACCCTTGAGCACGCACACCAGGATGAGGTCATTGTCCGCATCGCGGTACATCTCGGAGACCTTGTCCGCCATCTCCTGGATGCGGTCCTTCAGCTCATCCTCAGGGATCAGGATTGCCTCAACATCCTCGCCGTAGCGGTGCGGCGGGACATCGAAATTCTTAGTTTCGCTCAGCCTCGTTCCTTCAGCCATACCGCTATCTTGCCAGAAGATCGCTTATCGACGACTCCCCCGCCCCCTCATTCCTCACCCCAGCCACTCTGTCCTTCGATACGCCGGAGGTATCCGGAGATATACGGGCAACACCCAGCCTGAATACGGTGCCACTAGATGCGTTTGAAAGCGCTTCCTAAATCCCCAGGTCATCTGTTTTCACTGTGACGGAAGTGACTCGGATCTCAAACGCATCTAGTGGCGTTCTACGTGCTGCGCGAGACGTGGCATGTGCAGCGTGCGAGAGACGGTATGCAGCGTGCGAGACTCGGCTAACCGACAACTAGAAAACTCTCGATGCGGGCGACGCTAAGGCCGCCACCGATCACCACGGGGCCCTGCCCGTGCCAGTCGGTGCAAAGACGCTCGATATCCGCCAGCTGCGCACCGCCGATTGTTTGTTGCCCTTGCTCGCGCAGCCACGCGAGGATCCGGCGCCGGCGGACAGGTGCTGGGGTGGCCGCCAAGGCAGAACAGTCATTGGTCGGGCCGAGGTCGAATAGATTAGAAACGAGTTCTTGATCAGCCACGATCCGTTCCGCAGTGCGGGCAAGAGCCGGA
>NZ_CAMXWS010000047.1 GCF_947253065.1 uncultured Corynebacterium sp.
GTGCCTTTTCGCTTATCGACGAACAGTGGAACCCACCGTCGAAGGGTCTCGCAGCATCAGCTCGGAAACGCGCGTCAGCTACGACCAGCGTGAGACAACTGTGGTATTTAACCATGTTTACTCCGCTGAACCCAAATCTGGGCTGGTCTCGCGGATCCTTCCTCGAGAAAAGAAAACATCATTCCCCCAGGCCCGGAGCAGGCCTTAAGGGATGGTGTGGTTTCTGGCTATTTAGGAGCTGAATGCGGTGATGGCAGTAGCGGCCACGGCAGTGGCAATGAAACGACGAATCTTCATGTCTTTTCCTTAAACCCAGACTGTGCTCAGCTGCCCACTATCCAATCTGCCAGAATGGATCAGGTGAAGTCCTCTACGCCTGACATGCTCGATGCTGTGCACGGGGTGCGCGACGCTCTCGCCGCAACCCGGCTGGATGACGCAGCTGATGATGCCCGTGCAATTGTGAACCAGCTGGATGACTACGTCTTACCGCGGCTGGCCAACCTGGACGCCCCGCTACTGGCGGTGATAGGCGGGTCCACGGGTTCCGGCAAATCAACCCTGGTTAACGCGATATTGCGTGAACGCGTATCCAACCCGGGCGTAATACGCCCTACTACCCGCCAGCCGGTGCTGGTTGCTCACCCAGATGACGCTGATTGGTTCAATTCGCCACAGGTCCTTCCTGGTCTGGCACGGTCCCATGGCGCAGGGGATGAACAATCCACCACACTGCGGATTGTTCCCACCACCAACATTCCAGCCGGCTTAGCGCTGTTGGATGCGCCGGACTTTGACTCAATCGACGATCGGAATCGCGCGCTGGCATCACAACTGTTGGCCGCTGCAGATCTGTGGGTCTTTGTCACCACCCCGGCCCGCTACGCGGATCAGCTTGTGTGGAACTTTTTGCATGATGCTGCCGGAAGGGGCATCGAGGTTGTCGTGGTGCTCAATCGGCTTGATGAATCTGCGGCAGCAACCGTTCCCGATGACTTGCGCCGCATGATGGATGAGGCAGGGCTGGGTGGGGCCACCGTGTTCACCGTCCCCTTCGTTCCCGGTCTGGGCAGCGATGATGCTGGCAAGGACGACGAATTCCTCGGCGATGAACTTGTCGCTGATGTGCGCACGTATCTCACCCGTCTCGCTGAAGATTCCGTCGCGCGCCGTGCCGTCGCAGGAAAAACTGTCGCGGGAGCCATCGTCGGGGCCCTTTCGCGTATCGACGCTGTGGTACAGGCCCGTTCCCGCCAAGAAGCCTTCGCCTCCCAACTCGACACCGCGATCAGTGAACAGTACTCGGCCGCCCATTCCCACGTCATCGATGCCACCTCCGACGGCAAGCTGCTACGCACCGAGGTGATGAACCGCTGGCAGGACGTTGTGGGCACCTCCGATGTGACCCGTGGCTTCGAACGCTGGTTTTCCAACGCCATGGATAAGGTGGGTAGCTTCTTCAGTGGCGAGCCCGCCCCGTTGCGCGAAGTGGAAACAGAACTGGAATCTGGCCTACATGCCGTCATCGTTGATGCCGCCGATACTGCAGCCGCCCGCTCGTGGTCTCACATCGGGGCAGTTGCCCCAGATCTTCGTGCTGCCGCTGATCCGACTTTAGCACGATCCAGCGAGGACATTGATGCCCAGGCTGCGGCACTCGTGAGAGAATGGCAGGGCGCGTTGCTCGCTCACATCCAGGAAACCGCCGGGGCGAAACGGCAGCGTGCCCGAGCCATGTCGTTTGGTTTGAATGTCCTCACCGTGGCACTCATGCTCGTCGTGTTTGCTTCCACAGCGGGAATCACGGGCTCCGAAGTGGCCATCGCTGGCGGATCAGCTGTGCTCGGCCAGAAGCTTTTGGAAACAATCTTCGGCGAAGACACTGTGCGCCGCATGGCCACTGATGCCCGGAATGATTTGAATGAGCGCCTCTATGAGCTCCTGCAACGCGAACGCGCACGCTTCTACCCCGTCACTGACCCCTTGGTTGAAGGTACTCCGGCAGACGAACTACAGGAAGCTGTCAGCGCTGCCCGCACCGCTGTTGCTGGCCGCTTCCCTGAGCTAACCGGGACCACTGCCCCATCGCGCGCACTGACACCTGCCGCCCAGACCGACCACGACAGTCACGACAGTGATGCCACCACGCATCTGGCGGAATCTGCTCAACGTGGCCCCTTGCGTGATCTGTTCACCCAACTCCGTGGCGGCTTCCAGCGCCCCGCGCAACAGCCGGAAGGAGAAACCGATGGCATTGTTTAAACGCAGCACGCCCCTCGGTGAGCGCCTGACCGCTTTAGAAGATGCTGCCGAGATTGGTGCACCGTACCTCTCCCCCGCACAAAAGGAAAGGTTGGAAAAAGTTGCACGCGCGGGCGCGGAGCGCCGTGCACTGTCAGCAGAGCACACCGTCGTCGGGTTCTTCGGGGCAACGGGCTCCGGTAAGACGTCTTTGTTCAACGCTGTTGTTGGGGAGGATCTAGGCAAGGCTGCTGCACGCCGCCCAACGACCTCCTCACCGCTGGCAGCGGTCTGGGAACCTGCCGGTTCAGAGGAGTTGCTCGACTGGCTTGAGGTGGAAGACCGTAGGACACGCCCCGGTGAATTCGCTCCCGGTGCTGGGCCTTTGATCTTATTGGACCTCCCAGACTTCGACTCAGTGGAGCTGTCTAACAGGGAGATCGCCACCCGACTTGCAGGGCAAGTGGATGTACTCGTGTGGGTCTCCGACCCAGAGAAGTACGCCGATAGCGTCATCCATGAACAGTTCATCCAACCGCATGCCAATCACTCCGCGGTCACCCTTGCTGTTCTAAATAAATCAGACTTGTTGGGTTCGGCGAACGTTTCCACCGTTGCACAGTCTTATGCGCAGCTGCTTCGCTCCGATGGCCTCACACATGTCTCTGTTCTGCCCACATCCACGCTCACCGGTGCAGGTATTGGCGATGTTAGGGCAGCCATCGCCCGCGTCGCCCGTGCACACTCGGCCCAATCCGCCAGGATTGAGGCAGACATTGTGTCCGTCACTGATGAATTTGTCGACGGCACCAAGACAAACACCCCGGACAAACGCGCAAAACGTGAACTAGATAAGGCCTTGAACCACGCTGTAGGTGCAGACCGTCTGGCCAACACCACCGCGGCTGCCTACCGCAAGCGGCTTTTCCAGCGCACCGGTTGGCCCGTTGTTTCCTGGATGGCGCGTTTCCGGCCTGACCCCTTAAAACGACTGGGGCTGCGCGAAGAACCAGATAGTGTTGGGGTTCACCGCTCATCCCTGCCTGAATTGGACGCTGCTTTAAAGGCTGTGGCCAACAAGGGTGTTCGCGAGTACGCGGCCACGATTGCGGAAGGTTTGCCACCACAGTGGGCCGGAGCTGTGTTCGACCGTGCTGATGATGTGGCTGTAAGTGTGCCGGCCGAACTCGATGTTGCTGTGACACGGACGAAACTCCCGGCAGAGCCCTCAAAGGGATGGGGTGTGCTCACCTTCATCCAATGGCTTGCTTTTGTCGCGGCGCTGGTGGGCGCGTTGTGGTATCTCATCGTAGCGCTCGTTCCGGGAATTCTCACCCCGCTTTTAGGCGATGACCTCGTTCCGGACGTTGAGGGATGGCCCATTCCCACTCTGCTCATCATGGTGGGAATCCTCACCGGCGTGGTCATCGGGTTGATGTCGGCGGGGGTTGGCGGGATCGTCGGTAGCAATATCAAGCGACGTACGCGCACAGCGCTGCGCAAAGAAATTGCTGCGATGTCGGAGACAACCGTGGTCGCGCCCTTAGAGGAGATCCGCGATGACTATGTTCGTTTCACCGAACGCATCGCCGTCGCCGCGGGCGCTTAAGTCCACGCATCGAATGCACTAGTCACCTACGGTTGTCTGCTCAATTTCTCCGTCAGGTCCTTCAACAATCAGGTTGGCGGCTTTGCCGTCGACGGATTGCGACAGGATTTCTTTGACCGGATCCAGCTCAGCGGGGTCGTATTCGCCGTCGGCGTAGAAGTACCACACGCTCAGCGGACCGATATTTCCTGCGTTGTACAGGTAAAGGGAAGTTGCGGCATCAACGCGTTCTGCCTGTTCAACGAGGGCACTCAGTCTCGCACCTTGCGGGCGCAGCTGGAGGTTCGGGGCGAGATCATCCCAGTCAGCTATGCCGTCCAGCCGCGCGGGCTTGTGCAGCGGAAAACCACGCAGGGTGAAAGTGTCGCGCTCGTGCATGTCAAGATGCCCGAACACATGGTCCCGGAATTCACGCGCCGCGCTATCGCTTATCGACGTCTCCCTCCACACCATCACGTCCAGTCCCCTATCCGAACTCGAAGCCGAGATGGAGACCTCTGCCACCTCGGGTGCTGCAAACGGCGCCAATTGCTCTCCAGATTTTGCTCCGAATTCCGCCGTTGGGAACGGGCCCTGCCATTTGAAAGCCGTCCCATCCAGATCAGCGTGCACATGCGAAGTCATCTCCTGATTGAGCTCCTCCCCCTTTTCATGCAGCGTGACCAAGGCAGCCACGAACTCGGGGGCATCGTCCACGTTCACGGAACCACTCACCGCGATCGTGCTGGATGGAATGCCGCCCGCAATCACCGAGGAGAACGTCAGTCCCTCAAACACTGGGTCCGTGGCCGCCCACTGTGCCAACGCCTCCTGCTCTTCTGCAGTCGGGTCCACACAGCCAGAAAGCGCTAGAACAACCGCACTAACAACGCCAGCAATGACCTTCCGCATCATGCCCACCATCCTAAAAGACAGAACCGCCGGACCTCCACACCCTGAACTGCCCCTATTCGTTGGACCGGCAGGCCCATCCGGCTCCTGGGGAGCGATCTTTTACTCGAAGTACTCAGCGCTTCCCAGTCAGTAACCAGTTCTTCCACGTTGGAACACAAACAGAGCATCGCGAGTGATGTCGTGCGGATACTCGTCCCACTCGATGTCGGTAACGCTTACCTGCTCGAGGTGTTCGGCGAGTAGGGCGGTGCAGTCGTCGATAAGCGGGGTGAGTGCACCGGCATGGTGGATGTCGCCAACATTCCACACCACGTGACCGCCGGGACGTATGAGGCACGAGCATTGACGCGCCACGGCGTTGAGCTCAGCGAGGTAGCGCTGATAGTCCCCACTTCCCCGTTCATAGGCTTCGAGCGGATCTGTATCCGTCTCCGTTGCGGCCATATAGGGCGGGGAAGTAAGAATCAGGTCGACAGCGGGGCGCAGCTCCGCGGAAGCTAGCTGCGGCAGGGTGCGGCGCGCATCACCGATGACGATACTTGCTTCTGGCACGGCTGCCTGGATCTGGGCCGCGCGATCTGGGAGGAGCTCAATGCCCGCTGCGCGGCGGCCGAGCGTTACGGCGCGGGACAGAGTCGTGCCGAAGCCAGCGAAGGGGTCAAACACCAGATCACCCGGCGCTGAGTACGTGTTGATTCCGTGGTCCACGATGGCTGTGCACATGTGCACGTCCTCATCCGCACCGGCAGGACGGTCCGCGTGGAATTGGGTGAGAGTCGCCCGTAACCGCTGGAAAAGCGCCATACCGAGCAGTTTAATCAGCGAAAAGGTGAACCATGCGGGCACCCCATGGCCCGGTGTCCTCAGGTTGTTCATCCATTGGTGCCCCAACAATTGCCTCGCCCAGGCGGCCGTCCGGCCCTTTAATCTGCACCCCGACCGGGTCGCCGGCTGCTGAGCTGGAAAGCACGGACTTCAGCTGCTTCATCGCTGCCTCGTCATAATCCCCCTCGGTGTAAAACTCCCAGTGGTAGAAACCTTCAAAGCTCCAAACGGATCGCACCGCATAGGGGGTTGCGGCATCCACCTTATCCGCGAAAGCAGAGGTGGCGGCATAGCCTTGGGGGAACTCTGAGAGGCGAAGCACCGGAGAGATGCGACTGGAGGGGCCTTCCTCTTCAGAAAGCGTGGGGCGCGCCAGCGGGAATCCGACCAGTTCGATGCTGCCGGCCGGGTGCACGTCGTCCAGGTGGCGGAGCACTGTGTCACGGTAGGCATGCGCGTCCTCGTCGCTGGTCTCACGATCACGATAAACCTCGGCCCGTAAGCCGCGTGAGAAATCATCGATCAAAACCGTACGTATCTCGGGCGCGGCGAAAGGCTCGAAAACCGCTGTTAGTTCCTTATCCCGGCCCGGCTTCCAATTACGCCCTTTCCAGGTAAACGGGGTGCCCTCAATGTCGGCGTTGACGTTCAGGTCCAAGCCGAGACGATCCCCATCAGGCATCTCCGCCAGCGTGGCGTAGAGCTGATCCAAAGCGGAAAAGAACTCAGCCACACTGCCCACATGCACGTCGCCGACCACGTCAATGTTGTTGGTCGGGATACCGCCTGCCAGGGCAGCTGAAAACTTCAGATCAACAAGCGCGGGTTGAGTAGCTGCCCACTGCGAAAGTTCCGGGGCGAGTTCACGCGTGATCTTTGATGACACACAACCAGCGAGAGCAAGGCTAGCTAACGCGGCCACGACGGCAGTGATTTTCCGGAACATGACAGCCAGTGTAGGGGTGGGTTTCAACCAAAAAACACTCGCTCCATGTCCTCCTGCCACTTCCCTGGATGTTTAGGAAGCTTCTCTGGCGTTGGTCGCATATCCACAGTTCCCAGAATCCTCGTGCGGCTTGCGATCTCGACTTTGATGGGGCTGCCGACTTCCGGCTGTGAGAGCAACTCCTTGAGCTGCTTCATCACTTCTTCGTCGTACTCATCCTCGGTGAGAAACTTCCATGAATACGAATTCTCATTACTCCACACACTTCGCACCGCATAGGGGATTGCGGCGTCTACCTTCTCCGCGAAAGCTGCTGTGGCTACATACCCCTGGGGGAACCTCGAGAGACGAAGCGAAGGAGGAGCAGCTCCAGACCCACGAGGTCCAACTGGCTCGGTGGGGTGAAGCAGTGGGAATCCAAACGAATCGATTAGTTCCGTGGCCTTCGTGTCGTCTAAGTAGTGGAACACCCTGTCACGGTATGCGCGCGCATCATCGTCGCTGACCTGAAAGTCCCTTTCCGCTGTGACCCAGAGGACTGCGTCGTCATGCTGGACATTCACAGTGCGAACCTCAGGGGCTGCGAAAAGGTCAAGAAGTTCTGTCAACCTCTCTCGCCATCCAGGCTCCCACCTGAACCCTTCCCACGTGAACTCCGTCCCCTGGATATCAGCCTTGACGTCGACCTTCAAGAATCGGTGTTCTCTAAACGGAAGCTCATCGAACTTAGCGTTCAGCTGATCCAAGGCAGTAGCGAATTCGACAACGCTTGTCACATGCAGCGCGCCTTGCGCCTGAAGAGTGTCAGAAAGCGTGCTCCCGAAAGGCCCCATCTCCTTCACCCGCGACACACTCAGACTATCCAAGGCAGGCTGGGTATCAACCCACGCCGACAATTCCTTGAGTCGATGCTGCGACGACGCTTCAGCAAAGCATCCACCGAGAGCGAAGGTAGACAGCACCGCCACCAAGACGACAATCTTCCGGAACATGGGAGCCAGTTTAAGGATGAACAGCACAAAAGACCCCGTCCTTCCCCCGATCCAAGAAGGACGGGTGGAGGGACGGGGTGAGAGATTCGTCGATAAGCGACTTGTGCTTAACGAGCCTTCTCGATGATCTCGACGAGACGGAAGTGCTTGTCCTTAGACAGCGGACGCGTCTCCTCAATGCGGACAAGGTCACCGATACCAGCGGTGTTCTCCTCGTCGTGTGCCTTCACGCGCTTGGTGGTACGGACAATCTTGCCGTACAGCGCGTGGGACTTGCGGTCCTCGAGCTCGACAACGATGGTCTTGTCCATCTTGTCGGACACGACATAACCGCGACGACGCTTCTGCAGACCCTTTTCCTTCGGGGCCTGTGCGGTGGTGTTGTCAGCCATTAGTTCGCTCCTTCAGCACCAGGGACGGTGGACAGACCAAGCTCACGCTCGCGCAGCACGGTGTAGATGCGTGCGATGTCGCGCTTGACCGCCGAGATACGACGGTTGTTGGTCAGCTGCCCAGTGGCCAGCTGGAAGCGCAGGTTGAACAGCTCTTCCTTGGCTGCGGACAGACGATCGTTGAGCTCAGAATCATTCAGCTCACGGAACTCGTGTGCGGGGGTTCCAACTGCCATTAGAACAGGTCCTCCTTCGAGATAACGCGGGTCTTGCAGGGAAGCTTCGCACCTGCACGGCGCAGAGCCTCCTGAGCCACTGCCTCGTTCGGGTAGGACATCTCAAACAGGATGCGGCCAGGCTTGACGTTGGCCACCCACTTCTCCACCGGGCCCTTACCGGAACCCATACGCACGCCGAGCGGCTTCTGGGTCAACGGACGGTCCGGGAAGATGTTGATCCACACCTTGCCACCACGCTTGACGTGGCGGTTGATGGCAATACGAGCGGACTCGATCTGGCGGTTGGTGATGTACGCCGGCTCGAGAGCCTGCAGAGCGTAGTCACCAAAGTTGATGGTGTTTCCGCCCTTGGACACGCCGGAACGGCCCGGACGGTGCTGACGGCGGAACTTAACGCGCTTAGGGATAAGCATGTGTCTTAGCCCTCCTTATTCTGCTGTTCGGCGCGCTGGCGGCGCTGGCCACCACGGCGCGGGCGACGATCGCGGCCACGGCGGTCGTTGCCCGGAGCGTTCAGCTCGGACTCGCGGACACCGCCGACAACGTCACCCTTGTAGATCCATACCTTGACACCGATGATGCCGAAGGTGGTGTCTGCCTCGGCGAGACCGTAGTCGATCTCAGCGCGGAGGGTGTGCAGGGGAACGCGGCCTTCGTGGTAGCGCTCGACGCGGGACATTTCAGCGCCACCGAGACGGCCAGAGCACTGAATCTTGATGCCCTTGACCTGTGGCTGACGCATTGCGGACTGGATTGCCTTGCGCATTGCGCGGCGGAATGCGACGCGGTTGACCAGCTGCTCAGCCACAGACTGTGCAACGAGTGCAGCGCTCGCGTCGACGTTCTTGACCTCGAGGATGTTGAGGGCGACCATCTTGCCGGTGAGCTTCTCCAGCTCACGACGGATACGGTCTGCCTCAGCACCACGGCGGCCGATCACGATGCCCGGACGTGCCGTGTGGATGTCCACGCGGACGCGGTCACGGGTGCGCTCGATGACAACGTCGGCGATGCCGGCGCGCTCGAGGTTGTTCTTCAGGAATTCGCGGATCTTGATGTCCTCAGCGACGTAGTCGGAGTAGGACTTGTCGGCGTACCAGTGGGACTTCCAGTCGGAAGTGATACCCAGCCGGAGGCCGTGCGGGTGAATTTTCTGACCCATTGTTTAAGCCTCCTTCTGGCTTTCCACTACCACGGTGATGTGGCAGGTGCGCTTACGGATCTGGAATGCGCGGCCCTGAGCACGCGGCTGGTAGCGGCGCATGGTCGGGCCCTCGTTGGCGTAAGCCTCGGAGATGACCAGGGTGCGCGGGTCCAGGCCGAAGTTGTTCTCAGCGTTGGCTGCGGCGGACGCGACGACCTTTGCCACCTGGGTGGAAACGGCCTGCGGCGCGTACTTCAGGATGGCCAGGGCCTCGGACACGGTCTTGCCGCGGACAAGGTCCAGGACGCGGTTCGCCTTCATCTGGGACGTACGCACGTACTTAGCGGTCGCGCGTGCGGAGGTGATGGTGTCGCTCATGATCTATCGACGCCCCTTCTCTTCCTTAACGTGACCCTTGAAGGTCTTGGTCGGTGCGAACTCGCCGAGCTTGTGGCCGACCATGGACTCGTCCACGAACACCGGCACGTGCTTGCGTCCATCGTGGACAGCGAAGGTGTGGCCGATGAAATCGGGGAGAATGGTCGAGCGGCGAGACCAGGTCTTGATGACCTGCTTGGTGCCAGCCTCGTTCTGAGCGTCCACCTTGTTGAGGAGGTGCTCGTCGACGAACGGGCCTTTCTTCAGGCTGCGTGGCATATGAAGTTACCTCCTCTTAACGCTTCTTGTTCGGGCGACGACGGCGCACGATCATGTTGTTGGAATAACGGTTCGGGTTGCGGGTACGGCCTTCCTTCTGGCCCCACGGGGAAACCGGGTGACGGCCACCAGAAGTCTTACCCTCACCACCACCGTGCGGGTGGTCGACCGGGTTCATGACAACACCGCGGACAGTGGGCCTCCAGCCCTTCCAGCGCATACGGCCGGCCTTGCCCCAACGGATGTTGATCTGGTCAGCGTTGCCAACCTCACCAACGGTTGCGCGGCAACGGATGTCCACGCGGCGGATTTCAGAAGACGGCATACGCAGAACAGCGTAGGAGCCTTCCTTACCCAGCAGCTGGATGGACGCACCAGCGGAACGTGCAAGCTTGGCGCCAGCGCCCGGCTTGAGCTCCACAGCGTGGATCGTCGTACCAGTCGGGATGTTGCGCAGCGGCAGGTTGTTGCCGACCTTGATGTCGGCGTTCGGTCCTGCCTCAACGATCGTGCCCTGGGTCAGACCCTTCGGCGCGATGATGTAGCGCTTCTCGCCGTCTGCGTAGTGCAGCAGGGCGATGTTAGCGGTGCGGTTCGGGTCGTACTCAATGTGAGCAACCTTTGCCGGCA
>NZ_CAMXWS010000048.1 GCF_947253065.1 uncultured Corynebacterium sp.
GCTGCGAAGCCGGGCCCGAAGCCTGCAGCTGCCAAGAAGGAAGCGCCGAAGCCGTCGGACGCTAAGCCAGCTGCCCCGAAGCCCGCTGCTGCAAAGCCAGGCCCGAAGCCTGGCGCGAAGCCGGCACCGAAGCCGGGTGCGGAGGGCGGCAACGCGCCGATGCCGCGTCCAATGCCGAAGCCGGGTGGCCGTCCGCGCGTAGCTAATAACCCGTTCTCTTCGAACTCTGGTGGCCCGCGCCCGCAGCCACGTCCGGGTGGACGTGGCGGTGCTGGTGGCCAGCAGAAGCGTCGTGGTGACCAGGCTCCCCGTCCGGGTGGTCAGGGTCAGCGTTCCGGCGGTTCCCGTCCTGCAGCTGGTGCACCGAGCCCAGCAGATATGGCGAAGCACCCGAACCCGGCACAGATGCCGTCCCGCGCAGCTGGTCGCCGTGGTGGCGGCCGTGGACACGGCGGACCGGGTGGACCTGGTGGTCGCGGTCGTGGCCCAATGGGCGGCGGTTTCCGCGGTCGTGGTGGACGCCGCGGCGGTACCGCGGGCGCATTCGGTCGTCCGGGTGGCGCACCTGGCAAGGGACGCAAGTCGAAGCGTCAGAAGCGCCACGAGTACGAGGAGATGCACGCACCGAACGTCGTTGGTGGTGTTCGCCTGCCGGATGGCGGTGGCAAGACCGTCCGCCTGCGCCAGGGTGCAACCTTGTCTGACTTGGCGGAGAAGATTGGTACCGAGGCATCGAACCTCGTCCAGGCTTTGTTCAACCTGGGCGAGATGGTGACTGCAACGCAGTCTGTCTCCGAGGAGACCCTGCAGCTGCTCGGCGCTGAGATCAACTACGAAGTTCAGATTGTCTCGCCTGAGGACGAGGACCGTGAGCTGCTCGAATCCTTCGACCTGCAGTTCGGTGAGGACGAGGGCGGCGAAGAAGCGCTCGAGCAGCGTCCGCCGGTTGTGTCCGTCATGGGTCACGTCGACCACGGTAAGACTCGCCTGTTGGATTCGATCCGCAACGCGAATGTCGGCCGCGGCGAGGCCGGTGGCATTACCCAGGGCATTGGTGCTTACCAGACCGAGGTCACCTTGGAAGACGAGCCGCGCAAGATCACCTTCCTGGATACCCCGGGCCACGAGGCGTTCACCGCTATGCGTGCCCGTGGTGCGAAGTCCACGGACTTGGCCATCCTCGTCGTCGCTGCAGATGACGGCGTGATGCCGCAGACCGTTGAGGCGATCAACCACGCTAAGGCTGCTGAGCTGCCGATCGTGGTTGCAGTGAACAAGGTGGATAAGCCTGAGGCACAGCCGGACAAGATCCGCGGTCAGCTCACTGAGTACGACCTTGTTCCGGAGGAGTACGGCGGTGACACGATGTTCATCGACATCTCCGCTAAGCAAGGCACGGGTATCGACGATCTTCTCGAGGCTGTCCTGCTGACCGCCGATGCGGCACTCGAGCTCACGGCGAACCCGGACATGGATGCTCAGGGTGTCTCCATCGAGTCGCACCTGGACCGTGGCCGTGGTCCTGTTTCCACCGTCATTGTTCAGCGCGGTACGCTCCGCGTCGGCGATTCCATCGTCGTTGGCGGCAACTTCGGTCGTGTCCGTCGCATGATCGACGAGTGGGGCAACGACGTGGAAGAGGCTGGCCCGTCCACGCCGGTCCAGGTCCAGGGCCTCAACGGTGTCCCGGGCCCGGGCGACAACCTGCTCGTGGTCGAAGACGACCGTGTGGCACGTCAGATCGCTGCCCAGCGTGATGCTCGCCAGCGTGCTGCTATGCAGGCACGTAAGAAGAAGCGTGTTTCTCTGGAGAACCTGGATCAGGCGCTCAAGGAGACCAATACGCTCAATCTCATCCTCAAGGGCGACAACGCCGGTTCGGTGGAAGCCCTGGAGGAAGCACTGCTCAAGATCGATGTGGACGACGAAGTGGATGTCAACATCATCGACCGCGGTGTCGGTGCGGTCACGCAGACCAACGTGACGCTGGCTGCGGCTTCCGACGCTGTGATCCTGGCGTTCAACGTTCGTTCCGAGGGCAAGGCCACGGAGGAAGCGAACGAAGAGGGCGTGGAGATTCGCTACTACTCGGTCATCTACCAGGCGATCGACGATATGGAAGCGGCTCTCAAGGGCATGCTCAAGCCGATCTACGAAGAGCGCGACCTCGGTTCCGCCGAGATCCGTCAGATCTTCAAGGCTTCCGCTGTCGGCCTCATCGCGGGTTGCATGGTCACCTCCGGCAAGGTCAAGCGTGGCGCGAAGGTTCGCCTTGTGCGTGACGGCAGTGTGATCACGCCAGATGCGACGATCGACTCGCTGCGTCGCGAGAAGGACGACGTCACCGAGGTGGACAAGGGCTACGAGTGCGGCATGGTGCTGTCCTACCCGGACATCCAGGTCGACGACGAGATCCAGGTCTACGAAATGGTCGAGGTTCCGCGCACCTAACGCGTTACCGCTAATCGACGAACGCCCCGCTGGCTTTCCGCCCGCGGGGCGTAGCCCTTATGTGGGGCGCTACACTAGGAATCTGATTTTTATAGAGCAGGAAGGGGAATCAACGTGGCTGATAACACTCGCGCACAGCGTCTGGCCAAGCGGATTCAGACGATCGTGGCTACCGCCATTGAGCGTCAGATCAAGGACCGTCGTTTGGAGCTGGTCACGGTCACGGATGTCCGTGTCACGGGAGACCTGCATGATGCGACCGTGTATTACACGGTCCGTGGCGCTGACATTGATGATGAGCCCGACCTGGACCAGGCAGCCGAGGCATTGCACCGTGCGCGTGGTCAGCTCCGCAAGATCGTGGGGGATGAGTTGGGTGTCCGATTCACTCCGACGTTGAGCTTTGAACTGGATACGGTGCCGGAGGCGTCGGCACGCATGGAAGAGCTGTTGGCGCGTGCGCGTGCCCGCGATGAGGAGCTTGCGGAGCTGAAGAAGAACGCGACTCCGGCGGGTGAGGCTGATCCGTATAAGACGAGGGATGAGTAGATGACGTCCCCGGCCAATTTGTTCGCGCCCGGCGAGGGCGATTTCGTTGCGGTGGCTGATCGGCTGAAGGCCGCCGGCACTGTGCATGTGGTGACGCATATCCGTCCGGATGCTGATGCGGTGGGTTCCGCTAACGCATTGGCAATGGCTCTGAGCTCAATCGGTGTCACTGCTGATGTCCTGATTGGGCAGAGCGAGGCGTGGCCGGAGAATCTGTCGACAATCCCGGGAATTCATGATGTCATTTTCGGCGCCGAGCTTCCTGCTGATGGTCTGATCGTGACAACGGATTGCGCATCTGTTGAGCGCACGGGCCGCTTCAGCGTGGAGATCGAGGCGGATCCGTCGCGCGTGGTGGTCATTGACCATCATGCGTCGAATCCTGGTTTCGGTGACCTGAACCTGATTCTGCCGTCGGAGTCGACGACGGTGATCATTCGTGAACTCATGGGGTACATGGGTGCGGAGATGACACCGGAGATCGCGTATTGCTTGTACGCGGGCCTGGTCACTGACACGGGCAGTTTCCGTTGGGGGACTCCGCGTATGCACCGCCTGGCTGCTGAATTGCTGGATTATGGCGTGGAACCGCGTTCGGCTGGCATGGATTTGATGGATGCTGTTTCGGCAGAAGACCTCAAACTGATGGGCGAGGTCATGGCAGGAATGCAGACACTGCATGCTGGTTCGCTGACCATGTCCGTTCTGCGTATCGACGACTCGCAGTTGAACGGCATGAACCAGACCGCCGTGGAGTCCATCATCGAATACTCTCGCGCGTTGACCGGTAGCGATATCGGTGTGGTGTTCAAAGAAATCCACCCCGGTTTTTGGTCGGTGTCGCTGCGTTCAACGGTGATGAATGTCGCTGAGATCGCTGCCGTGCACGGTGGTGGTGGCCATGTTCCGGCTGCTGGTTATTCGGTTGCTGGTCCGGTGGAGGAAGCCATTGCCGCGCTGCAGCGCACTGTTGCAGAAATGGCGCCTGCGAAGTGACGGACGGCAAAGCACAGGAAGAAACTTCGCAACCGGCCACGGTGCCGCAAATAAGCCTGCGTCGCGTCTTGGCTCTCGCCCTGCCGGCATTAGGTGTGCTGGCGGCGAATCCGCTGTATTTGCTTCTCGATACTGCGGTGATCGGCAGGCTTGGTGCCGGTGAGCTGGCTGCGCTTGCTGCGGGCGCTACCGTGCAATCGACTGTGACTACGCAGTTGACGTTCTTGTCGTATGGCACGACTGCGCGGTCATCGCGTTTCTTTGGTGCTGGCAAGACGGAGCGCGCCATTGCGGAGGGTGTTCAAGCGACCTGGGTCGGTCTTGGTGTGGGCATTGTGCTCGCGTCATTGGTGTGGATCTTTGCGCGTCCGATCGCGCTGTTTCTCACTAATGACCCGGCTACGGCAGACATGGCCGTTGGTTGGATGCGTGTGGCAGCATTCGCGATCCCGCTGACGCTGATCATCATGGCTGGCAATGGTTGGTTGCGCGGTATTCAGAACACGAAATTACCGTTCTACCTCACGTTGTGCGGGCTTGTGCCCGGCGCGATCGCATTGCCGATCTTGGTGGGTAAATACGGGCTTGTTGGTTCGGCGGTGGCCAATGTCATCGGTATGGGATTGACTGCCCTGGGCTTTTTGGCGGCATTGATGCACAGCCACAAGGGTTCGTGGGCACCGAAGTGGCGTGTGATCGTGCGGCAGTTGGTGCTGGGGCGCGATCTGATTTTGCGTTCGTTGTCTTTCCAGATCGCGTTCATTTCGGCTGCTGCGGTCGCGGGCCGTGTGAGTGTTGCGGCTTTGGCGGCGCACCAGGTGATGCTGCAGCTGTGGAATTTCCTCACGCTTGTACTGGATTCTTTGGCTATCGCTGCCCAGACCCTGACCGGCTCGGCTTTGGGGACAGGCAGGATTGATGATGCGCGTGCAGTGGGGGAGAAGATCACCCGTTTGTCGTTGTGGTTTGCGCTCACCCTGGCGGCTGTCTTTGCCATTGGTGGTCCTGTAATTCGTCGGATCTTCACCACCGATGAGGCGGTGCTTGATGCGATGGCATGGCCGTGGTGGTTGCTGATCGCCATGATCGCAGCAGGCGGCGTGCTGTTCGCGCTCGACGGTGTTTTGCTGGGAGCAGGCGATGCTGCATTCCTGCGCACGCTCACGCTTTCCTCTGTCTTCGTCGGTTTCCTTCCAGGTATTGCGCTTGCGTACTGGGCCGGGACTGGGCTGACGGGCATCTGGTGTGGTCTCGCCGCGATGATCGCTGTGCGTCTGGTGGGTGATATGTGGCGCTTCCGCTCCATGCGTTGGGCCAAGCTTGATCAGCCGGACGATTAAGGTGTGACACCATGACGACGACTTTGTGGGCGGTATCTGACCTTCACGCGGCTGTGAAGGCGAATCGTCCACGCGTTGATGACATCGTGCCGAAAGACCCGTCTGATTGGTTGATCGTGGCGGGCGATGTCGCAGAACGCACCGAGCTCGTCGTACAGATCATGGCCACGCTCGTGCAGCGCTTCGACACTGTGATTTGGGTGCCGGGCAACCACGAGCTTTTCGCACGTGGCACTGACCGTTATAAGGGGCGCGAGAAGTACATCGATTTGGTGAATCGGCTGCGCGGGCTCGGGGTGATCACTCCTGAAGACCCGTATCCAGTCTTTGGTGGGGTCACTATCGTGCCGCTATTCACCCTGTACGACTACTCCTTCCGCCAGCCGACGATGACGGTGGAAGAAGCGCTGGAGCGTGCCCAGGACAACCAGATCGTCTTTACCGATGAGATGGCTATTGCGCCGTTCACTGATATTCGTGCGTGGTGTTGGGACCGGTTGATGTATTCCACGCGCAGGCTTTCACGTATTGATGGCCCGACGATCCTCATCAACCACTGGCCCCTAGTCCAGGAGCCAACGGACAAGATGTGGTGGCGCGAAGCAGCGCTGTGGTGCGGGACTCGCCACACGCGTGGCTGGGCCACGCGCTATAACGCCAAGGCAGTTGTCTACGGGCACCTGCATATGCCAGGCGTGCACACGATCGATGGGGTCGACCACATCGAAGTCTCTCTTGGCTATCCCGATGAGTGGAAGCGTCGCACCAACCCGCCCGCGTGGCCGTATGCGGTGATGGAGGTGGAGCAGTGATCGTGAATAAACTGTTTCCGTCCTCCGCCCGCGTGGTGTACCTGCGCACGGATGCAAATGGGGATTTAACAAATTACAACGAGCTGCACCCGGAGGAACGGGTTGTGGTCAGCCGAGCGGTGGACAATCGCAAGGGCGAATTCGGCGATGCACGCTGGTGTGCGCACCAAGCTTTGCTGGAGCTGGGCATGGACTCTACGAGTGCGATTTTAAAAGGGGAGCAGGGCATGCCGTTGTGGCCGGAGGGCTACACGGGTTCGCTGACGCACACCGATGGCCTGCGTGTCGCGGTGGCAGCCCCGACGGATGCGTTGCGCTCGGTTGGAATCGACGCGGAACCTGCGCAGCCACTCCCAGAGGGCGTGCTTGACCAGATCGCACGCTCACCGGAACGTCACTGGGTGGACGTGCAAAAAGCCGCTGGCAATGACTGGGCTGATCGGTTGTTGTTCTGTGCCAAGGAAGCCACGTACAAGGCGTGGTTCCCAATGACATTGCGGTGGCTCGGCTTCGAGGACGCGGAGATTGAAATCCGCCCTGATGGCACTTTCATCGCCTATCTTTTGGTGCGCCCGACACCTGTTCCTTTCATCGAAGGGCGCTGGCTTGTGCGCGATGACTATGTGGTCGCTGCCACATACGTTCCAGCCACGCAGCGCTAAGAAGCGCTAGAGGGTGGAGGGACGAGCGACGAAAGTCGTCGATAAGCGGGAGCCCTTTTCTTTGACCAGCGCAACTGCCTTGCCATCTGGGCCGACGGCGGCGTGGACGCCTTTCAACCCGCGGGGCTCGAGCCATTTACCCATCGCAAGCGCCGCGTATTCATCAGCCGTGACCTCGAGGACAGGCCAAGCGGTGGTTAGCGCTTCATCGATCGTGAGAGACAGTTCCGCGTTCTCCTCGAGCTCGTCCAGCGTGCGCGCATGTTCGAGCGTGAAAGGGCCGGATACCTCGCGACGCAGCGCCGTCAAGTGCCCGCCAACGCCGAGCGCCTCACCCATATCGCGCGCGAGCGATCGGATGTAGGTACCCGATGAACAGTGCACGCGCGCAGCGACATCCACGAACGTGCCCTCGCGGCAGATCGCGGAAACATCAAAGCTGAAGATTGTTACTGGCCGCGCCGGGAGCTCCACCTCTTTTCCCTCGCGGACGAGCTCGTGGGCACGCTTGCCGTTGATCTTGATCGCGGAGACCTTCGACGGAACCTGCAAAATCTCGCCGGTCAGCGCGGCGACCTGTTCCATGATCTGTTCGTCGGTGAGCTCGGAAGCATCCGTTTCACTAAGCACAGCGCCTTCCGCATCATCAGTGCTCGTCGCGGCGCCAAGACGAATCGTTGCGGCATAGGTCTTCTCGTCCGCGACAAGGTGCGCGAGCAGCTTCGTACCGCGCTCAATGCCGATTACGAGCACACCCGTCGCCATCGGATCAAGCGTGCCCGCATGCCCGACTTTGCGGGTGTGGAAGAAGCGCCGCAGCTTTGCCACGACATCATGGCTGGTCACGCCAGCAGGCTTATCGACGACAACCACGCCCGAGGTGGAAAGCGGATCTGCAGTTTGGCCCAGATTCATACCAACCACCCTATGCACTACGCTTTCCCGCGTGGATATTTTGTCTGGGCTCGGCCAGATTCCTGCCGACATGCGCGACCCCGTTGTCACCATTGGTGTCTTCGACGGGGTCCACCGCGGCCACCAGAAACTGATCCGTCGAGCAGTCAACCTTGCACGTGAGGCGGGCGTGGAGTGCGTCGTGATGACATTTGACCCGCACCCGGTGAAGATCTTCGCCCCGGAACACACCCCGGACACGTTGCTGCCACTCGAGGAGCGTGCCCGCCTGATCGCGGAGCTCGGCGTTGATCACCTGTTGGTCATCGATTTCACTAAGGAGCTCGCTGGGGAGAGCCCCGAGGATTATTTCCGTACGGTCATCGTGGAGACTCTGCGCGCTTCCCGCGTGGTGGTGGGGGAGAACTTCACCTTCGGCGCCGGCGCCTCTGGTACCCCGCAGACGATGCTCGCGCTTGGCGAGAAATACGGGGTCAACGTCGATGTCGTTTCATTGCTTTTCGACGGCACCGAGCGTATCTGCTCCACCGCCATCCGCGACGCCCTCCGCGGTGGGGATGTCGCACAAGCCTCGGAATTCTTGGGCCGGGAATTCGCCGTCACCGCTGAAGTGGAGCGGGGAGCCGGCCGTGGTGGCCGTGAGCTTGGATATCCGACCGCGAATCAATACGCAGCTGAAACCGATGCTGTACCGGGTGATGGCGTCTACGCAGGCTGGTTCACCGTGCTGGAGGACGGCAACCCCATCGAAGGTGACATGGAACCTGGGATCCGCTACCCGGCAGCGATTTCTGTGGGCACCAACCCGACATTCGGAGATAATCGTCGCAGCATCGAATCCTTCGTGCTTGACCGTGACGCAGACCTCTACGGCCGTACCGCCCGCGTGGAATTCATCGCGAAGGTGCGCGACATGGTCAAATTCGATTCTGTCGACGAACTGCTGGAGAACATGGCACGGGATGTCGCCCGTGTGCGTGAGATCCTTTCCTAACCGGGGGTCCGTACCTTCTCCTCGCGCGTCGCTTACGACGGGCTAGTGTTGGGTGCCATGACTCGCAAAATGATTCTGGATCTTGACACCGGCATCGACGATGCCCTCGCACTTGCTTATGCACTTGGCTCCGAGGAAGTTGACCTGATTGGTGTCACCGGCACCTACGGCAATGTCCTTGTTGAGACCGGCGTGCGCAATACCTTGGCCATCCTGGAGCTCTTCGGCCGCACCGATATTCCGGTTTTCGCTGGCCCGGGCCACGCCAGCGCGAAGGATTCCTTCGAAGTCCTGGAGATCTCCGAGTTCATTCACGGCAAAAACGGTGTTGGTGAGGCAGAATTGCCCGAACCGCAGCGCGCAGTGGAGACGAAATCCGCAGTCGACTTCCTCGTCGAATCGGTGGAGAAGTACGGCGATGAACTCGTCATCGTGCCTACCGGCCCATCCACCACGATCGCTGCAGCGGCGAAGGTGAGCGAGACCTTTGCAAAGAACGCTCACATCGTCATGATGGGCGGCGCACTGACCGTCCCGGGCAATGTCTCCCCGTGGGCTGAGGCCAATGTCAACCAGGACCCAGAAGCCACCGACGCGATCTTCCGCAGCATGAATGACATCACCATGATCGGTCTTGACGTCACGCTGCAGACTCTGCTGACCGTTGAGGAGACCGCGAAGTGGGAAGCACTTGGTACTCCGGGCGGCGACTTCCTCGCAGCAGCTACGAATTACTACATCGATGCCTACAAGACCACCGCACCGCACCTCGGCGGTTGTGGCCTGCACGACCCGCTGGCCGTGGGTGTCGCTATCGACCCGACGCTGGTAAACACCATCGACATCAACCTCAAGGTCGACACCGAAGGGGAGACCCGCGGTCGCACCATTGGTGATGAGACCCGCCTCAATGATGAGAAGAAGACGGCGAAGGTTGCCGTTGGCGTCGATAAGCAACGCTTCCTTGCAGAATTCATGCGTCGCTTGACGGACCTTGCCGCTGGTTCCAACTAAGGGCGATTAACAGTCGCTGATGCATGTGCGCTAGCATTGCTTACTCGGTAATGGCACCGCGCTGTGCTCAGTGCAGCGAGGCTTAACTGTGGTTCGCAGCAGTCGCCGTCACCGCTCCCGGTTTGCTGGGAGATCCGCAGAATGCGAACTGAAATAACCAAGGAGAAAAACAATGGCTTTGTCCACTGAGAAGAAGGCTGAAATCCTCAAGGAGTACGGCCTGCACGAGACCGACACCGGTTCCCCGGAGGCTCAGGTTGCACTGCTCACCGAGCGCA
>NZ_CAMXWS010000049.1 GCF_947253065.1 uncultured Corynebacterium sp.
CCACTCGCGCCCTTCTGGGCGGGAGAAGAAGACCTGATCAGGATGCTTCTCGCACTGCGCGAGCATCAAGGTCAAGCAGTTATCGCCAGGGGCGAGCTCAAATTCAGCGGGTTTGGTGAAGACTTTGGATTCCTGTGCTGTCACGGGTAAACCTCCCTCGGTGTGGGCTACTTAACAAAGACCGTACCCTTGCCTTGTAGCTCACCGCGCATCAGGATCCCCACTTTTGCAGGGGAAATATCTTCTGCCGTGTCTTCTTTTGGCACAATGGGCTGTTGTGGCTGATACGGAACTGCTTGAGCAACTAGCAACCGCCTACGGTTTCAG
This sequence comes from uncultured Corynebacterium sp., assembly GCF_947253065.1. GTDB lineage: Bacteria > Actinomycetota > Actinomycetes > Mycobacteriales > Mycobacteriaceae > Corynebacterium. The sequence continues at coordinate 328 of NZ_CAMXWS010000049.1, forward strand.
CATGACCTACCGGGGCCTGAACAACGAGATCGTGGCTTCGCCCCGCGAATCACTGGTCTATTTGCTGAGGGCGCTGGATGTCCCCCTGTCGGATGACCCCGCCCCGGAAGAGCTCGCCGACGCGCTCCATGAGTGGCGCACGCATTGGTCCACCCGTCCACTACCCCCGGTGGTGATTGCGCGTGAGGGCCGCGAGACCTATTTCAATATTCACGTCCCCGATGGCGCCCCGGCGCGCGTGTGGATCACGCTGGAAAATGGTGAGACCTCTCCCGTTTACCAGGATGAGAATTGGGCGCCGCCGACTGAGGGTTGGGGCGAGGCGACATTCCATACCCGCGGCGATATCCCGACGGGCTGGCACACGATTCACTTGGAATCCGACGGGATTGAGGAATCGTGCACGCTTGTGGTCACTCCGCAGGCGATCCGCCGTAATCTCGATCTGCTCAACCACCCGGCTTATGGCGTGATGGCGCAGCTTTATTCTGTGCGTTCCGCCCAGTCGTGGGGCATCGGCGATTTCCATGACCTGGGCGAGCTGGCCAAGGTTCTTGCCCGCCACGGCGCGGAATACCTCTTGATCAACCCGGTGCACGCCGCCGAGCCCCTCCCGCCGATCGAGGACTCGCCGTATTTGCCCACGTCCCGTCGCTTCATCAATCCGATCTACATTTCGGTCGAGGATGTGCCGGAATACGCGCTTATCGACGCTGAAACGCGCGCCGATATCGAAGAACTCGCCGCCGAATTCAAAGCGCTGAATACCTCTTCAGATTTCATTGAGCGCAACCCGATCTTCGCAGCGAAGCTGGCTGCTTTAACTGAGCTGTTCTATGTCTTTGAGGAATCGAGCGACCACGCAGCATTCGATGCATTCGTCGAAGCTGAAGGCGAGGGTTTGGTCGAATACGCCCGCTGGTGTGCCCGCGCAGAACTCGATGCGGATTCTGATGAGCTGGCTCGCTTCTACATGTGGCTTCAGTTCGTGGCAGATAACCAGCGCAAGGCTGCGCAGCAGGCGGCTCTTGATGCGGGCATGTCCATCGGCATCATGACCGACCTTGCTGTTGGCGTTCACCCGGATGGCGCTGATGCTTTCACCCTGCGCGACGTGCTTGTTCAAGATGCATCCGTCGGTGCGCCGCCAGACGGCTACAGCCAGCAGGGCCAGGACTGGTCCCAGCCACCGTGGAATCCGTTCAAGCTCGCCGAGGCGGGCTACACACCGTGGCGCGAATTGCTGCAGACGGTGCTGCGTCATTCCGGTGGCATCCGCGTCGACCACATCTTGGGCCTGTTCCGCCTGTTCTGGATCCCGCGCATGGGTACCCCGGCACAGGGCGCGTACATGAATTATGACCATGAGGCCATGCTGGGCATTCTCGCGCTTGAGGCTGACCGCGCGAATGCTGTTGTGGTTGGCGAGGACCTGGGCACCTTCGAGCCGTGGGTACAAGACGAGCTGCGTGACCGCGGTGTGCTGGGCACTTCTGTGGTCTGGTTTGAGCATGCCCCGACTGGTGAGCGCCCGATGCACCCGCAGGAATACCGCAACCTCGCGCTGTCTTCGGTGGGCACCCACGATCTCCCGCCAACAGCGGGGTATCTCTCAGGCGCGCACAATCAGCTGCGCGATCAGTTGGGCCTGATCGATGATTCCTTTGAGGAGCTCGATGCCGAGGACGTTGCTTGGCAGGGACATGTGCTCAACACCGCACGTGAGCACGGCTTCTTCGAGGGCACGCCTCTTGCGCACACCGATTTCACCGGTCTGGGTCGCGATGAGCGCGGCGATGTGGACGATCTGGTCCTGGGCCTGACCCGCTTCATCGCTTCTACTGGTTCAGCGTTGACGTGCACCAATTTGGTGGACATGGTCGGCGATACCCGCATTCAGAATCAGCCGGGCACGAATTCAACCCAGTACAAGAACTGGTGCGTGCCGCTGAGCGATAAGAACGGTAATGCGGTGTTGATTGAGGATCTTGAGAACATCGAGCTGTTCCACAAGATGGCTGAGGCGAGCGCTAGAAAAGGCTGATTAGCCCCATCACCAGAACGAGGGCGATGAGCACCCAAAGTGCCTGCGTGACGCGGGAGCGTGGGTATTTTCTCCGCGCCTTCGGCAGCTTCATGTCCTCTTTGCGCAGGTCTTCCGGATTGGCCATGGCTTCTTACTCTACGTCACCGCTTACCACGGCAGCCAGCCAGTCCACCAGGCGCAGCACACCAACAGCCGCGATTCCAGCGACCGGAAGGGCGATCGCCAGAATGATGGGCACCTGCAGCCACGGACTTACCTGCGTGAGATCGAACATGTCGCTTAAGCTTAGGCCCCATGAGCTCCCCCGTTGAAGTGACGTGCCCAGCCGGCACAGTGATCGGTACAGCAGACGGTGGCATCAGCTATTTCCATGCCATCGAATACGCACACTTTCCTGCGCCCTTCAACGATGCGGAGCCCGCGCCAAAGGGCCTGCTTATCGACGCCACGGAGCCCAACCCAGACAAAGTCGCCCTTTCCATCGTCGCGCCAAAGAATGCAACAGATGCTCCCGTCATCGTCCACATTCACGGCGGAAGATTTGAGGAAGGCAGCCACGAAGACCCTGCCTCCCCCGGTGAAGCCCTCGCCGAACAGGGCGTGATCCTCGTGCGCATCGGGTACCGGAAGAAACTTGAAGGACTCGTGCCTTTCTTCGATGACCAGCCCAATCATTTCCGTGCGGTGGACGATGTGAATCTCGGGCTCGAGTGGGTGCAGCGCAATATCGAATCTTTCGGGGGCGACCCGACCAATGTCACGCTCAGCGGACAAAGCGCCGGCGCGGCAGTCGTGCTGTGGCTCATGCGCAAGGATCACTACCGCGGGGCTTTCCGGCGGGCAATCGCTATGGCCCCTGCTTTTCCCAATAAGAATTTCCAGAAACGGAAATCAGCACTGCGGATCCCCACGACCAGGACGTGGCTGAATAAAGCAAAACCAACAACTCTGGAGCGTGCTTACAAGCGACTGCGCCGGCGCTACCCCACTGACATGGCGCTGGGCCCCAATCCGCTTGACCCAACCGAAATGGCCGAGATCCCCCTGGTCATTTCATGCCATGAGAAGGAATTCCAGCACCCCATCATTGGTCCACGTTTGACCAATAAGATCATTCTGCGCTGGGTCAACGATGTGGTGGAACGCGCTCCCGGCGAGGTACACAAAGTCACCTTCACCGGTGAGTCACAGCACTGCGATGAGCTATTTCCGCTTTTTTGTGGCCCACTCACCGAGTGGCTTGTCCACTACGCCACCACAGGCGAGACAAACCTTAAGCAGGAAACTCCGCTAGCTCTTCCACCAGCCACGGCGAGAAAATAAACGGCACGCGAGCGACCGCTTCGCGCAGGTCCGCCATCCGGGTCCACTCGTATTCGGCGATCTCATCGGGATTCGGATTCAGCTCGCCATCAAGGCGTGCGAAGAAGACCGGACAGATCTCGTTTTCCACGATGCCGGATGCGTCCACCGCGCGGTACTGGAAATTCGGCAAGACACTGCGGATCTCAGCGACCGTGGTGCCCAATTCCTCGCGGGCACGACGCACCACTGCTTCCTCAAAGCTCTCGCCCGGAGCTGGGTGGCCACAGAAGCTATTGGTCCACACGCCCGGCCACGTCTGCTTCGACAGGGCACGACGAGTCAACAGCAGGTTCCCCTCGTCGTCGAAAAGCCATGTTGAAAACGCGAAGTGGAGCGGGGTGCTATCCGTGTGCACTTCCGTTTTGCGTGCGGTTCCTGCCTCTTGACCGTCCTCGGTGCACAGCACCACCAGCTCATCCATTTAGTTATTCAAATTCCCTTCAAAGATGACATTGCCGATTTTGAAGGTGGCATCGCCCAGATTGCCCATGCTGACATCAAAGACGTACTGCACATTCATCGTCGCGCCCTTGCCCAGCGGAAGGTCCAGGCCATCGATTTCCAGGCCAGCGTCCTCGGCGCTGATACGGCTCGCTTTCTCTTTGCCGCCTTGGTACTTCAGCTCCGGCTCCCCGAGTGCTTCCGGCGGCATGATGTTGTCCGAGTGGTTCGTCACCGCGACGGTGACAACCGTGCCGCCATTGGGTGCGCTGCTGGTGCCCTGCCATTTGTAGGACACATCCATGCCCGGGTCCTCAACGATGTCGCCACTGATCTCATTCGTGGTCAGCGGATCCGCGTCGTGGGTTTCAAAAGACTCCGGTTCCTCAGTCGGCGTGGCCACACCTGTGGTCGGTGTGATCGTCTCGCCCTCTTGGCCGACGATGCCCTCGTCGCCGCAGCCAGCCAGCAGGAGTGCTGATGAAACAAGCGCTGCGAAGCTTAGAACCGAACGCGTCATGGTGAGCCTTCCCTTTTCGACGAAACTCCAACTCACTTTACAGTGGAGTACGTGCAGCCACTATTTCGAGTCATGGGCAGCGCATCGGCGCTCTGGCCCTATTACGTCGGTATTATTCTCATCTCAACCGTCGCGGCGGCGCTCAACCTCGTGTCCCCCTTCATCGTCCGTGAAGCAGTGGACACGGTTGTGGACAAGGGCGATCTTTCCATGATCGTCTGGCTCGCTATCGCGCTTTTCGCTGCGTATTCCGCGAATACGTTCATGCGAAATATCGGCGGTTATTTGGGCGATGTCGTCGCCGCCCGCATCAGGCAGGTCCTTTCCACACGCTATTTCGCGAAACTCCTGTCACTGCCCCAGAAATACTTCGACGGACAGGTCACTGGCACGATCATCGCGCGGCTCGACCGCTCGATTATGAATATCACGCAGACAGTGCAGAGTTTTTCCAATACTTTGTTGCCGATGCTGCTGCAGGTGATCGCCATTCTGGGCATCACGGCCTTCTTCTATTGGCCGCTCACTTTGCTCCTTCTCACGCTTTTCCCGATTTATCTCGTCCTCACGGCGATGACGTCGAAGCGGTGGCAGAAATTCGAAGGAGAGAAGAATAAAGAGATCGACCTGGCCAATGGGCGTTTCGCAGAAGTGGTCGGCCAAGTCAAGGTAACCAAGTCTTTCGTGGCAGAAACTCGTGAGCTAGAGAAATTCGGCAAGCACTACGGGCGCACAATCGATCTGACTCGCCCGCAATCGCGCTGGTGGCACAGCATGGATGTCGCACGCGGCATGGCCATGAACCTGGTCTTCTTGGGCATCTACCTGATCTTGTTCATTGAGACGTACAACGGCCGGTTCTCCATCGGCGACATGGTCATGCTCATTCAGCTGGTCACCATGGCGCAACAGCCAGTGCAGATGATGAGCTGGCTGGTGGATTCCGCACAGCGCGCAATCGCTGGTTCTCGTGACTATTTCAAGGTGATGGACGAAGAGATCGAGGAATCCGCGAATACTCAGGTCGTCGCCGCCACCGAGGCAGCAGATATGCCGGAGCTGGACACCACTCCCGTGACGCCACTGCCAGCAGCTGAGCCGGTTGTGAAATTCGACGATGTGTCGTTCGCCTACAACGAAAACGAGCAGGTGCTCTCGGATATCTCGTTCACGGCACGCCACGGCGAAAAGGTCGCGCTCGTCGGTGAGTCCGGCGGCGGCAAATCCACGTTGGTCAATCTCTTGCTGGGCCTGTACCCGATTTCGGATGGCACGCTCACTGTGTGCGGCAAGGACATCGACACCGCCGATATTGAGCGGGTGCGCGCGTCCGTCGGAGTCGTCTTCCAGGAGCCAGCCTTGTTCTCCGGGACGATCCGCGAGAACATCGCGTATGGCAAGCCCGATGCAACAGAAGAAGAGATCATCGCGGTGGCCAAGCGCGCCAATGCGCACACCTTCATTTCCAGCTTTGCCGATGGCTACGACACGATCATCGGCGAGCGCGGCCTGCGTCTGTCCGGCGGCCAGAAGCAGCGCGTGGCCGTGGCGCGAGCAATGCTCAAGGACGCCCCGCTGCTCGTGCTGGATGAGGCAACATCAGCGCTTGACACCAAGTCCGAGCGCGCGGTCCAAACTGGGCTCGACGAGTTGATGAGGAACCGCACCACCATCATGATCGCGCACCGCTTATCGACGATTGCCAGCGTAGACACCATCATCACCCTCAAGGATGGGCACATCGATGAGATCGGCAGCCCTGAGAAGCTGGCTACCTCCGGCGGTATTTATTCAGAGCTTCTCGCCCTAACCGCCTCGTCGTCGGCAGCGGATCGAAAGAGGCTCAAGGCTTTCGGTTTCAAGGCGTAGGTTGGAGGCCATGCAGTTTCCAGATCTTGAGACCCTCCGCGCCCGCGGCACCCGCAAGTGGACCCAGTTCGGGGACGACGTGCTCCCCCTATGGGTCGCCGAAAGTGACTTCCCCACTGCTGCACCAGTGAAGAGTGCGATCCAAGATGCAGTTGACCGCGAGATGCTGGGCTACACGCCTGCCCACCACACGCTGGGAAATTCCCTGAGCAATTTCTATGCCGCCCGTTATGGCTGGCAGCCGAATCCCGAGTGGGTGTTTCCTGTCGCTGATGTTGTCCGCGGCATGCTGCTGGGCATCCAGTATTTCACCAAACCGGACTCTCCCGTCATCGTTCCTGTGCCGTCCTACCCACCGTTTTTGGAACTCCCCGTCACCGCGGGCCGCGAGATGGTCGAGGTCGGGGCAAAGGACGGTCTCGACTTAATGGAGGTCGAAGCAGCATTCAAGAATGGTGCTGGCTCAATCTTGCTCGCCGCCCCGAATAATCCGTGGGGTTACACCTTCGATGCTGAAGAGCTGGCGCAGCTGACCAATATCGCCGCCAAGTACGGTGCACGCGTGCTTGTCGACGAAATCCATGCCCCCATCGTCTACGACGGCACCCACATCTGTGCCGCAGGCGTCAACGAGACCGCTGCGAATGTGTGCCTCACCGTCACCGCGACGTCCAAGGCCTGGAATGTCGCCGGCCTGAAATGCGCCCAGATGATTTTCAGTAACGAAGAAGACGTGGACACCTGGAATAGCCTGACCGGTGTGGCCAAGGATGGCACTGGCACCTTGGGCATCGTCGCTGCGCAAGCCTGCTACGACCACGGGCAAGAAGCGCTGGATGATCAACTGCAGGCGCTCAAGGCCAACCGCGACTTCTTGGTGGAGAACCTCCCTGAGGCCATCCCCGGCATCGAATTCACCAAACCAGAGGCCACCTACCTGATGTTCCTGGATTTCAGTGGCACGGCATTGAAGGAGGAAAAGCCGGCGGAGTGGATTCGTCGAAAAGCGAAAGTTGCTCTGAATGAGGGCGTGACCTTCGGTGCGGGCGGTGCGCATCACGCGCGTTTGAATTTCGCCACCAGCCCCGAAATATTGAGCGAAGCCCTCGACCGGATTTCTACCGCTATTCTTGGTGCCCATGACTGACCCACAAGGTTTCCTCGTCGAAGCTGATGCCAGCGATTACGACTCCCCAGCCCCCGCACCAGGCAATGAGCCCTGGCAGCGCCCCGACCCTGAGTGGTACAAGGACGCCGTCTTCTACGAGGTCCTTGTTCGCGCTTTCTACGACCCGGACGGAACCGGCTCCGGCACGCTGAAGGGCGTCGAGGAAAAGCTCGACTACCTGCAGTGGCTCGGTGTTGACTGCCTGTGGCTGCCGCCGTTTTATGATTCGCCATTGCGCGATGGCGGCTACGATATCCGCGACTTCCGCAAGGTACTGCCGGAATTCGGCACGGTCGAAGACTTCGTTTCGCTTATCGACGCTGCCCACAAGCGCGGCATCCGCATCATCACCGACTTCCCCATCAACCACACCTCCGATACCCACCCGTGGTTCAAGGAATCCCGCCGCGACCCCAACGGCCCCTACGGCGATTTCTACGTGTGGTCCGATACGCCCACGAAGTACGCGGATGCCCGCATCATCTTCGTGGACACCGAAGAATCCAACTGGACCTATGATCCGGTGCGCAAGCAGTACTTTTGGCACCGTTTCTTCTCCCACCAGCCTGACCTGAACTACGACAACCCGGCGGTACAAGATGCCGTTATTGATGTCATTCGTTTCTGGCTCGACCTCGGCATGGACGGCATCCGCCTCGACGCCATTCCCTACCTCTTCGAACGCGAAGACACGAACTGCGAGAATCTGCCCGAGACCCACGAGTTCATCAAACGTGTCCGCACGATCTTCGACGAGGAATACCCCGGCCGTTTCCTACTTGCCGAGGCCAACCAGATGCCCGATGAGGTCGTCGAATACTTCGGTGACAGTGACGAATGCCAGATGGCCTTCCACTTCCCCGTCATGCCGCGCATCTTCATGGGCATTAGCCAGGAGACCGCACAGCCCATCATCGACATCCTGCGCGAAACCCCCGATATCCCGGAGACCGCACAGTGGGGCATCTTCCTGCGCAACCATGACGAGCTGACGCTCGAAATGGTTACCGAGGAAGAGCGTGACTTCATGTACAGCACGTTCGCTACCGATCCGCGCATGCGCGCCAATGTGGGCATCCGCCGCCGCCTCGCACCACTGCTGGGCGGCCACCGCGATCGCCTTGAGCTGGCCCACGCGCTGCTGCTGTCCCTGCCGGGCTCGCCATTCCTTTATTACGGCGATGAAATCGGCATGGGCGACAATATTTGGTTGCCCG
>NZ_CAMXWS010000050.1 GCF_947253065.1 uncultured Corynebacterium sp.
GCGCGCAAGGTCTTCCCAACGCTCGATTACGCATCCTCGCTCGACGACGCGCTGACCGACGCTGAGCTGGTAATTCTCGCCACCGAATGGGACGAATTCAAGCACCTTGACCCTGAGCACGCTGGCAAGCTCGTCGCCGAAAAAACGCTTATCGACGCCCGCAATGTCCTCCCCGTCGATTCCTGGCGCTCCGCCGGTTGGTCGCTGCACGCTTTGGGTCGGTCTCTTTAGTCACTGACAGCCACTGACCACGCTTTTCCGCAGGTTATTCGAAAAACTGTTCGAATAGTTCGAACGGTGGTTCGGGTGGTGTGCCACACTATCCCCACGCTCACAAGCCAAGGGGGAAACATGAGCGCACCACAACCACCGAAAGAGACGACCTACAACCACACCAAAAAATCGCCATTTTTTGCCACGGAGAATCCAGAAGACCCGGATGCCGTGGCGAGCATGCGGCTCCGCCAGGCACAGTTCGAGATTTTCGGTCACTTCGCCGACGCACATTTCGGTGCGATCGCGTCGAAGGACCATGACCTTGAGCTGGCCAACCTGGGTACGTCGACAGGCATGACCAAGCCTGATGTCGAGCGCGCAGTTTACGGCTACATGGCGCTTCGCCGTCTCCCGCAGCTGCGTGAATTACAGCGCGCAACATTCCGCCTCGACGCGAAACGCCTGGCCACCATCGACGACTTCATCCGCCCATTCGACGACCAGGCAGACTCCGAAGCATTCACGCTTATCGACGATGCGTTGGTCACCCTTTTCACTCCAACCTTCACCAACGAATCACTGCCCACGCCCACTGCAATCACCCGTCGCTTGAATCAGTTGCTCGCTGATATTGATTCCGCTGCAGCTCATGATGTGAAGAAGCGCAAGGACCGTGAGAAGAAAAAGAATATCGGTCCTGGCCAGTGCGATATTGAAAGTGGACCTTGTTCAACGATGGGGCAGTGGTGGATGAACCTGACCATGGATACTGCCTCTATGGCGGTGGCTCAGGCCAATATTGAGGCTACCGCGAGGGAGCATAAGCTGACGCAGTCCGAGGCCGTGTACAAGCTGTTGACTGGTGAGATTGAACCAGTCGCTGATGTGCGTATTTATGCCTATCTGCGCACCCTGCCCACTGGGGAAGTAGACAAGACTGCTCCGGCTTTCATTCCTGGCTTTGGCTGGACAGATGCCACCGGTACCGCGGTGGTTCACAATCTGCTCGGTGCAGACGCCCAACAAAAAATCGCCGATTTTTTGGATGTGGATTCCGGCGCCACCCACACCGTCGATGGCTATGTCGCCCCGGAGAAAGTCCGGGCGTACGTCCGTGGCCGGGACGGAAGCTGCATCTTCCCGGGCTGTGACCGCGATGCGTGGGAATGCCAGCTTGATCACCGCGTCCCCTATGACGAAGGTGGGCAGACCAACGCGGACAATCTCTACTGCCTGTGCCAAAAGCATCACAATGTGAAAACCGATCGCCGAGCTTTCTACATCCCGGATCCCGTCAGCGGGGAGATCGTGTGGCTGTTCAGTAACGGAACCTATGCGCGGGTTCGCCCCAATGGCTTTCTTCACTCGCAGATCACGCCTACGGATCCGCGCTGGAAATCCACGCTAGCCGATGTGGAGGAACGGAACCGTAAAAAAGCGCGATTTTTTGCCCGCGGTCACCGCATCCTCGATGCCTATGAGGAGCACTTCAAATACGAGCGCTGCCTGGCGGAACTCACAGACCTCGAAGTGGTATACGGGATGGAATTTCCCTTCCACCCGCAGCCCTTCCCGCCGGAACCACCTGCCGATCCGGAAGAGATCGTGCCCGAATATGCAGAAGAGCGTGCGGAGGAGGTGGTGCCGGAGTAGAGCCTGCTAGTGCTGGTGGTAATCCGAGAGGAAATTGCCCAAGCGCTCGATGGCATTTTCCAACTGGGATGCCCACGGCAGGGTGACCACGCGGAAGTGGTCTGGCTTCGGGTAGTTGAAGCCGGAGCCGCCGACCATGAGGATCTTCTCGCTCTTGAGCAGGTCGAGCATGAAGCGTTCGTCGTCGTGGATCTCGTACATGTCCAGATCCAGTTTCGGGAAGGCGTACATCGCGCCCTTCGGCTCCACAACGGAAACGCCAGGGATTTCGCGGAGCTTCTTCACCGTGATGTCACGCTGCTTCCTCAGGCGACCGCCTTCACCGGTGAGGGCGTAGATGGACTGGCGTCCACCGAGTGCGACCTGGATGGCGTGCTGACCCGGAACATTCGCGCACAGGCGAGTGCCGGCGAGCAGGTCGAGACCCTCGATGAAGCCCTTGGCACGGCGGCGTGGACCAGTGATGACCATCCAGCCGGAGCGGTAGCCGCACACGCGGTACGCCTTGGACAGGCCATTGAACGTGCAGGTGACCAGGTCGGGGGCGATGGCGGCCATGGAGTGGTGGACGGCGCCGTCGTAAAGCACGCGGTCGTAGATTTCATCGGCGAGCACCATGAGCTCGTGCTCGCGGGCGATGTTGGCCAGGCCCTCGAGGACCTCCTTGGAGTACACCGCGCCGGTCGGGTTATTTGGATTGATCACCACGATCGCCTTGGTGCGGTCGGTGATTTTTGAGCGAATGTCCTCGAGCGACGGGTTCCAGTCGTCTTCCTCATCGCAGACGTAGTGGACGGCCTTGCCGCCGGCGAGGGTGGTCGCGGCTGTCCAAAGGGGATAGTCGGGGGAGGGGATGAGGACCTCGTCGCCGTCGTTAAGCAGTGCTTGCGTTGTCATCGAGATGAGCTCGGACACGCCGTTGCCCAGATAGACGTCGTCGATGTCGATGTCGGGGAAGCCTTCGACTTCCTCGTAACGGGTGACCACGGCGCGGCGGGCAGGGATGATGCCCTTCGATGTGGTGTAGCCCTGCGACGTGGGCAGCGCGGCGATCATGTCGCGCATGATCACGTCCGGTGCCTCGAAACCGAAGACTGCGGGGTTGCCCGTGTTCAGCTTCAGGATGGTGTGGCCGTCGCGCTCCATCTCCTCGGCCGTCGTGGCGACGGGGCCACGCAGGTCATACGCGACGCCCTTGAGCTTGTCTGCCTGGTCGAAGTGACGGTGGCGCTTCAGGGGTGCGCGCTTCGGCTTCTCCGACTGCTTTTTGTTCGAGGTTTCCTTGGACGTGTTGCTCATATAGGTGATTCTTCCAAAAATCGTTGATTTATTTGTTGAATCGGTTCAAGGTTCGTTGCGCGAACGACATTGCGTCGCCCGTGAGCTGGTCGCGGATCACGTCGCGCTCCGCTTTTCGACGCTCCCCCTCCATCCGCCGCGCCATCTGCAATTCCTTCAACTGCTGCCGCTCCAACTGGCGCGGGGAGGGGGCGTACCAGCTGTCGGGGCCAACCTTCATGATGTAAAGAACAGTGAACAAGGCGGGGATGATGAGCAAAAGGAGGCCCCATGCGCTCACCCCGGTCACCGTGGTCAGGCCGACCGTGCCGGCGATGGACGCAAGCGAACCGAGGGAGAAGATGCCGAGGCGAGTGTTCTTGCCATTCGCGCGGGCACGCTCGATCTCGCTGAGAGTGAACGTCTGCTCGACCTCGCCAGGGCGAGTGGGTTGTTGGTCCGGCAGGTCGTGGAACAGGGGCATGAGATCCCGGTGGGTCGAGGCGATGCCCACCTGCTCGCAGCGGCGATTGAATTCGTCGCTGTTCAGGCGTCCCTCGCCAAGCGCGTAGCTTAACCGGGCAATGGCTTCGGACCTGTCCAGATCAGACAGGCGCACCAGATCTTGGCTATACGGGTATTGAGGAGGTTGCGGGGACATCACGATTTCAATACTAAACCGAAGTGCGAGGCATTAGATCTCGACAATCATTCAGTCCTAAATATTATGGGTGCATGACTAATGCTAATGACCCCAATAGTTACCCCAGCTACGGCGATTACAACCAAGGCAACGAGAGTAACCCGTACGGCCCGACGTCCGGTTATGTGGACCCGGAGACGCTGCCCGAATCTGGTCGCCCGCTTACTATCCCGGCGGAACCGCTGCCGGCAACCGAACCGGTGCCGTTTGGTTTCAAGCGCCTGTTCACCAGCCAGTGGCACGTCTACGTTGGGCTGATCTTCGTGCCGTTCTTGGTCTCGACGGTCCTTGGCCTGGCTGCCATCGTGCCGATGGCCATGAACGACTTCAACAGTGGCATGGAGGACTTCAGTGGTCCGACCACCACAGCGATCACCATTTGGCAGATCTTGGCATCGATCGCATCGTTCATCTTCGGCATCGTCGCCTACAAGGTCGCACTGCGCGACACCCGCGGTGAGAAGCCGCAGTGGAGCACCGCTTTCAAGGGCGTGCCGTGGGGGCAGGGTCTGCTCGCCTACATCCTGACCGGCCTGTGCTTCGGCGTAGTCCTGGTCGCACTGTTCTTCCTCGGCGGATTCCTAGCCTCCCAGATTCCTGCGCTCGGTGCGGTGGTGATGATCCTGACCGTCATCGCGGGCATCCTCTCATACCCGTTTGTGACTATGATTCCGCTCTACGCTATTGACGGTCGCACCACCGCGACCGGTGCTTTCGCTGCAGCGTGGAACGATGTGAAAGCTAACTACGGTCGCGTTTTCGGCGCCTTGATTCTGCTGGGCATCGTCTGTGGCGCAATCTCCCTGTTCACCCTGGGCCTCGGCATGATCATCGCGATCCCGGTGCAGCTCCTCGGCACCGTGTTCATCTACCGCTGGATCAGCGAATACGGCCACGCCAGCCTGTCTGCACAGAATCCAGCACAAAATCCAGCACAGAATCCAGCACAGCAGGCAACGCAGCCGTACCAGCACCCAGAGAATCAGAACCCGCAGAACCCGGAGGATCCGGGCAGCGGCTACATGACGATGTACTAGTTCTCAGTAGCTAGTCTTCGATGCTGAACTGGGATTGGTTCAGTTCGAAGTAGGTTCCTCGCCGGGCAAGGAGCTCCTCGTGAGTTCCCTGCTCGGCGATTTTTCCGTTCTGCATGACGATGATGAGGTCGGCGTCGCGGATCGTCGATAAGCGGTGCGCGATGACGAAGCTGGTGCGCTGGCTGCGCAGGGCATTCATGGCGTGCTGGACCAGGACTTCGGTGCGGGTGTCCACGGAGCTGGTCGCCTCGTCGAGGATGAGGAGCTCTGGCTGGGACAGGAACGCGCGGGCAATGGTGATCAGCTGGCGCTCACCGGTGGAAATGGAGCCGCTGTCCTGGTCGATCTCAGTGTCGTACCCATCGGGGAGGGTGCGCACGAAACGGTCGACGTAGGTGGCTTCAGCTGCGGCGATGACCTCTTCATCCGTGGCATCGAGGCGGCCGTAGCGGATATTTTCCATGATCGTGCCCTTGAACAGCACGGCGTCCTGGAGGACCATGCCGATGCGGGAACGGAGCTGCGCACGTGTGAAATCGCGGATATCGGTGCCATCGAGGCGGATCGCACCGGCATCGATGTCGTAGAACCGCATGATCAGGTTGACCAAGGTGGTTTTGCCCGCACCGGTCGGGCCGACGATCGCGGCGGTCTGGCCGGGCTCGACGCGCAGGGTCAGGTCCTGGATCAGCGGAGTCTCCGGATCGTAGGAGAAGTCCACGTGGTCGAATTCGACAAGGCCAGGGGTACCTTTGCCAGTCGTCATCCCGGCACTGTCCTCCGGTTCTTCCTCGGCATCGAGCAGTTCGAAAACACGCTCGGCAGAAGCGACGCCGGACTGGAGCATCTGCATCATGCCGGCGACCTCGCCGAGCGGCTGGTTCATCTGGCGGGAGTACTGGATGAACGCGGTGGCATCGCCAAGAGTGAGGTTGCCGGAAGCGACCTTGAGGCCGCCGAGCACCGCGATCGCGACATACGACAAAGAGCCGATGAACTGCATGATCGGGTGCATCGAATTCGCCAAAAATTGGGCTTTTTGTGCGGCCGCGGCGAGCTCCTCGTTGCGCTCGTCGAAGGTCTCGCGGATCTGGTCGCTGCGGCCGAAAATCGTGGTCACGTCATGGCCGGAGAACGCTTCCTCGACGTGGCCATTTAGATCGCCAGTGGCTTTCCACTGGGCGACGAACTGCTTTTGGGAGCGGGTACCCACTACGCCCATGACCACGCCGGTCAGCGGGATGGCTAGCAGTGCGACGAGTGCGAGCTGCCAGGAGATGGCCACCATCATGACCACGATGCCCACCAGCGTGAGCAGCGCATTGAACAGCGAAGACAGGGATTGTTGGAGGGCCTGCTGAATATTGTCGACATCGTTGGTCGTGCGGCTCATCACGTCCCCGCGTTGACGCGAATCGAAATAGGACAGCGGCAAGCGATTGATCTTTGCCTCCACGCGTTCGCGCAGATTGAACACCGCGCGCATGGTCAGCTTGTTCAAGATCGCGCCCTGTGCCCACATCAGCAGTGAAGCAAAAACGTAGAGTGCGAGCACCATGACGATGAGATCGCGGAGGCGGTCAAAGTCGATGCCGTGGCCCGGGTTCAGGTCCATGGCCTCAGCCATGTCCGCGAAACGGTCCTGGCCCGAAGCACGCAGCCCTTCAACGGCTTGCTTGGCGGTGATGCCTTCAGGAAGGCGCTTGGAGATAGCGCCCGAGAAGATCACGTCCATCGCATGTCCCATGACGCGTGGCGCCCAGACCGCGAGGATCACAGACACGGTGTTCATGAAGAACACGAAGGTCAGAGCGATTTTATAGGGCGCGAGAAGACCAAGGAGACGCTTAGCGGAAGGCCAGAATTGCTTGGCCTTGCGCGGGGCCTTATTGGAATAGTCGTCGCCGGCCATCTTGGCTTCGTATTCGGCCAATTGTGCGTCGTCAAGCTGCTCGGTCATGCTTTCACCGCCTTCTGGCTCGCTTCAATCTCACGGTAGGTCTTGCTCGTGGGGAGCAGCTCTTCATGGGTTCCGCGTGCGACGATTTCGCCGGCTTCCATCACGAGAATCTGGTCCGCATTGCTTATCGACGCCACCCTTTGCGCCACCACCAGCACCGTCGCATCGCTGGTGTATGTGGTCATGGCCTCTTGCAGTTTCGCCTCGGTGACGGCATCGAGGGCGGAGAATGAATCGTCGAAAAGATAAATATCGGGCCTTGCGACGAGCATGCGCGCGATGCAGAGACGCTGGCGCTGACCGCCAGAAACATTGGTGCCGCCCTGGGCGATCGGCATGTCCAGGTCTTCGACGAAATGTGCCTGGGCCGTGCGCAGGGCGTCCCAGAGCTGCTCATCGGTGGCCTCAGGATTGCCCACGCGAAGATTCGAAGCGACCGTGCCACGGTAGAGCCACGGCTTCTGCGGCACCATGGCCACGCGACCGCCGATCCGGATCTGCCCGGAGGTGGGGTAGTAGAGGTGCGGAATGAGCCCCATCAGAGTCGACTTGCCGGAACCGGTGGAACCGATGATCGCGGTGACCGTGCCTGGGCGGGCGGTGAAGTTGATGTTGTGGAGCACCGGCTCTTCCGCGCCCGGGTACTGGTATGTGACGTCAGCGAATTCGACGACCCCCGGCTCAGCGCTGGCGGTGCTGTTCTCCGGCGGGGTGGTGTGCTCGTAGCGCAGAACTTCCTTGATGCGGCGGGCACACACGATGGCGCGAGGCAGCATCATCAACATGAACACGCCCATCATCACGGCCATGAGAATCTGCATCAGATACTGCATGAATGCAGTAAGTGAACCGACCTCGACGAGGCCCTCATCCACACGCTGACCGCCGAACCACAGCACCGCAGCGGTGGCGAGGTTCAAGATGAGCATGATGATGGGGAACATCGTGACAAAGACACGACCAATATTCAGGCTGAGCTTGGTCAACGCGGTGTTCGCATCCGTAAAGCGCTCCGATTCGAATTCCTCGCGACCAAATGCGCGGACGACGCGGATGCCGGCGATCTGCTCGCGGAGCAAACCATTGATGGCATCCAGGCGCAGCTGCATCTTTCGGAAGAGTGGCATGAGCAGTGCTGCGATGATCGCCACCACAACAGCCAGCACCACAACAGCGACGATGACCAGCCACGACATACCCGGGTCCTGGCGCAACGCCATGATCACGCCACCGATCGCCATGATCGGGGCGGTGACCATGAAATTGAAGAACAGCAGCGTTGTCATCTGTACCTGCTGGACATCATTCGTCGCGCGGGTGGTCAACGTCGCCGCACCGAAGCGGCCCATATCCTCCGAGGTGAAACCACTGACATTGTCATAGACAGCCCGGCGGATATCGCGGCCAGTCTTCATCGCCGCAGCCGAAGCCATCCACACCGCAGCCACTGCGGCAGCGACCTGAACGAGCGAAACCACGAGCATGATCAGACCGACACGGCGGATATACGGCACATCTGCCTGAGCAACACCGTTGTTGATGATGTCCGCATTCAAATCCGGCAAATACAATGTGGCCAGCGTGGACACCAGCTGCAGCACCACGACCGCAGCGATAAAGCTGACATACGGTCTCCCGTACCGGCTGGTGAGACGTATGAGATCCATAAAGCTTCTCTCTAGGAATTAGTGAACGGCGCAAGCTTACACTGGGATTTGGATATGAGGATTGG
>NZ_CAMXWS010000051.1 GCF_947253065.1 uncultured Corynebacterium sp.
CTTCCTGCGGCACCGTGACGGAACCGATGGACTTCATGCGCTTCTTACCGGCTTTTTGCTTCTCAAGCAGCTTGCGTTTACGGGAGATATCGCCGCCGTAGCACTTGGACAGGACGTCCTTGCGCAAGGCGCGAATATTCTCACGGGCAATGATCTTGGAACCAATCGCGGCCTGGACTGGCACCTCGAACTGCTGGCGAGGAATGAGCTCCTTGAGCTTCTTCGTCATCTTGTTGCCGTACCACTGAGCAGAATCGCGGTGCACGATCGCGGAGAATGCATCCACCGGGTCGCCCTGCAGGAGAATGTCCACCTTGACCAGGTCAGCTGGCTGCTCACCGGCTTCCTCGTAGTTAAGCGAGGCATAGCCCTTCGTGCGGGACTTGAGCATGTCAAAGAAGTCGAAGATGATCTCGCCCAGCGGCATGATGTAGCGCAGCTCCACGCGCTCCTCGGAGAGGTACTCCATATTCTTCATCTGGCCACGCTTGGACTGGCACAGCTCCATGGTGGTGCCTACGAATTCCTGCGGCACGATGAGCGTCATATTCACGATCGGCTCGTAGACTTCCTGGAGTTTCCCGCTCGGCCAGTCAGCCGGGTTGTGCACCATCGACTCGGTGCCGTCTTCCGCGACAACGCGGTAGGTGACAGACGGCGCGGTGGAAATCAGGTCCAGGTCGAATTCGCGCTCCAGGCGGTCGCGGGTGATCTCCATGTGCAGCAGGCCCAGGAAGCCACAGCGGAAACCGAAGCCCAGGGCGACGGAGGTCTCGGGCTCCCAGGTGAGTGAGGCGTCGTTAAGCTGAAGCTTCTCCAAGCTCTCGCGCAACGTCGGGAAGTCTTCCTGGGAGACTGGGAAGAGGCCTGAGTAGACCATCGGCTTGACGTCTTCGAAGCCTTCGAGTGGTTCGGAGGCACCCTTATTCGCCCAGGTGACGGTATCGCCGACACGGGTCTCGCGGACGTCCTTCACACCGGTGATGAGGTAGCCCACCTCGCCCGGGCCGAGCCCCTTAGCTTTCTGCATCGTCGGGGAGACAATGCCGATCTCAAGAATGTCGTGGGTGACGCCGGTGTTCATCATGGTCACCTTCTGGCCAGCCTCAAGCTTGCCGTCCATCATGCGGATGTAGGTGACCACGCCACGGAAGGTGTCGTAGACGGAATCGAAAACCAGCGCGCGGGCCGGTGCGTCAGCACCAGCAGGATCCAGCGAATGCGGCGGCGGAACGAGCTCCACGACCTTATCCAACAGCTCCGGCACGCCCTCACCGGTCTTGCCAGAGACGCGCAGCACCTCTTCCGGCTCACAACCGATGATGTGGGCGATCTCCCCGGCGTACTTCTCTGGGTCGGCTGCCGGCAGGTCGATCTTGTTCAGCACCGGAATGATCTCAAGGTCATTCTCCATCGCCATGTACAGGTTGGCGAGGGTCTGGGCTTCGATGCCCTGTGCTGCGTCGACAAGCAAAATTGCGCCCTCGCACGCATCGAGCGAACGCGAAACCTCATACGAGAAGTCGACGTGACCTGGCGTATCGATCATCTGCAAGATGGTCTCTTGCCCATCCGCCGTCGTCCACGGCAAGCGCACGTTCTGCGCCTTGATGGTGATGCCGCGCTCACGCTCAATATCCATGTTGTCCAGGTACTGGTCGCGCATCTCACGTGCCTCAACCACGTTGGACAGCTGCAAAATACGGTCCGCAAGGGTGGACTTGCCGTGGTCGATGTGGGCAATAATGCAGAAGTTCCGGATCTGTGCCGGATCCGTGAACGTCTTCAACGCGAAATTCGTGTTTGCCTTCGCCATCGCCAACCCTTCGCTTCGGTGCCAAAACTGGTGAAAACTAAGGTCACCATACCGTGACATATACACCGGGGAGCAATCGCCGCTAAGGAGTAAGGTGTGCTGCAGAAAGCCCAGCCCGGAAAGGAGAGCCGATGGAGAACACCCCCGCACGCCGCGAATGGAACGCATCGGTGGAGCTGTTCCCGAAAGATTTCTCCCGCTTTGTACTGCCGCAAAACTTAGGGCAGTTGATGTCAAAGACGAATGCGCACACGTTTCGCACCTACGCTGACTTCGCAAAATACATCGAGCCCGCCGCCGAGAGCATTCCGGAACCGAAGAAGCGGTCCACAGGCGCGCTAAAGCGCATTGGTATTTCCGCGTTGCTCGTCGTTGCGGCGTTGGCGATGATCCTGACGGCTGATGGGTCGGCGCTTGGTGTCACCGCATTGATCTTCGGTCTCCTGCTCGGCTTCTTTGCCACGTGCGTCGGGTTTTTCTCCACCATCGAATTCCTCGGTCACCTGTCCAGCGAATCCAACCGCCCAACCGCACACCAGCGTCTCGCAGCATCGCTTGGCGACGAACCAGCCTCCGCACTCCCCGTCTTCATCGTCGACCGGCTCACCATGACCGCTGAAGAAAATGACGTGCTCGACCAGTGTCTCGGCCTATACAACTACGCGCAGGCCAATCAGCTGCCGCTCAGCGTTGATCACTGGCGTGCGCTCACCCAGACCGCGCTTGCTCAAACGCGCCACGCACGCCACGTCGGCGAGCCCCGCGCTCTGCAAGATCTGCGCGCAAGCATCGAGCGCCTTGAGCTCTAAAAACGCTTTTCGACGTCCCACCAATCCACTAGGCTTTAAAGAATGAAATTTCTGCGGCGCCTCGCTCGGCTCGGAGCCAGCAAACAAACGGCGTTGGACCAGGGTCTGAAGATCCTGAACGAACGCATGGGCAATTCGCCCACCAGCGAACGTCGTCGTGCCGCACGTACCCGCGTGGTCCCCACCGGTGAGATTTCCCGCAGCATCTTCTACGCCCCTGACATGGACGGGCAGGCTGAGCCCGGCGAGGTCGTGTGGTTCAACGTGCCCACCACCCCGCTGAAAGAACGGTCGATGCTTGTTGTTGGCCGTGACCGCCACGACGTGTTGGGGCTGCTGATTTCCGCCAATGAAGATCACGCCGGTGAGGATGACTGGTTGCCGATTGGCAGCGGCGAGTGGAAACCGACCGGTGAGGCCTGCTGGGTCCGCACGGACAAAACCCTGTTTATCCCCGAAACGGATCTGCGTCGCCGCGGTGCACTCTTCCCCGCCCGGCGCTTCGCGCACATCGCTGAGCACCTCCGCAAACGCTTCGACTGGGCCTGAAGCGATTTGGGCAGCCTGCCACCAGCTGCTAAGTTATGAACGTTATTCGCGCCAGCTTTCGTGTTGGGTGCGTCGCGCGCCGCGGGCAGGACCTTGGGTTCGTGGCTTGTATGCAAAGTCGTGACGCTGCAGTCCCTCACGAGTTGGGTAATCGAATGCACGAGACACTATCCGTCAAGATTCAAGAGGTACATCATGGCTAATATCAAGCAGCAGAAGAAGCGCGTTCTGACCAACGAGAAGCGTCGCGTGCGCAACAAGAGCGTCCGCTCCGCTGTCCGCACCGAGATCCGCAAGTTCAACGAGATCATCGAAGGTGGCGACAAGAAGGCTGCGGAGGAGCAGCTCCGCATCGCTTCCCGCAAGCTCGACAAGGCTGTGACCAAGGGCGTCTACCACCGCAACAGCGCGGCTAACAAGAAGTCCAACATGGCTCGCGCCCTGAACAAGCTCGGCTAAATTCAACGCCAGCGCCAACCCGTCTGCCCCCGTGGCAGGCGGGTTTTTCTTTGCCCTCCGCGGAGATGTGACAGCGTAATCCTCTGCCCCGTATGATCCCCTCATGCTTAAAATCCGTCGGGGCGCGTGCGCCGCTTTCATCGCTGCCACTGTTGCTCTTTCCGCCGCCCCCACTGCGGCTGCTCAGTCCAGCATTTCCAGCAAGTCCAATGCGGCTCAGATGTCCAGCCAGCTGGGTGATTTCCTCACCGCATTCGGCAAGATTGATCTGGATAACCGTTCCGTCACCGTGGATGGTGTCAAGCGCCCCTACACGTTGGTGCTGCCGAAGAATTACAACCCGATGCGGGCTTACCCGGTCATCCTCGGTTTCGGTGGCTGGCAGCACGATGCCGCACGTACCCGCTCCTACGAGAAGCTCGAGGATGCCGCGGGCAGCCGCGCCATTGTGATCTACCCGCAGGCCATCAACAATGCGTGGGGCGGTGCGCCGTACGCGCAGACCTCCGTCGATGCAGATATTCGTTATATCCGCGCACTGCTTAACCACGTCGCCTCGCAGCACAACATCGACCGCAACAGCGTCTACGCCACTGGCCTGTCCAACGGCGGCGGTATGGCTGCTGCGCTGGGGTGCCACGCCCCGGATCTCGTCGCTGGTGTTGCCAGCGTTGCTGGTGCCTACTACAACCCGACGGTGACCAAGTGCGCCCGCGGAAAGGTGCCCACCTTGATCATGCACGCGGATAATGACGATGTGGTCAAGTACCACGGTGGCACCCGCCACGGCGCGGCATACCGCTCCGTGCCGTCGGTGTTCTACGACACCGGCCGCCGTAATGGCTGCAACATGAATAAGGTGTCCCCCCGCCGGGTCGGCCCGTCCACGATCTACACCCCGGCAGGCTGCTCGCAGCGCACTGAACTGGAGAAGATCGCTGGTGGCGGACACACCTGGTTCCGCAGCGCGACCGACCGCACCGTGAAATTCTTCTTGGGCTAAGAGCCCAATCCCACGATTCCTCGTGCGACGAGGACGGTGCCGGCAACAATGAAGAACCCGCCGGCACCGATGTCGATATAGGGGCCAGCGCTGAACAGCTTTCGACGCACACGCTCTGTGGACACTACGAAGCTGTATGCGACGAACAGCAGCACCGTGGTGATCCACAGCGCGAAAATCACGATCATCGCCGGGCCAAGTCCTGGGCTCGGCGGCAAAAGCGGGGCAACAAGCGCGGCCAGGAACAAGACGATCTTGGGGTTAGAAAGATTCGTGGTCAAGCCCTTGAAGAAGCTGTCACGTGGCGTACCCAGTCGCTCTTCTGCCTCGTCCATATCCAGCGGCGGATTCAGCCGGTCATGCCACCCCTGGCGTGCCGTGGTGTAACCCATAAAAATGATCCAGGCACCACCTGCAACCTGAATCAATTCCAACAGCCACGGGAATGCGGTGAGCAATGCCGCAGCGCCCAATACCGTGAGCGTGATCCAGAACAGTGCCCCGGTCAGAATGCCAAAGGTGGCTGCGATCGCGTGCTTCCGGGAACGGGTGGCATAGCGTGTGAGCAGGACGACATCCGGTCCCGGTGTCACCGCACCCGCCAGGTTGACGAGGACGATCGCCGCGAGATCCGCGGGATTCACTTGCTCATCTTCTCCACGAGGTCGTCGCGCTCGAACATCTTCGCCGTCGAGATCGCGTCAGGGGTGCCGGCGGTCGGGTCGGCGCCGGCGGCAAGGAGGACGTCGATAAGCGCGTCCTCTTTTTTGAAAACGACGCCCGCGAGTGGCGCCTGGCCGCGCTCGTTGAGCTTGTTCACGTCTGCGCCGCGCTCGATGAGGCCACGCGTGAGTTCGACGTGTCCCGCATAGGAGGCGAGCATCAAAAACGTGTTGCCGTCCTGGTTGGCCATGTCCACGGCAACGCCCTGGTCAACATAGTCCAACAAGGTCAGATCGCCGCCCCGCGCCATATTGAACAGGCGGGTGGCGAATTCTTGCACGTCTGCGGGAATCTCAGTCACGGGAAGGCACACTATCACGCCAGCTGCGCGATGCGCCGAACTGCGTCCTCGACTGCGAATTCGGGATCGCCGCCTTGACCTTTCACCGTGGCGTCAAGGTCCGCGACGATGATCACCGCCTCGCTTACAGCATGTCCGGACCAGTTGCGTGCAACCTGCATTGTTTTCTTAGCGACGAACGGGTGCATACCCACCGTCCGCGCGATCTGATCCGGATTGCCACGGGTCTGGTACAGCTTTGCAATATCGCCCACCTTGTTCGCCAAAGCTGCTGCGATGGCGACGGGGCTGATGCCCAGCTGCAATGCCCGGCGCGTGCTGGCCAGCGCACGGTCAGTGCGTCCCGCGACGGTCTGATCCGCGATGTCAAAGCCGGATACCTCCGCTACTCCCGTGTAATAGGCGCGGACTTTGGCCACGGTGATCTCGCCCTCTGTGTCTGCGACGAGCTGCTCAATCGCGCTCGCCAGCTCACGAAGATCCGAACCGACGGACTCCAACAGCGCACCGATCACATCAGGAGTCGGGCGCACCCCATGGCGACGAAATTCCGCGGTCACCCAGCTTTGCCGCTCGCGCTGATTGGGCGATTTCACCTCATGGACTTCAGCGGCCTTGCGGAATTTGGGCACATACGCCTTATTGCGTCCCTTGCCGCTGTGCACAATCACCAGGGTCATGCCCGGCGTGGGATCCACGGCAGCCTGCAAGAGCAGCTCCGTGGGTTCTTTGCCAGCCAGCTCGGTATTGGTGATCACCACAACGCGTTCCTCAGCGAACAAGGACGGACTGGTGGCCTGCGCCAGCTCAGAGGCCGTCACGTCGCCAGCGCGCAGGGTAGTCACCTCGGCGGCGGGGCCGACCTCGTCGATGATGCTCTTCGTCGCACGTTCGGCGAGGAACTCATCTTCACCGACGATGAAGTGCACTGGGTTGATCATGCTGGTCATTGTACGGATAGATCACCGGAATTCCGTCCTGGGTGACCACAGGCCTTTTTCGCTGTGTGCCCTCCCGCACCGCTACGGCAGTGGTGCCAGGCGGGAGGGGCCCGATGTCCTCCTCCCGGTCGACAACAAGAATATTTCGCTTATCCACATCCACCTTTCCCTCCCCACTCCCCATCACCCCTACTGACACAATGAGCACGGCGCAGGTAAGCGTGATCCGTGGTTTGTGCGCAATGAAGCCGGCGAGCACCCACCCGTAGAACACCGCTGCCTCAATGGGGCGTGCTTGCACTGTTGCACTGGGCAGACTCGCCCCGGTCTCAGCGACCGTGCGGACCCACCCGGCAAGTGGCTGCACCACCCACAACAGCGGCGTGGCTAGCGCGGTGTGCAGCTGCGCGAGAATCGCTGCTGCCATGCCCAGTACTGTCACGGCGCCCACGACGGGACTGACCAGAACATTCGCCACCACCGCGACCAAAGAGACCTTCCCCGCCATGCCCGCGATGATCGGTGCCGTAGCAAGATCGGCTGCCGCAGCCACCGACACCACCTTTGCCACGATGTCCGGCCACCCCAACGGTGCCAATGCCCGGTAGATCAGCGGGGAGATAGCCACGATGCCAGCTGTGGCCGCAGTGGAGAGGGCGAATGCGTAATTGACCGCCAAGTCCGAATCCACCAGGACCAGCCCGATGATGGAAAGGCACAGTGCGTGAATTGGTTCCGTCCGAGTAGACGAGACGACCGCGGTGAATCCCACGAGTCCCGACACCGTGGCGCGAAGCACACTGGGTTCTGGCCCGACGAGCCCGGCATAGACCAGCAGCGCACAACCAGCCGTGGCGATCTGTACGCGCAGCCCAAACCTGCACAGTCGTGACACCAGCAGCGCGGCCGCTGCGACGTACATACAATTCGCGCCACTGACTGCACTCAAATGGCTCAATCCGGTGTCGATATACGCTTGTTGTTCTTCCGGGGACTGTAAGGAGACATCACCCACCACCATTCCGGGGATCAGGCCTTGGGCGTGCTCCCCCACTACCGCTTCAACAGCGGTGCTGAATCTGTCTCGCACCGCAGCTGCGAAAGCCGCGAAGCCAGTGGGCTGCCCAAGCACATCGATCGCGCCCTCCACGGTCACCGCACCCACACCAGGGCGCGTCGATTCGGTTGCTTCCCCAGCGATCTCAACTGGCGTCCCGCTAACTAACTGCCCCGGCACTTCCGCTGTGAATACCGGAACCGGGACTGGGTAGCCCTCCACATTGACTCGGACGAACCAGTCGCCTGAATCAAGTTGTTTCGGCGCACCAGCGACAGTCCCTGTGAAGGCTTCACCAAAATCAGTGCCACGTGCAGTCATGCACCGCACCCACGCCACCGCGCTCGAGCAGGCCCCCAACCCACCGCACAGAATTGCTTGCCCAGGCTCACGCCACACCACACAGCCCACCACTGCGACCGCGATAATGCCTAAGGCGACCACCGGCCCCGCCACGATCACAGCGATGGCCACCGCCCACACCACGAGTGCAGCTGGGACCAAACGAAGTTCACTCATTAAAGGGAAACCGCGTCTTTGAGGGATTCGAATTTGGCGGGGCCGATGCCTTTGACGTCGAGAAGCTGCTCAATGTCGGTGAATGACCCGATGGATTCTCGGTGCGCGATGATCGCGGCTGCTGTCGCCTCCCCTACGCCCGGCAGCTCAGTGAGCTCTTCTGCTGAGGCCGTGTTCACAGAGATCCCACCACCGGCATCCCCCGGCGCATCGGGCGGGGCCTCCCCCTTGTTCAACACGACGATCTGCTGCCCATCGGCGACCACCTGGGCCAGGTTGAGGCTGAGCAGCTCAGCCTCCGGGAGTGGTTGGGCGTGATCGAGGGCGT
>NZ_CAMXWS010000052.1 GCF_947253065.1 uncultured Corynebacterium sp.
AAGAGGTCCTCGATATCTTTATCCATCACAGGCCTCCTTTCAGCGACACAGCCTTGCGCAGTTTATTTAACCCATCGCGCACTCGCGTTTTCGCGGTTCCGAGTGCGACGCCGGTTGCATCTGCGATTTCCTGGTGGGTGTATTCCCCGAAATATGCGAGCATGAGCGCACTGCGGTGGGGTTCCCCGATCGAATCAATGAGTTCTTGCAGTTCCTGCGATTCTAGTCGTTGTCCTGCTTCGTCCTCAGCAGCAGCGACCCAGGTGGTGAGCTGGCTGTTGAAGTCTTCAGTGTCACGGGCCTGCGCACTTCGCCAGCTCCGCAGTCTGTCAATAGACCTTGATTTGGCCAGGCGAAGCACCCATGATTTCGCGCTGCCCCGGGCCGGATCGAAAGTGTGGGCCTTTTGCCACACCTCCACGAACACCTCTTGGGTGACCTCTTCGGCTTGAGCTTGATCGCGCAGAATATGGGTGGCTAGACCAAGAACCTGTGGGGCAATGGCGTCGTAAAGCTCGGCGAATGCAGCTTTGTCACCTGCGCGCACGCTTTCTAAGAGACGGTCAGGATCCACAGATTCTAAATCTAACACCTGGGTCATGTGCTACTTGGATTCTTCCATCATTTTGTCTTCGCTCATCATCGCCTCGGACGACGGGGCCATGGACTCTTCGCTCATCATCGCGCTAGAGCTCGGGGTCATGGAGCCATCCATCTTGTCCTCCATCTTGTCTTCGCTGTCGTTGCAGGCAACGAGGCCGGTAGCGGCAATGGCGATGGCGCTGGCGGTGGCGATGGTGCGGTTGATAGACATTGTGTCTCCTTCACTGAGTTGGTGTTGCGGGCGCAGTTTTTCTGGCCCGTCATGAAGTACTACGGAGCACTCCGGGGCGGCGGATTGGACCAATCCGAAAAAGTAGGTGACTCCGTAGTTCTGGGTGTCAGGAAAGACATGATGGATTAAGGATGTTTCGATGCTCAGTGTTGTTCTCGTGGGGTTTATCGGGGGAGTGATCACAGCGCTCTCGCCGTGTATTTTGCCGGTGTTGCCGGTGGTACTCGGTGTGAGCGTGGGCCGTAAGCCTTCACACGTTGTGGCGGGTTTGACCATTAGTTTCGCGGTGATCGCGTTGCTGGGCTCGCTGCTTCTCAGCACGTTGCATTTGCCGCCGTCGGTGCTGCGGTGGACAGGTATTGTGCTGCTCTGTCTCGTTGGGTTGAGCATGATTTTTCCGAAGCTTGGGGACATTGTGCAGAAGCCCTTTGATGCCATACCGCGTCCGTACCAGCTCCAGCAGAACGCGAAGGATAAGGGCGGTTTCGTTATTGGGTTGGCGCTCGGTGCGGTGTACGTGCCGTGTGCAGGGCCGGTGCTCGCAGCGGTGACGGTTGCGGGAAATACGGGTGAGATCGGGTGGAATACGGTGCTGCTCACCGTGGCTTTCGCGCTGGGTTCTGCATTGCCGCTGTTCATTTTCGCGCTCGCGGGAAACAAGATCGGAGAGAAGGTCGACGTGGTGCAGCGCCACCGCCGCGCGATCGGCGTGGTGGTGCTCGTGTTCACGCTGGCGCTTGCGCTCAATGCACCGGCGGCGATCCAGCGGGCGCTGCCGAATTGGACATCGGGTCTGTCGCAGCGTTTTGAGAATTCAGACTTCGCCACCAATGCGTTGGGCACCGGTGAGCTAGGCGCTTGTCGACGCTCCGACCCCGCCACCCTCCACGACTGCGGCCCCGCCCCCGAGTTCGCAGGCTTGGAGAACTGGATCAACACTGAGCAGCCACCAAGCCCACACGATGGCGGCGTGATGCTCGTGGACTTCTGGGCTTATGCCTGCATCAACTGTCAGAGGGCAGGGGAGCACATCACCAAGCTTTACGACGCCTACCGCGACGCAGGCCTCACCGTCGTCGGCGTCCACTCCCCGGAGTACGGCTTCGAACATGATCTGGACAACGTGAAAGCCGCAGTGGAGAAAGAAGGCATCCACTACCCAGTGGCACAGGACAATTCCTTTGCCACCTGGAAGAATTTCAACAACCGCTACTGGCCGGCGCGTTACCTCATTGACAAAGATGGAAATGTTCGCCAGATCGTGGAAGGGGAGGGCTCTTACGCAGAGACTGAGCAGCTCATCCGCCAACTGCTGCGGGAGTCGAATCCGGGGGTGGAGCTACCGGAGGTCGTCGAAAAGCAAGCAGGTGAGGCTGGCACGAAAGACCGTAACCCGGAGACTTACTTGGGCACGGCGCGTGCGGAATACACCACGCAGGCCGAGTACAGCGATGGCCCGCATGACTTCGGTGAGCAAGCGGCACCGGGGCGGTACATGTTCGCGCTGTCCGGGAGATGGACGCTGGGTTCAGAGTCCGTGGAGGCAGATGGCGGTCACATGGATATCAACGTCCATGCGTCATGGGTGCAGCTGGTTGTGTCCGGTAAGGGGAATGTCGAGGTCGAGTATCCGGACGGCTCCACCAGGACCTTCGATGTCACTGACGGAACCTTGGACCTTGTGAAAGACGAAACGCCCACCGAGGGGGTGCTGCGCATCCGTCCCTCGGCAGGCGTGAAGTTGTATTCGTTGACCTTCGGCTAAGCGTGGATCTGGATTACATCCAGCCCCCGGCTTGAGAATAAAACCCAAGGTCGGATTCGCGGCGATGTAATCGAGATCCACCGCACGCCAGGCCTAGACCTGGTCCAGTGCCTCCGCGAAGCGTGCAACGGTGCCGTCAACGTCTGCCCACTTGTCCAGGCCGAACAAGCCGATGCGGAAGGTGGAGAAGCTCTCAGGTTCGCCGATCTGCAGCGGAACACCACCGGCGATCTGGATACCAGCCTGTTTGAAGGCGGCACCGGTTGCCTGCTCTGGTGAGTTGGCGTGCATTACCACGATGGAGGTGGCTTCAAAGCCCGGTGCGGCAACGGAGACGAAGCCCTTTGCGGCGAGTACCTCGCGGACCTTGGAACCAAGCTCGACCTGGCGTTTGGTCAGCTCGTCCAAGCCGATCTCCTTGGCTTCTTCCATGAGTTCAAGGTTGTGTGCGATCGCGTCGGTCGGCAGGGTCGCGTGGTAGGCGGCGCCACCGTCGACGTAGCCTTCGGAGATGGCGGTCCACTTGGCCAGGTCCATGGCGAAGCTGTCGGAAGTGGTGTTGTCCAGCTGTGCACGGCCGGCTTCGGAGAACATGATGTAGCCCGTGGCCGGAGAGCCGGACCAGCCCTTTTGCGGTGCGGAGATGAGGATGTCCACGCCGGTTTCTTCCATGTTGATCCACTTGGTGCCGGCGGCGACACAGTCGAGGACCATCAGGCCGCCGACTTCGTGTGTAGCAGCGGCGAGCTGGGAGATGTAGTCGGCGGGCAGTTCGAGGCCAGCTGCGGTTTCGACGTGCGCGGCGAAGACGACTGCAGGGCGCTCCGTACGAATGCGTGCGACTGCGTCGTCGATGGCCGGGGGAACATAAGAGGCGCGCTCATCATCGGAGGTCGGCTCGGCGTTGAGCACGGTGACCTTGTTGGCCACGCCGGAGGCATCGAAAATTTGGGTCCAGCGGTGGGAGAAATTTCCGGTGCGGATGACCAAGGCGTCCTTGTCACGTGCGAACTGGCGGGCGACGGATTCCATTGCAAAGGTGCCGCCACCAGGGACCACGGCGACGGATTTCGCGTGGTAGGTCTCGCGCAGGATCGTTTGGAGTTCCTGCATGATGCCGATGAATTTCGCGGACATGTGGTTCAGCGAGCGGTCGCTGAACACTGCCGAGTATTCGAGCAATCCTTCGGGGTCGATTTCGTGGCGGGGCAATTGGATTTCAGTCATGCCTTAACGCTATCGGTTTTCGCCGTCGTACGTGCGTAGTTAGAGCGCGTTGACGCCACCAGGCAAGCTCGTTAGCGTGATCCCGCGCTGTGCCGCATGGTCCGCATGCTTATCGACGAAACCCTGCGACCTCTTTCCCGATGCGCAGTACACCAGGACATCGGTGCCGGCGGGCAGTGAGTCGATGAAGTCCGCGCCGAGCTGGGGGTCTGCAGAGGTTGGAATGTGCGCGCCCTTGGCAGCTGGGATGTCCTTGATCGCCTTTTCGTGTTCTTCGCGCACGTCGAGGGCGATGACTGTGCCGGTGGCGGCGGCGTCGAGAAGCTCAGTGTTGGCGGGCATTGCACACGCGGTGC
Source organism: uncultured Corynebacterium sp. (assembly GCF_947253065.1). Classification (GTDB taxonomy): domain Bacteria; phylum Actinomycetota; class Actinomycetes; order Mycobacteriales; family Mycobacteriaceae; genus Corynebacterium. Next base: position 4,184 of record NZ_CAMXWS010000052.1, read on the forward strand.
CTTCGTAGGTGCCAAAGCTGGTGATCAGCTCGCGGCCGGGGTCGCGGCGGACGCTGAAGTGGCGGATCTGGGTGGTCAATGCGTCGTACATGCGCAGCGTACCTACTGGTGCTTCGCCGATGCCGGTGAGGAATTTAATCACCTCGGTGGACATGAGTCCACCGACAACGCTGGTGGTCACACCGAGCACGCCAGCGGTGGCACAGTCGGGTACTGAGTCTGCATCGGGCTGGTCGGGGTAGAGGTCGCGCATGCCCACACCGTCTTCCGGTGCGCCGGGGCCGGACCACCACAGTGCGACATCACCGCGGTAGCGCAGCACTGATCCCCATACCAGGGGAGTGCCGGTGATCTCTGCTGCATCGGCTGCCATGAATTTGGTGGTGAAGGTGTCAGACCCGTCGATCAGCACATCCACACCTTCGAGGAGCTCCACTGCATTTGATGCATCCATTCGGCCGTCAATGGTGGTCACTTCGATGCCGGGCTGCAGTTCACGGAGCCTTTCGGCGGCCACATCTATCTTCCTACGGCCTACATCGGAGGCCCCGAAGAGGATTTGGCGGTGAATATTGGTGAGGTCGACTACGTCGTCGTCGATAAGCGAAATGTGCCCGACGCCTGTCGCTGCGAGCGTTTGCATGATCGGGCACCCGAGCCCTCCCGCGCCAATGACCAGTACGTGGGCACGGTGGAGCGCTTCTTGTTGCGCGGGACCGAAGCCAGGCAGATTCATCTGACGGGCGGTGCGGCGGAGTTCTTGCTCGGGAAGATTAATCACACCTCACCAGCCTAATGGCATAAGCTTTTTCGAGACCTTGACCGCTTACTAGTAATAGGGCCTGATTCATATGCGCAAATTTCGCGCTGACCCGCTGATCTTTTTCTCCGCGGTAGGATTCATCGTCGCCTTCGTGGCGCTGACCATTGGTTTCGGCGAGAATGCTCGCAATCTGTACTCGACTGTCTCCGCGTGGATGATGGACAATTTCGCCTGGCTGTACATCGGCGGCGTGTCCACTGTATTCATCTTCTTGATCGTCTTGTTCGTGTCCAAGTACGGTAATTACCGGCTTGGTGATGACGATGATGACCCGGAGTACTCCCTCCCCGTCTGGTTCTCGATGCTCTTTGCTGCTGGCATGGGCGCGACCCTGTTGTTCTGGGGTGCTGCTGAGCCACTGCACCACGCATTCAACCCGCCACGTGGTGAATATGAATCGATGAGCCGTGAAGCCATCCGTCAGGCCTTCGAGTTCACCTACTACCACTTCGGTATTCACATGTGGGTGATCTTCACCTTGCCTGGCCTGGCCATGGGCTACTTCATTTACAAGCGCAAGATGCCGGCCCGTTATTCGTCGATCTTCTCGCCGCTGCTGGGCTCGAAGGTCTACGAGTGGCCGGGCAAGCTTCTCGACGCCATCGGCATCATCGGCACCGTCTTCGGCCTCGCCGTTTCCGTCGGCCTGGGCGTTCTGCAGATCAGTGCTGGCCTGAACATCCTGTGGGGTGTTCCACTGGTGACGTGGGTGGAACTCGGCGTGATCATCTTCATCACGGTCTGTGCTTCCGTGTCTGTTGCGACTGGTCTAGACAAAGGCGTGAAGCTGCTGTCGAACCTGAACATCATTGGTTCGATTGCGCTGCTGGTCTTCCTTTTCGTGATGGGCCCGACCCTGAAGATCATTGAGCACCTGACCGAGTCCTTCGGTATCTACGCCTCGTCGCTGCCAGAGCTGATGTTCTGGGTGGACTCGAATAATGACAACCCGGGCTGGCACGCCACCTGGACCGCGTTCTACTGGGCGTGGACGATCTGTTGGTCGCCGTACGTGGGCATGTTCTTCGCCCGCATTTCCCGTGGCCGCACCGTGCGCCAGTTCATCGCTGGCACGATCTTGCTGCCGACTGTCTTCGACATCATCTGGTTCGCCACCTTTGGTCGCACCGCGATTGATGTAGAGGAGAAGAACCCTGGCGTGCTTACCGGCCCCGTCGTGGAGGACGGCGAGACCCCGCAAGCATTGTTCACCTTGTTGGCGGAATACCCGCTGTACTTCATCAGTGGTGCAGTGGCGCTCGCGGTGATCATCTTCTACTTCGTCACCTCGATTGACTCTGCTGCACTGGTGATGGACATGTTCACCACCGGTGAGGAAGAGGTAACGCCGCGGTACTACCGCGTTTCGTGGGCCGTGGCTGTCGGTGTTGTGACAGCAGCGCTGCTGTTCATCAACGATTCCGGTATTCAGGCTCTGCAGGAAGTGGTGATCATCATCGCCCTGCCGTTCTTCATCGTCTACTTCATCATGATGTTCTCTTTGGTGAAGGCGATGAGCGATGATGCCGAGGCAGAGCGTCGCTTCCGCTCCCGCCAGTGGGAGAAGACTGATACGGCCGAGAAGTACGAAGAGGCCGAGGCGAAGCCCGCGCCGGGCTACGACGAAGAGGGCAACGAGATCGACCGCCCCGAACTCGAATATGACCACGACGAGGGTTCGTGGCGCCTCACCGAGAGCCTCATCACCGAAGCCAAGGCGGACGATGAGGCAGTTGATGCCAAGGTGCCCGAAGGCACCGAGGTCATCGTCGAACCTGAAAAGGACTAGAGCGAGAACAAGACCGCATTGACAGCGCCGGCGCGAATCAGCGCCGGCTTTGTCATATCCAGGACGAACAGGTCACCGGTGGGGCTGGCGAAGACGAAACGGGTGCCGTGGTTGTGGACCTGGAAGGGCTGGAGGCGTTGTGGCTGGCGTTCAAAGCCTTGGTTCCAGCACTTGGTGCCCACCCACTTGCGCTGGATGGACACGGCCGGTGCCAGCTGGCCACGCGGGTTGCATTGCGGCTGGGATTTGCGGGCACGTTCGCTGACGCAGAGGGTTTCGCCGTCGTACAGGGCGCAGCGGACGGAGTTGTCGGAATTGGCGACGAACTGCGGGGCAGCCTCAGCTTGTGGGGCGAGTGCGGCGGTGGCCAGCACCGCGGACGCGAGGATAGCGGTGATGCGTTTCATGGTGTGGACTCCTCTGGTGGGCGAAGTGACTGGTATCACAGTCCACTTTTATCAGAATTACAGCACCTGATCAGCCCAGCTGGCAAGACCATCAAAGCTGGACGAAGCCACCGCGTGCTCACGCTTGGGGATGCGCCCCGCGCCCCGCGCCAGCAAGCCACCTTCCACCGCCAGGCGCATTGCCCGCGCCATGGCCACGGGGTCTTGGCAACGGTTGACAGCACTGGCCAGTAGAACACCGTCGCAGCCGAGCTCCATCGCCAGTGCTGCATCCGAGGCGGTGCCCACGCCCGCATCGATCAGGATGGGAACCTCCGCGCGGGAGCAGATCAGCTCGATATTGTGCGGATTCAAAATGCCCAACCCAGTACCAATGGGGGAGCCCAGCGGCATGACGGCGGCAGCGCCCAAGTCTTCGAGCTTCTTTGCCGCGACCGGGTCGTCGGAGGTGTAGGCGAGGACGGTGAAGCCTTCGTCGATGAGCAGCTCGCATGCCTCGACTGTCTCCACGACGTCCGGCAGCAGCGTGTGATCATCAGCGATGACCTCGAGTTTCACCCAGTCTGTGCCCAGTGCCTCGCGCGCCAGCTTCGCCGTGATCACCGCATCACGCGCGGTGCGGCAGCCAGCGGTATTTGGCAGTGGCGCGATATCCAGCCGATTGAGCAGGTCGAAGACCGACTCGCCAGATTCGGAGCCCGCAGCGTAGCGACGCATCGCCACCGTGGTCAGCTCCGTCCCCGACGCGACAAGCGCTTTTTCAAGCATGTCCTGCGAGCTCGCCCCGCCGGTCCCCATGATCAGGTGCGAGTCGAATGTCTTTCCAGCGATTTCGAGCACGGGCTAGCCTCCCTGCACAGCAGTGAGAATGTCCACCTGCGCGCCATCTTCAAGCTGGGTGGACTCCCATTCCGATTTTGGTACGACATCGCCGTTCACCGCGACGGCCGTTCCCGCGGGCACCTCACCCAGACGTTCGCGCAGAAGCTTATCGACGCTTCCCGCCTCCGTCTCCACCTTTTCCCCGTTGACAACCAACTGCATTAGTTCCTCCTTGAATGACGCAGGGGATCACAGGCCCC
>NZ_CAMXWS010000053.1 GCF_947253065.1 uncultured Corynebacterium sp.
CGGCGAGGGCGGATGCGCGGCCGATGAAGCGGCGGCGGGAGAGGGCAGAGCGATTCATGCTATTCACATTGGTAACACTAGCACCATTTATAACAATTTCACCTGCTTGAATGCGGGCCCCGTTCGGGGCTGTCATATATCCGGTTTTGGCGACCTTGTGCTCCGTGGAGTTACGGTCGCATATATGAATAAGTTTTTTACAGGTGAATCAAATCCCGGTCTGATTGATTGGAGTGGGATGCCCACATACAACACGATCATGGCCGTGGCTGTGGGCGCAGGCTTGATCGCTGTTGCGATGTTCTTCAAGGATTTCCGCACGGGCAAGCTTGAAGGTGTAGAGGGGTATGCGTTGACCTTTGCTGGTCTAGCGATGATCCTCTTCCCGACGGGCCTGCATATGACTCTCACGTGGCCGTTGGCGCCTGATTTTGCGTTCGACAATATTGTCTTCGGTGAAACCTCTCTTGGTTTCAGTGTGCTGCTTGCGGTTTCTGCGTTTTATCTCTGGAATAAACGTGAGTACTACGCAGCAGGTAAGGAAGTCAGTTTCTATGGTGCGATGAAGACTCTGCGGCCTGCCACGATCTTCATCGCTGGTTTGGGTCTTGCTCTCTTCGGTATCGCCCTTGCGGGTGTTGTGTATACCCTTTTCGCTGCTCCGCCGGAGGAGCCGATTTCTGGCGCTTTTGCTGATTGGCCAATGATGGAAGCCAGCTTCCTTGGCGTGCTGTTTTCCATGGTTGGGCTTGGCGCAGTGCTGCTTCCGTTCGCTGTCCGTGGCACTAATGAGAAAACTGTCTCTGGTCTGTTCAAGACCATTGAGTGGTTGTGGCTGATTTCGGGTGCAATCTGGTTCCTGTTCGGCGCGATGAATTTCTACACCCACATCGGTCTGATTGTGAATACGATGTAGCGGATTTCCCGCTCCTTCTCCACGTCCATGAAAGGGGCGTGGAGTTTTTCTTTATCTCTTGCTTGCCATTGCGGAAAATAATAGGGTTTCCGGTATGGAAAACAAGGCGATTCTCGGTCAGGGAACCGGTCACGAGGTTGAGCCTGACGAGGCAAATGAATCACTCGCGGCCGTCCGCGATATCGAAGTGCGTGCCGCGCGGGTGCCAATACCGTGGCCGATGATCGTGGCGGTTAGTGCCGTCTTCGGTCTCGGCATCGGTCTCATGCTTGCCGGAATGGTGTGGGGGCTGCTCGTGCTGGTCGTATCGCTGGTTCTGATAATAGTGCTGGAGTTCAGCAGTCAAAAGACCGTTCGCACTGCGATGAAGCAGGATGTGCAGGCTGATGAGGGCACGTGGAGCTGGAAACGGTTCCTCACTTTCATGGTGCTCTACACCATCGCATACATCGGCATGCAGGTCTTCGCGGACCGCTACCCGGATGGACATGCTGTCGTTGGCATCGTTGTTGGAATTATTGCCACAGCCGTGATGATCGCGGGTTACGGCCTGACGTGGAGGAAGTACCATTGATCGACCCGGTTATTCATCCGCTGAATCGACTGAAGATCTGTGCGGCCCTGCGCGCTGGTGGCGCTACGGAGGGCAAGACGCGACGCGAGATGAAATTTTCGCGGCTGCGCGAGATCACGGACTTGTCGGACGCGACACTGTCAAAGCAGCTCACAGTCCTTGAGGAGCATGGGTATGTCACCCGTTTCCGCGAATACGGATCTTCACGTGCAAAGGACACCGTGTGGGTGACGCTGACCAAGGCGGGGGAGAAGGCACTCGAAGGTCACCTCGAAGCACTCAACCGATACGCTGAGCCGCATGACCAAACTGACCAGGACTCCTCAGGAGCTTAAGGAAGCGCTCATCGACGCACGCGGGATCTCCCTCGTCCCCACCATGGGCGCGCTGCACAGCGGGCACATCTCACTCGTGCGTGAGGCTCAAAAATTAGGCAACCCCGTCGTGGTGAGCATCTTTGTCAACCCGCTCCAGTTCGCGCCGGGTGAGGACCTGGATGCCTACCCGCGCACGCTCGAGGCGGACGTGGCCAAGCTCGAGGCAGAAGGCGTCGACGCGGTCTTCGCACCAAGCGTATCGACGATGTACCCCCACGGCCCCCGCACCACCATCCACCCTGGCCCCTTGGGCTCTGTCCTGGAAGGCAAGACCCGCCCGACTCATTTCGCCGGCGTGCTCACCGTGGTGGCCAAATTGTTCTGCCTCACCGGCGCCACGGACGCTTTCTTTGGGGAGAAGGACTACCAACAGTTGGCACTCATCCGGCAGATGGTGGAAGACCTGCATCTGCCCGTGCGCATTCACGGTTGCCCGATCATCCGCGAAGACAGTGGCCTGGCGCTTTCATCACGCAACCGCTACCTAAGCGACGAAGAGCACGGAGCAGCGCTAGTTTTATCCAGCGCGCTGGCTACAGGTTCGTACGAGGAAGCTCGTTCGCTTCTCGACGCCGCCCCCGAGATTGAACTCGACTACCTCGAAGTAACTACACCGGAGCTCGGTGAACTCCCAGCCGATTACAGTGGCCCCGCCCGCCTGCTCGTCGCTGCGAAGGTGGGGGAGACCCGACTTATCGACAACACAGAGATTGAGGTCTAACTGGGACCTATCTAGAAAGAGTGCTCTTCCGCGGGGAATTCACCCTCGTGGACAGCACGCTTGTAGTCGCTGGCTGCCTTTCCCAGGGCCTCGCCGACTGCGCCGAACTGACGCACGAAACGTGCGCGGTGGCCACCGGCGGGGAAGTCTGCAAGGTCGTGCCAGACCAGCACCTGCGCGTCGGTATCCGGGCCCGCGCCAATCCCTACAGTAGGGACGGAGAAATTCGCGGTGATCTCCTTTGCCAGGTCTGCTGGCACCATCTCAAAGACAACCATGTCTGCACCTGCCTCCACCACGGCAGTGGTATCAGCCCAGAGCTGGTCAGCACTGTCGTCACGGCCTTGGACCTTGAAGCCACTCAGGTTATCCACGGACTGCGGAGTGAATCCCACGTGGGCGCACACAGCAAGGCCAGCATCTTTCAGCGCTTGAATACGTGGTGCGATGCGCACGCCACCTTCAAGCTTGACCATGTGCGCGCCACTGCGATGGATCATCTCGGTAGCGGTGCGTACGCACTGCTCATCCGATGCTTCATAGCTGCCGAAAGGAAGATCAACAATCACGAGCGCATTGCCCGCGCCGCGGACAACAGCAGCGGCAAGGTAGCTCATCTCATCGACAGAAACCTGATTCGTGGTTTCATAGCCATAAACCACATTCGCGGCGGAGTCACCGACGAGCATGCACTCAATGCCGGCCTCGGCGAAGACGCGGGCGGCGGAATAGTCGTAAGCGGTGAGCATCGCCCACTTCTCACCGTCGCGTTTTTTCTGCTTCAGGTCCGCGACCCGAACTTTCTTGGTGGGGGCCAGGTATCCAATCATGCAGACAGTCTAGACACGTGCCGAGTTGACGGCGTTGATGACGTCGGGATCTGCATTCTCGACATCGACCGCGATCGGGTCCATCGGACCCGCGTCTGTCGGAGCCTCGTGGCGGGGGAGACGCAGCACCGGGCACACGATCGGCACGCCGGCGTCGTTGATGATGCGCGCGGAAATGCCGTAGACGCGCTCGAGCAAATCCGGGGTCAATACTTCAGCCGGAGTGCCCTTGGCAATCGCCTGGCCATCCTTGATAACCAGTAGCTCGTCGCAGAAACGGGCAGCCAAGTTCAGATCGTGCAGGGCGACGAGAGCCTGACGGTCGTCGCCGCGGACCTCGTCCTGGATGATCTGCAGCAGTTCCACCTGGTGGCGGAGGTCGAGGGCGGAGGTCGGTTCGTCGAGAAGCATGATGCGCGGGGAGCGCACGAGCATCTGCGCGACGGCCACGAGCTGACGTTGGCCGCCGGACATATCCGAAATCATGCGGTCCGACAGCTTCGTGATGCCCAGACGGTGCATGACCTCGGCGGTCGTCTGCAGTGCGTTGCCGTTGCCCTCGCCGCGGCGACGCGCGGAGACCATGACGGACTCGAAAGCGGTCAGTGTGGCGCGCGAGAGCATGTCCTGCGGCACGTAGCCGACTGCCTGCACTCGCTCTTTAGCGGAAAGCGCGCGACCGTCAACAACGATGTCGCTGCTGCCTGCGGAGGGCTTATTAATGCCGGCGAGGGTCTTGACCAGCGTCGATTTGCCGGCGCCGTTCGGGCCGATGAGGCCGGTGATCTTGCCGTCCTCGAGCGGGCCGAAGGTCATGTCGTCGATGATGGTCGTCCGGCCGTACCGCACGGTGAGATTCTTTGCGCTGATGGCCATGGGGCTTAAGCACTCCTTCCACGCGAGCGGGTGAAGATGAGGAACACGAAGAACGGTACGCCGACAAGTGCGGTGATGATACCGAGGGGGATAGCCACACCGGGGATGATTGACAAGGACACGGCGTAGGCGAGGCTCATGAGCATTGCGCCGGCGGCAGCTGCGCCCGGAAGGAAGAATTTCTGGTCCTCGCCGACGATCATGCGCGCAATGTGTGGGCCGACCAAGCCGATGAAGCCGATGATGCCTGTGAATGCGACAGACGCGGCCGCTAAAAGCGATGCGACCAACAAGGTGGTCACGCGCAAGCGTTGGACGTTGATGCCCATCGCGGCGGCGCGGTCGTCGCCGAGACACAGAGCGGTAAGGCGCCACGAATTGACGGAGCAGAAGGGGATCGCCAGTGCGAGCACGACGGCGATCACGATATTCGCGGTCCAGGACGCGCGCTGCATGGAGCCCATCGTCCAGAACACGATCTGCTGCAGCGCCTCGTTGGAGGCCACGTACTGCAGCAAGGAGAGCACTGCCTGGAAGAAGAAGGACAGGGCGATGCCGAGCAGGATCATCGATTCCGCGCTCGCACCGCGCCAGATCGCCGCGCCCGCGATGATCAGCACCGCGAACAGGGCAGACAGCGCCGCGGTGAGCGCGAGGTTGAGTTGCGCGTTCAGGATGAGCGTCCAGCCCATCACGATGGACACCGCCGCGCCGAGAGCAGCCGCGGCTGAGATGCCGAGGGTGAACGGTTCAGCCAACGGGTTGTCCAGGATCGTCTGCATTTGCGCGCCGGACAGCCCCAACGACGCGCCTACGAGTACCGCCATCACCGCCGCCGGGAGGCGGAGAGTGCGCACGACGGTCTCAGTCTGCTGATCGACGGAGTCGGGGTCGAAGACGGCGCGGAAGACGTCGCTAAGCGAAAGATCGATGGGCCCAACGACCACCGCAACGAGAAAACTGGCGATCGCGCCGAGGACAAGAAGAGCAATTGCGATTGCTTTACGACGGCCACGGCGACGGTAGTTTTCAATCGCACGGTCCGGCGAATCCTTCTCAAGGTCGGTGTCGGGCGCTACGCGTGTGGTCATTGAGCTCTTTTCTTATCGCTTATTTGGCTTCGTATCCGTCGAGGAAGAAGGTGCCGCTGTAATCGATCGGCATCCACTCGGCGTGGAAATTTTCGAAGTCCTTCGCCGGATCCAGCTCCTCAAATTCTTCGGGGTGGAGCCACTTGGCGAATGTCTCGAGAGCGAACACGTTATACGGGCTGTCGTAGAACTGATGGTAGACGGCGAAGAAATCGCCCTCCTTAGGGGCCGTCAGTTGCTCCACACCCGCGGTCTTGAGCGGACCGCCGAAGGAATCGCGTGCCGCTGCCTCGTCAGCTTTGTACCCCAGCTCGACGTGGCTGAAAGCGTCGGTCTTCTGCGGGTCACGCGCCCACTCACCGCCGGAGACGATGAGCTTGTCAGGATTGACCTCCACGAGCTTCTCGACGGTGATCTCTGTTTCGTCGGTGCCGAGAATCTCCGGTCCGACATTATGGCCGCCTGCCGCGTCGACGAGTTTGCCCAGGTTGGCATCGCCTGCGATGGCGCAGCAGTCCTTGAAACCGGCCGCCATCCACACGACGGTATTGGGCTTCTCCGTCGTCTTTGCCACGCGGTCGGTGATGTCGGCGACCTTGTCGTTGTAGAACTTGATGAAGCTTTCTGCGCGATCGGACTTGCCGAAGAGATCTCCGAAGAGCTTCATGGACACCTCGGTGTTGTTCAGCGGGTCCTGGCGGAAGTCAGTGAACACGTACTTCAGGCCCACAGCGTCCATATCGGCCAAAAAGCCGTTCTGCTCCGCGACCTTCTTCTGGTCCAGCGTCATGACAACCACATCCGGCTTCTGTGCCAAGAGGTTCTCCACGGTTACATCGCCCTTCTGCAGCGAACCGATCTGTGGCAAGTCCTTGGCCTCCGGGAACTTCTCCAAGATCTTTTCGCGCATCGCTGGCGCTGCCTTTTCGAAGTCATCGCCGTACGCGACGACCTTCTCAAACGGATTGTCCTGCAGGATCGAAGTGGCGAAAATGCCTCGACCTTCGCCGAGCAGAATACGCTCCGGCTGCTTGTCGAAGTCGACGGTGCGTCCAGCCGCGTCGGTGACGGTCAGAACTGCCTCGCCATTTTTATTGTCCCCATTAGAACCGGCGGTATCACCGTTGCTGGAATCGGACGAGCAGCCGGCGAGCCCCAGCACTGCGATGAACGAAAACAGCAGTGCTGCGAGTGTGCGTGGAAACTTCACGATCCACCTTTCAATAAGTAAGCCTATGCTTAGTTTCAGGTAACCCTTTGAATGGTAAGGCATGCCTAATTAGAAAACAAGATTGTGTTCTAATTCGGTTTGTGGGGCGATTTCTTCGGCCAATACGGTTCCCGGCACCTACCATTGGGCGCATGATGCCTAGGAGCCTGTCCCCATCCCGCACTCTGAAAGCTCTCGGAGCCGCCGCGCTGCTCATGTCTGTTGCTGGCTGCGGTTCAAACGGCGAGACTGCCCAGCAGCAGGAGCACCAGGCAGAAGGTATTAGCGCCAATAGCGAGCAAGCCGAAGCCTCCGGTAGCTCTGAGTCTTCCGCGCCCCCTAAGGGCATCGACTACCGGACGATCCTCGACGGCATCACGTAAAAGGGTCAGCCCGTCGTCGTGCGCAGCCCGGAGCAGATTGAGGAGTTCATCCAGATGACTCGGGACGCGGAGGAGGAGAACTCCGTGGAAAATATGAAAGTGGATCCTCCCGAATGTGAGGAGTCGATCCGGACGGGGTTCAATTCCTACCATGGTGACAGGATGAGCCCCGATAATTTCTCGATGGCCGACCTGGACACCGACAGTTTGACGATCTTTGCGCAAGCAGCTGAGATCATGGATGCGGGAGGCACTGAGCTGCAGTTGGACTCAGAAACATGCAGTTCCTACAGAGCGGAAATGGCTGGATACGGGCAAGACGTCACAGAGGAGGAGTATCCATTCGAGGGGGACGCGGACAAGGGGAGTGCGATCGTTTCGCACTCTGTGCTCGACGACGGGACCAAAGCCACGATTTACAGCGTGATCGCTGAGAAGGGTGAAGCCTTCGTCAACATCGTCGTCAAAGACGACTCCGAAGAATCCATCCAAGCTGCCAACGAGACACTCGACCAGGTGCTGGCGAGACTATAGATTTTCGCGGCTGGTCAGTATCGGTCCGGGACACGTCTTTCGTGGTGAGAAGTCGGTGCGGTAACGTAGTTTCTCGTTGCCTCAGTAGCTCAGTGGATAGAGCACGGCTCTCCTAAAGCCGGTGTCGGAGGTTCGATTCCTCTCTGGGGCGCCATGTGT
>NZ_CAMXWS010000054.1 GCF_947253065.1 uncultured Corynebacterium sp.
GCTTTGTCGGTTTCTCCACAAGACATAGCCTGCCATGCAGCTGAAACCGACGACGGAGCGTACGGACGGCGTATTTGGAGACACCAAGAGCATTGGCAGCGGCTATAGAGCCCATGCCTTGCTCGAAACACTCCACCAACTGCTCACGCTGATGCTCGCTCAGCGAACTTCGTGCCCTCAATGAAAACTACTCCCCACTAGTTGGTAACTGATTTCTCAGTCCAACTAATGGGGAGCAGTTCAGATTTGTGGAGGGGATTTTTCATGCGTTCATCCCTTTGTGCCACGGGCGCCCATTTCTTCCCACTCTGCGTCCACCACTTCTCCCCACCAGGAGCCCCCACTTTCACCCACCGGCGGGTGGTTTTTAAGTTTGCTTGTTATTTTCCTGCGGAAACGCGGCGGTGGGGTGTTGTGTAGTGGAGGTGCTGAAGTCGTTTTTTGAGGTGAAAGTGTTGTGTGGTGGCGATGAATACTATTGTGAGCGGGCGGGTGCGCCACGCAGTATTGATGTTGTGAACTGGTTATTTGTGACACGAACGAAGAATTTTGTGTCCTAATGTGGCGTTTGTGGGGGATAGTGGGTTAAAGTGGGTGGCAGTGAAGGACCGGTATGACGATGCCGGGTCGGATCTGACAAAAGTTCACAGCCGGAATCGTCGAGCTAAGGAAGGTAGGGCGCCGGATGTTTCTTGGCACCTATACCCCGAAGCTGGACGACAAGGGGCGCCTGACATTGCCTGCTAAATTCCGTGAGGGTTTAGCGGACGGATTGATGGTGACTAAGGGGCAGGACCACTCTTTGGCGGTCTATCCCCGCGAGGAATTTGCGGCACGTGCTCGTAAGGCGGCTGCGGTGTCTCGTACGAACCCGAAGGCACGTGCGTTCATTCGTAACTTGGCAGCAAGTGCGGATGAGCAGGCGCTTGATGGTTCTGGTCGCATCACGTTGTCGCCGGCGCACCGGGATTACGCGAATCTTTCAAAGGAATGCGTGGTCATCGGCTCGGTGGATTTCTTGGAGATCTGGGACGCGGAGTCCTGGAAGAAGTACCAAGAAAATACTGAGGCTGCCTTCTCGGCCGCCGATGAGGACGACATTCTCTCGGGCCTGCTCTAAGCGGGCGGGGAGCGTGTACGAACTCTGCGCGGGGCGCGAGTCGTTCTGGTGTACTTCCCCGATATCAGAATGACCGCCCCGTGTAGGGCTCTACACGTTCCCCCTTATTTACAACTGCAGTCAGACCAACACCGCAGCACGAACAACCAGGCACATTAAAAGGGGGTGGCCCACGGTGGCACAGCACAAAGCTCAGAAGTCCGAGATGGATTTCGGTATTGATGCCAACCATGGTCACGTCCCTGTGATGCGCGATCGTATGGGCGATCTGCTGCGTCCGGCCGTACAGAAATTCGGTGCTGATGCGGTGATCGTCGATGGAACCTTGGGCGCCGGTGGGCACACTGAATACTTCCTTACTGAATTTCCGGAAGCCTCAGTGATCGGTATTGACCGTGATGGGGCAGCGCTCGCCCAGGCGCAAGAGCGCTTGGAGCCGTTTGAGGATCGGTTCATTCCGGTCCGCGGGCGGTTCGATTGCATTGCGGACGAAGTGGAAAACAACACTCACCCGGTTTTTGATCGCGTCCGCACCATTGGATTGGCGGGCGCCTTTTTCGACCTGGGCGTCTCCTCGATGCAGCTTGATCAGGAGGAGCGCGGTTTTGCCTACCGCGTGGATGCACCACTGGATATGCGGATGGATCCGAGCGCTGGTTTGACCGCAGCGGATGTCCTGAACACCTACAGCCACGGGGACCTTGCCCGAGTGCTGAAGACGTATGGCGATGAACGATTCGCGGGAAAGATTGCTTCCGCGGTTCTTGCAGAGCGTGAAAAGGAACCGTTTGAGCGTTCGGGTCGTCTTGTGGATCTGCTGTACAGCGTGATCCCGGCGGCGACGAGGCGTACCGGCGGACACCCGGCAAAGCGCACTTTCCAGGCGCTCCGCGTCGAAGTCAACCGCGAATTGGATGCGCTGACCAATGTCATCCCAATGGTTACGGATCTTCTCGGCGTTGGCGGACGTGCAGTGTTCATGAGCTACCAGTCCCACGAGGACAAGCTGGTCAAGCGCGCTTTTGTTGATCTGACTGCGTCGAAAACCCCTCCGGGTTTGCCCACTGAACTTCCGGGTATGGCGCCGAAGTTCCGTCTTGTCACCCACGGTGCAGAGCAGGCTTCGGAAGAAGAGATCGCTGTAAACCGCAGGGCAGCGTCGGTGCGAGTGCGCGCCGTGGAAAAGCTGGATAACGATCCGCCAGGGGGTATGCGATGACACACCCCAGGCGCACAGCACACAACAGATCAATCAGAACTACCAACGCATACGCATCCGAACAATGGCCACTGACGAAGGGAAGCCCGACAATGGGAGCAAGCCGAGACCTCACCGCTGGAAATGCCGCTGGTGGTTCGACTGCGCTGCTCGAGCGCGCACCTGAGCGGACAACCCGACGGGTTGAGCGCACCCAATCGCCGGTTAAGCCGAATGGTTTGAAGCCGCGGATTGCCCCGCACATTCCGCGCGGTCCTCGCCGTCTGGGATCGAAGCAGGTTGTCTCGGTCCGTGGTCGTCGTGTGACCAGTACGGATGCGAAACGGAAATTCTCCACGATGTCGTTGATGGCGCTTCCGCTGCTCATTCTTGGCATCTTCGGTGCCATGCTGTTGTCTGCTCTTTCGACTGATCAAACATTCAAGATCGAACAGCTGCAGAGCCAAGAGCGCACGCTCAACAATGAGATTGAGACACTGAACCGCAATGTGGAAGACGCTCGTGCCGCTGCGGAGGTTGCAGCCAAAGCTGATGGGGCAGGAATGGTCGTGCCTGTACAGCCCGGCATTATCAATGTCGAGGCTGATGGCAAGGCAAATGAGACACGTGAAGCAGATCCGGAGAAGAACCTGCGCATCGTCGATGTGAATCAGGAAACGATCCGCACTGATCATGCGACGAGTGACCGTGAAGCCACCCGGAATATCGCCGATAATCTCTCGGCGCTGCCACAGAGTGCCCTTCCGCGTGATGGAGGTGCACCCGCTGTTCCGGCGCCTGCACCGCGAGCGGGAGCAACCAACCCAGCGGACGGAAACGCCTCTGGTGCGTCGGCAAGCCAGCAGGCTCCGGCCGATGCGCCAACTGTGGCACCGGGGGCGCTCCCTTCGATCCCGGGTGGCCTTTAAAACAGGAAGCATTTAGTTCCTGCATCATGTGTGGCGGTCACTATCTCGCCCTAGCAACGGGGCAAGATAAAGGCATCCACTAGGCGCTTTGGCGATAAAGAAGTAGGTGAAACTGCGACGTGAGCAGAATGGACCCGCGGAAGCGGCAAGCGCGGGCTATGCCTGCGCAAAAAGTCATCACTGCGAGTCGCATGCGTATCTTGACCGCCGTGTTCTTGGTGGCTGCGCTTGTCCTTGTCGGTCGTCTTGCTTGGGTGCAGCTCAAGTGGGGCCCGGAACTTCAGACCGTGGCCGCCGAACAGCGTGGACGGGCCTTTGAAGATCCCGCACGGCGTGGGGCGATCGTTGATCGTGAGGGCAATTATTTGGCCTACACGATGAAGGCCCGTTCGCTGACTGTGTCACCGGTGACGCTGCGCCGTGAACTTGGCGAGATCGCGCGTAATGAGATGTATGAAAACGGTGCTACCCGTGCAGAAGCTGAAGCTCAGCAGGGAGCGCGCGTTGAGGATATTCTCCGCCAGATGGCGAATGAGATTCCCGAAATGATCGGCGAAAGCCAGCAGGGAACCAGCGACACTGAGAACAGCGACGACAAAGACACGAAGAAGGACGGGGAGAAAGACAAGCTCCCGACCCCGCGTGTGAAGTCCAAGGAAATCCTGGAGAAGCTGCACGCTGATACCGACTATGAGGTGCTCGTGCGCAACGTCGATCCTGACGTGGCAGCAAAGGTCGCCGAGAAATTCCACGGTGTCGCTGCTGATCGGCAGGATATTCGTGAATACCCGAATGGTGCGATTGGCGAGAATATTGTCGGCCGTGTGTCCATGGATGGGCAGGGCCAATTTGGTTTGGAGGCGTCGAGCGATTCCATTCTCACTGGTATTGATGGCCGCTCCACCGAAGACGTTTCCGCTAATGGGCAGGCTATTCCAGGCACCCTGCGGGATGTTGTCCCAGTCGTCGATGGTGCGCGTGTTGAGCTGACGATCGACCTGGATTTGCAGGCATACGTGCAGCAGCAGCTGGAGCAGGCGAAGGCGAATTCCAAGGCCAAGGATGCTGAAGCAGTAGTCCTGGACGCCAAGACGGGTCAGGTATTGGCCATGGCGAATACCAGCACGATTGACCCGAATGGTGATTTGGATAGGCAGCTCTCCCAGGGGCGTAGCTTTGAAAACCCGTCGATCTCGCACCCGTATGAGCCAGGCTCAGTAGCCAAGATCATCACGGCAGCCGCCGCGATTGAAGAGGGACTGACCACGCCGGATGAGGTCCACCAGGTACCGGGTTCAATTGAGATGTCCGGTGTCACGGTCGCTGATGCATGGCAGCACGATGTTGCTCCGTACACAACGACCGGCATCTTCAGTAAGTCTTCGAACGTGGGCACGCTGATGCTCGCGCAGAAAGTGGGCGAGGATCGTTTCGACGATTATCTGAAGCGCTTTGGCGTTGGCCAATCCACCGGGATCGAATTGCCGAATGAGTCTTCAGGTCTTGTGCCAACCCGTGAGCAGTGGTCGGGTGGTACCTTTGCCAACCTGCCGATTGGCCAGGGCATGTCGGTGAGCACATTGCAATTGGCCAGTATCTACCAGGCCCTTGCCAATGGTGGTGAGCGAATTGAACCGCGCATCATCAACAAGGTCACTCAGTCCAGCGGTGAAGAGGTTCCGCAGGAGGAACCACGTCGTACCCGGGTTGTCAGTGAGAAATCGGCTGACACAGTGGTGAATATGTTCCGCGGAACTTTCCAGGACGATCCGAATGGTGTGAACTCCGGTACCGCACAGGGCAACACGATTCCGGGCTACCAGTTGTCCGGAAAGACCGGCACTGCCCAGCAGGTGAACCCAGATACTGGTGCTTATTCCAATTCGGATTATTGGATCACGTTTGCAGGTATCGCGCCGGCTGATGATCCACGATTCGTCGTCGCGGTGATGCTGGATGATCCGGAGCGCGGTCCGCTGGAAGGCGGTGGTGGCGGACAGTCATCAGCGCCGATTTTCACTCAGATCGCCAACTGGCTGATCAACCGCGAGAATATTTCCCAGAGCCCTGATCCGGGCGAACCGATGATTCTGCAGGCCCAATAGAAAGCGAGGAGTGGTCATGAACAATCAGAACGAGACTTTTGAGGCCGCTGTCGCGTTGGATGTCGTCGCTGATATCGCCGGTGCCCGCGTCGAAAATGCACCGTCTGCTCCGGTGGAGGTCTCAGGCATCAGTCTTGATTCCAACGCGGTGGAAGCAGGCGCAGTTTTCGCAGCGCTGCCTGGCACTCGGGTGCACGGGGCAACGTATGCGGCTTCCTCGAGGGCTGCAGCGATCCTGACGGATGAAGCCGGCTGGGCAATTCTTTCCGAGGCGGAAGAAGCTCGCCCGGTGCTGGTCGTCAAGGATATCCGCGCGATTTTGGGCCTGGTCTCCGCAGAAATCTACGGGAATCCTTCGGACAAGCTCACCGTGATCGGCGTGACTGGAACGTCTGGTAAGACGACAACGACGTACATGCTGGAGTCGGGCTTGGCAGCAGCTGGCTGCAAGGTTGGGCTGATCGGCACGACAGGCACGCGCATCAATGGAGAAGATGTGCCGACAACGCTGACCACTCCTGAAGCACCGAAGTTGCAGGAGCTTTTCGCGCTCATGGTCAGCCGTGGAGTCACCCACGTGGTCATGGAAGTCTCCTCCCACGCACTCGTGTTGGGCCGAGTCACAGGCACGAGCTTCGATGTCGCTGGCTTTACCAACCTGTCCCAAGATCACTTGGACTTCCACCCGACGATGGAGGAGTACTTCGAAGCAAAGGCATTGCTTTTCGACGCCTCATCGCCGGTGGCAGCAAAGACCAGTGTGGTTTGCGTGGACGATAAATGGGGCGTGCAGATGGCGCAGCGTGCACGAGTAGATGCTGAAAGTCTGCACCGCGATGTCATCACCGTGGGCACTCATGGCCAGGCGGGCCTTGACTGTGTAGCGACGTTGAACAGCACAACTGACAGTGGCGCGCAGGACATCACGGTGAGCGTGAATGGCCAGCAGATTGAGACTCGTTTGCCCCTGCCCGGTGCATTCAATGTGGCTAACGCAGCACTGGCAACGGCTATCGCAGATGCGGCAGGTATTGATGCAGAGGAGTTCCTCAACGGACTGAGTAAGGCTGCGGTGCCCGGGCGCATGGAACGTATCGACGCAGGACAGGAATTCGTTGCTGTTGTGGATTATGCGCACAAGCCGGCAGCGATCGCGGCGGCACTTGATTCTTTGCGCGCGCAGGTTGATGGCCGTGTCGGCATCGTTGTCGGTGCTGGTGGCGATCGCGACCAGTCAAAGCGCCCGATCATGGGTGCTGAATCCGCACAGCGCGCAGACCTGGTGATTATCACTGATGACAATCCGCGCACGGAAGATCCAGCTGGAATCCGTGCAGCGGTGCGCCGTGGTGCGGAAGAGGTAGCAGCCAAGCGTGACAACGTAGAAATTCGTGAAAGCGATTCGCGTGCAGATGCCATTGCCCAGCTCATTGCATGGGCACAGCCGGGTGATGCAGTGATCGTCGTGGGCAAGGGTCACGAGGTGGGTCAGATCATTGGTGATGTCACCCATCATTTCGATGACCGTGAAGAAGTGCGTAAGGCGTTGACCGAATCCGGTTTCAGGGCGGATAACGCAGGTAAGGAGGAACAAGCATGATTCCGAGGACACTTGCAGAGATCGCGCGCGTCACCGGTGGCACGCTGAGCGAATCAGCGGACCCAGACGCAACAGTGACCAGCTATGTGGAATTCGACTCCCGCAAGATCACTGAAGGCGGACTCTTCGTCGCATTACCCGGCAGCAATGTCGATGGACATGATTTCGCTGAATCGGCGATGGCGCGAGGCGCTGTTGGTGCGCTCGTTGCACGTGAGGTGGGCATTCCAGCGGTCATTCTTCCGCCAGTCGAGGAGATCGAGGGAGATAATTCCGATCTCGCTGCGGGCGATCCGGATGGTTCGGCCCGAGCAGTTGTCGCCGGGATGGCGAAGTTGGCGGGGCATGTGGCGCGAACGCTCGTCGATAAGCATGGCCTGCGCATTACTGGCGTGACGGGTTCTGCTGGCAAGACGTCCACGAAGGACCTCATCGCGAATGTATTGAGCAACGGTGGTCAGACTGTTGCGCCGCCCGGATCCTTCAATAACGAGATCGGGCTGCCGTACACCGTGTTGCGTTGCACGGAGGAAACAGACTTTTTGATCGCGGAGATGTCCGCGCGAAATATCGG
>NZ_CAMXWS010000055.1 GCF_947253065.1 uncultured Corynebacterium sp.
TACCCAGGTTCGAGGTGAAGATGAGCACCGTGTTCTTGAAGTCCACCATGCGGCCTTGGCCGTCGGTGACGTGGCCTTCTTCCAGCACCTGGAGGAGGGTGTTGTAGATCTCCTTGTGGGCTTTCTCGATTTCGTCGAAAAGCACGACGGAGAATGGCTTGCGGCGAACCTTCTCGGTGAGCTGGCCGCCCTCCTCGTATCCGACGTATCCCGGAGGGGCACCGAAGAGACGCGACGCAGTGAAGCGGTCGTGGAACTCGCCCATGTCCACCTGGATGAGGGAGTCCTCGTCGCCGAAGAGGAACTCGGCGAGCGCCTTGGACAGCTCCGTCTTACCCACACCGGACGGGCCGGCGAAGATGAAGGAACCGGACGGGCGCTTCGGGTCCTTCAGCCCCGCGCGGGTGCGGCGAATAGCGCGGGAAACGGCGCGGACTGCTTCGTCCTGGCCGATAATGCGCTTGTGCAGCTCGTCCTCCATGTGTAGGAGACGCGAAGACTCGGATTCGGTGAGCTTGAACACCGGGATGCCGGTCCAGTTGGCCAGCACGTCGGCGATCTGCTCCTCGCCTACCTCAGCGATATCCTCGAGCTCGCCGGTGCGCCACTTCTTTTCCTTCTCCGCGCGCTCTTCGCCGAGCTTGCGCTCAGTGTCGCGCAGACCAGCGGCCTTCTCGAAGTCCTGGGCGTCGATCGCGGCTTCTTTTTCGCGGCGCACCTCTTGGATGCGGTCATCGACTTCGCGCAGGCCCTCCGGCTGAGTCATGCGCTTGATACGCATGCGGGCACCAGCTTCGTCGAGAAGATCGACGGCCTTGTCCGGCAGGAAGCGGTCATTGATGTAGCGGTCCGACAAGTTCGCGGCAGCTGCGAGTGCGTCGTCGGTGTAGGAGACGCGGTGGTGTGCCTCGTAGCGGTCGCGCAGGCCCTTGAGGATCTGGATGGTGTCTTCCACACTCGGCTCATCCACCTGCACCGGCTGGAAGCGGCGCTCCAGGGCGGCGTCCTTCTCAATGTGCTTGCGGTACTCATCCAGGGTGGTGGCACCGATGGTCTGCAGCTCACCGCGGGCCAGCTTGGGCTTGAGCAAGGAGGCCGCGTCAATTGCGCCTTCGGCTGCGCCGGCGCCGACGAGCGTGTGGATCTCATCGATGAACAAGATGATGTCGCCGCGCTGGTTGATCTCCTTGAGCACCTTCTTCAGGCGCTCCTCGAAGTCACCGCGGTAACGCGAACCCGCGACGAGGGAGCCGAGGTCCAGCGAGTAAACCTGCTTGTCCTTGAGGGTCTCCGGCACGTTGCCGTTAGCGATGTCCAACGCCAGACCTTCGACCACCGCGGTCTTACCCACACCGGGTTCACCGATGAGCACCGGGTTGTTCTTGGTGCGGCGGGAGAGCACCTGCATGATGCGCTCAATTTCCTTGTCGCGGCCCACCACCGGGTCGAGCTTGCCTTCCTTGGCGGCAGCGGTGAGGTTGCGGCCGAACTGGTCAAGCACGAGCGAGTTGGAGCGCTCGCCGCCACCGCGCGGACCACCCATGCCACCGATGCTCGGACCAGCACCAGCGCCGGTCATGCCGGAGGCCTGCTGGCCTTCGGGGCTTTCCGGGTTCTGGCCCTCTCCACCCTCGTATCCGGAGAGCAGCTGAATCACCTGCTGGCGCACGCGCGGGAGGTCAGCGCCCAGCTTGGTCAGTACCTGCGCTGCCACGCCTTCGCCTTCGCGGATGAGGCCGAGCAGCAGGAACTCAGTACCAATGTACTTGTGGCCCATTTGCAGGCCCTCACGCAGGGAAAGTTCCAGAACCTTCTTCGCGCGCGGGGTAAACGGCACGTGACCGGTGTGCGGCTGGGTGCCGCGGCCGATGATTTCTTCGACTTCCCGGCGCACGTCGTCGAGGTTAATCCCCATGGATTCGAGGGCCTTGGCGGCAACGCCTTCCCCCTCCTGGATCAGCCCGAGCAGGATGTGCTCAGTGCCGATGTAATTGTGGTTCAGGTCGCGCGCTTCTTGCTGGGCCAGCACGATGACGCGCCGTGCACGGTCAGTAAACCGCTCGAACATGTGGCTACCCCTTTATTGGCTAAATGAAATCGTTCCACCCACCATAACGCGGGGTGGCCGGAACGCTTCCCACACTTCCGCACGAAAAAGTGATAACCCCATTTCAAGGGCATGTTCGCCAGTAGCGAACAGCCATTTTCGTGCGGTTTTAGAGCAGGCCGCGCAGCCCCGGATCAGCTAGCGCGAGCGCCGCGGCACGTGCTTCGTCAGCAGTCCGCGCTGCAAGGGCGCTCTCGGCCATCCGCCGGCAGGTGTCCAGGTCGTGCATAAGCAGCGCCGCGCGCACTGCAGGAATATTCGCCGGCACCATGGACAAGGACGTCACACCCAGCCCAACTAGAACGAGCGCGAAGAGTGGGTCGCCGCCGGCTGCGCCACACACGCCGACAGGAGTTCCGTTTGCGCCACGACATGTTGCGCGCATGAGCGCCAGCACCGCCGGCTGCCACGGGGACAGCAACGACGGCCCAACTAGACGGTCCGCCGCCATGGTGAATTGCGCCAGATCGTTCGTGCCTATGGACGCAAACTCTGCCACCCCCAACAGTTCCTCGGCACAGATCGCCGCCGCAGGAGTTTCCACCATAATTCCGGCCTGCGGGAGCCCAGCCTTTTTCGCCTTATCGACGAACCACTCAACCTCCCCCACCTCCGCCACCATTGGCGCCATCACCCACAGGTCTGCTTCCGGCACCGCGGCGTGCGCGGCAGCGAGTGCCGCGAGTTGGTCGTCCATGAGGTCTTCTCGCGCGCGGGTCAAGCGGATACCGCGGTGACCAAGCGCTGGGTTTTCCTCCGTACCGTGATCGGCAAAGGCCAGGGGTTTGTCCGCACCCGCGTCAAGGGTGCGCACGACCACCCGGCGGGAACCAAAAGCGCGCAGCACAGCGGTGTAGGTCTCCGTTTGTTCGGCAACGCTGGGGGCATCCACACGGTTGAGGAAGAGAAACTCGGTGCGGAACAGACCCACGCCTTCAACATCCGTCTCAGCCACCGCTTCCACATCGGCTGCGGTGCCAATATTGGCCATCAGTTTCACTGGGTGCCCATCTTTCGTCGCACCCGGGCCGGTAGCCTCCGCCAATGCAGCGACGCGACACGCCGCCCGGTCTTGCAGCTCAGCGACGTCAGCAGGAGTCGGCGCGAGGATGACGGTGCCGGTGGTGGGGTCGAGGGTGATGAGCGTGGCGTCGATAAGCAGGCTGGTGATTCCGGCGACCTTGACAATCATCGGAATACCCAGTTGCGCTGCAAGAATCACCGTGTGCGATGTGGGGCCGCCACCTTCGGTGATGATGCCCAGGACCATCGTCGGGTCGAGCGTGGCGATGTCAGCGGGTGCGAGGTCGCGTGCAACGAGGATGGATGGGCGACCGAACGGCGGAATTCCCGGCTCCGGCAGATCACGCAAGCGGGCGATAGTGCGGTCGCGAATGTCGTAGAGGTCTGTGACGCGCTCAGCCATGCGTCCCCCAAGGGGGCGAAGTTTCTGCGCATAGATCTCCACCGCGGCGTGCACAGCAGCAGTGATGCCGGCACCGGCAGCGAGCTCCTCCTCTACCCCTTTAATCAACGCGCTATCCTGCGCCAAAGCAGCGGTTGCTTCGAGGATCGGCTGGGCTTTCCCGGGGACACTCTCCGCACGCGCGACCACCCCAGCAGCAACGGCGTCGAGGGCCGCCCGAACCCGCCAGATGTCGGCACCCGGGTCGGTGCAGGCCGGTTCATCCGGGTCAACACCCGCTGCAGGGGCGACGAGCACAGCCGGGCCAGTCGCAGAGGCAACCGCAAAAGCACCAGCGACGCCCACACCGTGAAGCACATGCCTGTCGGCCATGCGTGTTCCTTTCCCTGGCTGCCCCAGCAGGTGGTTTAGCAGGGGTCGTGGAAATCGCCGGAGTTGTTCAGAGTTCGGCCGTTGCCACCATAGCGTGCTTTCGCCGCGCACATCCCCGCTTCATCGGAACCAAAGTCGAGGTAAACGGGGTAGATCACGTTCCCGTTGACGGTTTTGCGCAGGGAGGCACACTTCCCCGGCACCGTGAATTTTTTATCGGCGGGGCCACCAGTGAGTACCGCTTGGGCGAGTTCGTTGTAGGTCGCTTCAGCGCCATGTTCATCGATGACAGACATGAGAATCAGGATATTGCGCCCGTCGCACGCCGGAAATGATGCCTCCTTCTCTAGTCCGCCCTGCGAGACATGCACAAAATACCCGTCGCGCTTGCTTATCGACGCCACATCTTCCCCCACAACGTCCTTCTTCGGCGAAGTGGTTTCTGCAGTCGTTTCTGCAGTCGTTTCTGCAGTCATTTCGGAGGTGGTTTGAGTTGTGGTTTCAGACGCCGAAGTCTCCGCAGGCGTGGACGACACGATGGTCATCTGCACCTCGTCCAGATCATCACTGGAGCAACCAACAAGCCCAGCCGTGATGGCGAGCGCAGCTAAGCCACCGCCTATCTTTCGGCCAATGCGACGCTGAGAACGCATGGGTTTAGGCCTCGGGGCGTACCAGCGGGAAGAGGACAGTCTCGCGGATCCCCAGTCCGGTCAGGGCCATGAGCAGGCGATCCACGCCCATGCCACAGCCAGCGGTCGGCGGCATGCCCTGTTCCATGGCGGCGAGGAAGTCCTCATCAAGCACCATGGCTTCGTCATCGCCGTGGGCGGCGAGGCGGGCCTGGTCTTCGAAGCGTTCGCGTTGGATCACGGGATCAACAAGCTCGGAGTAGCCGGTGGCCAGCTCGAAGCCGCGGACGTAGAGGTCGAACTTCTCAGTCACACCGCGCTGTTCGCGGTGGTCGCGGGTGAGCGGCGAGGTCTCGACGGGGAAGTTGATCACAAAAGTCGGCTCGTAGAGCTGGTCGGAGCAAAGGTGCTCCCAGATCTCCTCGACGAGTTTGCCGTGCAGCCAGCCCTCGTCCTTGGGCACCTTCAGGCCAATGACGTCAGCAATGCTCTTCAGTTCCTCCACGGAGGAGTCGACGGTGACCTCGGGCTGGCCTGGGAACTTACGCTGCAGAGCCTCGTTGAGGGAGGGGTACATTTCCATGACTTTCCATTCGCCGCCGAGGTCGTACTCAGTGCCGTCGGCAAGCGTGACGGTGGTGGAGCCGAAGACTTCCTGCGCGCAGAAC
Source organism: uncultured Corynebacterium sp. (assembly GCF_947253065.1). GTDB lineage: Bacteria > Actinomycetota > Actinomycetes > Mycobacteriales > Mycobacteriaceae > Corynebacterium. The sequence continues at coordinate 5,206 of NZ_CAMXWS010000055.1, forward strand.
TGCACGAGGTCTTTCATGGTCTGTGCGCCATCCTTGTACGTACCCCATGCCTGGTAGGTCTCCAGCATGGTGAACTCCGGCGAGTGGGAGGAGTCAATGCCCTCATTGCGGAAGTTGCGGTTGAGCTCGAAGACACGCTCAATGCCACCGACGATGCAGCGCTTGAGATACAACTCCGGCGCAATACGCAGGTAGAGGTCCATATCTAGCGCGTTGGAGCGAGTGATAAACGGGCGGGCCGCGGCACCACCGTGCAAGGTCTGCAGCATCGGGGTTTCCACCTCGACGAAGTCATGTCCTGTCAGGAACTTTCGCACAGCCGCGATAACCTTAATGCGGGTCATCGCGTTCTTGCGGGCATCGGCGCGCATGATCAGGTCGGTGTAGCGGTAGCGCACCCGCTGCTCTTCATTCATGTCAGCGAACGCAACCGGCAGCGGGCGCAGCGCCTTCGACGTCATACGCCAGGACTGCGCCAGGACGGAAAGCTCACCGCGTTTCGACGCAATCACACGCCCCCGCACCGACACAATGTCACCCAGATCCGTGTCAGACTTCCACGCCGCCAGCGCTTCCTCACCGACCTCAGCCAGGGACAACATGACCTGAAGCTGCGTGCCATCCCCCTCCTGGAGGGTGGCAAAGCACAGCTTGCCGGTGTTGCGCTGGAACATGATGCGTCCGGCAACAGCCACCTCGTCGGAGGTTTCTTCGCCGGGCTGGAGGGCCACCGCGCCGTCGATAAGCTCGGGGGCATCTTCCGTAACAACGTGGTACTTGTTGCGCAGATCCTTCAGCGACGTGGTGCGGTCCACGACGACGGGGTACGGCTCATGCCCCTCGCTAAGAAGCTTCTCACGCTTCGCGCGGCGGATCTGTTGCTGCTCTGAAAGGTCCTGGGTAGTCACGGCTATCTACCGTAGTCGGTTGAGCTCACCAATACTCGGGCAGGGTCCACACTGGCGGGTCATCCAGCTGGCCACTCGGGTGGATGGCGCCCTCCGAGTCTGTGATGGTGTAGCTCAACGCGTCACCGGACGTGCAGCGCAGCGTCGCATCATCCGGGTAGTGGCAAAAATTCTCATTCACACGAATGGACTGGCCAGGCAGCAACTCGCCCTGTGCCGGCCCAACACCCTCAAACACGGTGTAGTGCATGCCGTCTTCCCCCGCGTAAATCGAGTCAGCTTTGCGGGGTGGCAGTGGCACAGCGGTCACCATCGGCGCGTCCTTTGGGGTTTGGCCTTGACAGGTCACGCCGTGCGGGCTGATCGCACACACTCCAGAGTGTTCCCCAATGCGGTAGCTGAACACACTCATGCCGGCCCGTTCAAAATCCTTCGGGTTCACCGGGCGATCAGCGGCGCGCGTGGTGGTCGCCGTCGTTTCGCTTTTCGACGCCAACGTTTCCAACACCGGCCCCTCCACCTCCTCCAGGTTCCCAGAGCACCCAGCAAGCGACACCACTACCACTCCTGCAGTGACCGCGGCATACGTGGCGCGACGTTGAAGATTAACCACGCGACTTTTCACACAAGTTGAGGTACATGCGCTTACTTTCGGCTTCAGCACCGTTGACCACGAGCAGGTACTGTGCGTCCTCCCCTTCCGGAGCAATGCGGTAAGCCGGCGGGGTCACGTCTTCCATCTTGTAGGAGCGTGCAGAGCACTTCTCATTACCAATGACCTCAGTGTCGCCCTCCGGCAGCAGGCCGTCGCGCGTCTGCTCATCACCATAATCAATGATGCTCACGCCAAGGTCCTTGTCCGAACAGCGGATGCGGGCCTTCTGCCCATCCTCCGGCGTCTGGGACTCACACTTCATGTTCAACCAGCCGCGTTGACCAGATTTCTCCGAAATGATCCGCGGGAAGGTGTCCGCCATCTCCTGCTCTTGGGCATTCCAACCCTCACCCTGGTTATCCCAGAGCCACCAGCCACCAGCGCCGATACCGCCGAGCAGCAACAAGATCATGAACACGAGCAGCCAGGTCAGGGCCTTAGATTTCTTTTGCGGCTGTGGCTCGAAAAACTCCGGCTGGGCGTAGCCCGGGTACTCGTAGGGCTGCTGGTAGTGCGGCTCCACGGGCGGGAAACCCGGGCTGGTATCCGGGAAGTGCTGCTTCGGGCGCTCCCGCTGCTCCTCCACCGGCTGGGCGGGCAGGCTCCACTGCACTGTCGCGTCGTCGGC
>NZ_CAMXWS010000056.1 GCF_947253065.1 uncultured Corynebacterium sp.
CTACGTCTGGGAGCGATGTCCATTTGGGAGCGATGCGTGACTCGTTGTCCCATACCCGTTCAAGGGCTTCCACAACATCGTTTGTATGAACAACAAACAGGGGGTAATCGCGCACATTGAAGTCCCACGTGAGTGACGATGGCGAGGAAAGTCGCAGCTCGTACTGCTCTTGAGCTATTTTTTCACCGTTCTGGTGGCTATGGAAGACCTGTTTAAGCTGCTTATAGTGGGTCATGGCGCTGTTTTTCCAGGTAAGTCGATTGCAATTTAGAGACCCATCTTAAGCCTCTATCTTTCAAAAATCGCGAATTTTGAAAGATAGAGTGCCATCCGCGCGCTGTAAATTGCAGTTCTACTAATCCAGATTTGCTAGCTCAGATTGCTAGCTCAGATCCGCCAGCTTGGCCAACACGTCGGCAGCTGGCGGGTTGGTGGCGTGTGTGCCGTCGGAGTAGAGGACGGTGGGCACGATGCGGTTGCCGTCGTTGACGGACTTGATCCACTCGTCAACATCCACGCCAGGTGCTTCGACGTCGACGATCTCAACGGCACCTTCGGGAAGCTTCGCCCGCTTCAAGTCCGCGATCAACGCGTTGCAGTACGGGCACCAAGATGCGGCAAAAACGGTGACAGGTGCTGTGGTTTCAGGGGTGGTAGCCAAAATCCTAAGCCTTTCGTTCAAATCGTTGGAAGCGGTAGCGCAGCGGTGATTCATCGGCACCGTCGAGGGTGATGCGGCCACGCTCAGATGTGATCCACTCGGATTCATGAACCAAGTCGAATTCCTCCGGCACATGCGGTGCCAAAACGGCGTTGTGGGGGAGGAGGGGCGCGAGTGTGGCGTCGATAAGCGTGCGCTCAATGATGTCGACATGGCCGAGGGTGGCTTCGTAGAGTTGTGCCCCGCCCATGATCCAAGCGTCGGTGTCCAGGGCCGGAAGTTTGCGGTGAACCTCCGCGCCACTCGACCATTCGCCCGTTTGCCGTGAGGAAATGACAATATTGGTGCGACCCGGAAGTGGCTTGAATGGCAATGACTCCCACGTGCGACGGCCCATGATGACGGGGCAGCCGAGCGTGGTCTCCTTGAAATGCTTAAGGTCCTCCGGGAGGTGCCACGGCATATCTTCGCCGTCGCCGATGATGCGATCGAGCGACTGCGCCCAGATTGCGCCGAGCATGCTAGACCGAGACCTTCGCCGTGATCGTCGGGTGCGGGTCGTAGCCGGTGACCGCGATGTCGTCGAAGCCGTAGTCGAAGATGGACTCCGTCTTGGTCAGTTCAAGCTGTGGATACGGGCGAGGCTCGCGGGAGAGCTGCTCTTTGACCTGCTCAATGTGGTCGTTGTAGATGTGGCAATCGCCGCCGGTCCAGATCAGCTCGCCAACCTCCAGGCCCGCCTGCTGCGCGAACATGTGGGTGAGCAGCGCGTAGGAAGCGATGTTGAACGGCACACCCAAGAACATGTCTGCGGAGCGCTGGTAGACCTGCATGGACAGCTTGCCATCGGCGACATAGAGCTGGAAGAGCAGGTGGCACGGCATGAGCGCCATCTTGTCTAGCTCCGACACATTCCACGCGGAGACGAGATTGCGGCGCGACTCCGGGTCCTTTGTCAGTAGGTCCAACGCATTCTGAATCTGGTCAATGTGTCGGCCGTCAGGCGTGGGCCACGAACGCCACTGGACGCCATAGACCGGGCCCAGTTCACCGCTTTCATCCGCCCATTCATTCCAGATGCGGATGTTGTTCTCCTGTAGCCAGCGCACATTCGAATCGCCCTTGAGGAACCACAGCAGCTCGCCGACAACGCCCTTGAAGTACACCTTCTTGGTGGTCAACAGGGGGAAAGAATCCGCGAGGTCATAACGCAACTGTTTACCGAACACACTGATGGTGCCCGTACCAGTGCGGTCAGATTTCGGGGTGCCGGTTTCGAGGATCTCACGCAGCAGATCCTCATAGGGCGTGGGGATAGTCCCAGTCATTCACTCACTCTTTGCGGTTATTGGGTTGAAGCGGCGCTGTCTAGTTGCTTATTTGACGATGCCTTCGTAGCTGCCGTGCTCTGCTTTGTAAGCGGCGACATGCTCGAGGATCTCCTCTGCGAGCTCCGGGCGGCAAATCAGCAGGTCAGGAATATAGGTGTCCTTGTTGTTGAACAGAACCTCGCTGCCATCAAGGCGGGAGGCATGCAAGCCAGCTGCCTTAGCGACGCCCACCGGTGCCGCCTGATCCCACTCGTACTGCCCACCGGCGTGGATGTATGCGTCGTAATCGCCGAGTAGGACATGCATTGCCTTTGCGCCAGCGGAGCCAATGCCGGCAGCTTCAAAGCCCATCTTGTCGGCGACGTACTTTGCCACAGCGGGCGGACGGTTGTGGGACAGAGCGATCTTGCGGGCGTACGGGCCCTCCACGTGGCGGACATCAGAAGACTTGAACACAACGCCCAAGTCCGGCAGGCCTACTGCCGCATGGATCGGTACACCGTTTTCCACCAGTGCAATGTGCACAGCCCAGTCCTGGCGGCCGGTGGCGAATTCTTTCGTGCCGTCGAGCGGATCCACAATCCACACACGCGAATTGTCCAGGCGTGACAAGTCATCTACAGCTTCTTCCGACAGGAAACCGTCCTCCGGGCGGTGCTGCTCCAAGACACGCGCAATCCAGTTCTGAGCAAGGTCATCGCCTGCCTCGCCCAATTCGCGGCCGCGAAGCAATCCCACTCCGCGAATCCCCTTGAGGATTTCGCCAGTTCCAAGCGCAATGAGGTTAGTCAACCGTGAGTCCGAGTACGTTGCCGTCATGGCCTAGACCTTACCGCGTGCGCGGTGTCCTCGCGTGCTGCGGCCGACTACTTCTGCGGCGCAACATAACACTTAACTTCCCACATAACATCCCACAAGTGTTAAGTAGGGTGTTATGTTGGGTTTCAAGAGGTGGCCCGTTGAAAAGGGGAAGGGTGGACGATGACCGACGATGAGTTGGAAAGCCTCATTGCTGAACTAAGAATCATTGGGACAGAAGGACAAGCCGTTGAGGTGAAAAGCGGAGTAGGGAAGAACATCCGCGAAACTCTCAGCGCCTTTTCCAATGGCAACGGCGGAATCTTGCTGATTGGTTTGAGTGAAGAGGATGGTTTCGTCCCAGTTGACGGTTTCGATGCGGCGAAAGCCCGCGATGCGGTTGCCTCTCGCTGCGACGAACTCACCCCTGCTGTGCGGCCGGTAATTCAGATTCATAAGCATCAAGGCGCTTTTGTGGTCGTGGTCGAAGTAGCTCCGCTGAACCGTGAAGATAAGCCTTGCTACGTCACTGACAAGGGGCGTTATAACGGCTCTTACATTCGCACCGGTGACGGTGAGCGCAGGCTGACCAAATATGAAGTAGACCGACTTCTGGAGGAAGAAGTTCAGCCGCGCTGGGATGAAGAGCCAGTAGAGGAAGCTCAGCGCACTGATTTATCTGAGGAGGAGTTGCACGACTTCCTGGCTGTACAGAAATCGCGGCGGCCAAAGACCTTCGCGGACGGCGAAGACCAAGCTCTGCGTCGCTTGAGGATCATGAAGGATGGGCGTCCGACTCTGGCTGCACTGCTGGCGATGGGGGATTACCCGCAGGAGTTCTTTCCGCGATTGACGGTCACGTTCGGGCTTTTTCCTGGCACCGGAAAGGGAGATGTCACGGTCGGGGAGAGGCTGCTCGATAGCGCTACTCTCGTGGGAACGATTCCCGAGCTCGTTGAAGCTGGGGTTGCAACTGTGCAGAAAAATATGCGTACGGCCAGCGTGATTGGCGAGGTCTACCGCACTGATTTACCTGAATATCCACTCGTTGCCGTAAGGGAGGCGCTGGTCAACGCCTTGATGCACCGTGATTATTCGCCGAGCGCTTTGGGTAGCCAGGTTCAGATCAACATGTTCGTGGACCGGCTTGAAATTACAAATCCCGGTGGACTGTACGGCGGCGTCACAGTTGAGAACCTTGGGGAGGCGGGCATTAGCTCCTCGAGAAACCGCCGCCTGTCGTCGTTTCTCGAAGATCTCACATTCGATGGTGGCGGCCCGGTCGCTGAAAATCGAGGTTCTGGCATCGCCACGATCAACCGTGCGCTCGAGGAAGCACTCATGCCGCCACCAATCTTCACGGATCGATTGACTGATTTCACTGTCACGTTTAGGAAGAGGAAGGTGGCTCCGACCGAACGGCATGGCACCGCTGTGGACCAAGTTGCCAAACTCTTCACGGAGTGCGAGTCGTGGTCGACGACGGAACTTGTTGGCGCTACCGGGTTAAGTCGAACTGCGGTGCAAAAGGCGATCAACCAGCTCGTGGGCGATGGGACTGTGGAGCCAACAGAGCCTGCGCGCTCACCGCGTCAGCGTTACCGGCTCACCGTATGATGGAAAAGTACTGGTGATGGAACTTAACAATTAACTTCCTACATAACATCCCACAAGTGTTAAGTAGTGGGAAGTTAAGTGTTATGTTCCGGCCGTCTAAGGTGAAGGCGTGCCTGACAACTCTTCCAACCACTCCGTGAGCGGGGATTCTGGTCGCGTACTCGACCGGTTTCATCCGCAGGTGGCAACGTGGTTTGAAGAGGTCTTTGCTGCGCCTACGCCAGTCCAGGAGCAAGCGTGGAAATCTATTTCAGAGGGGGAGAACACCCTCGTTGTCGCCCCGACTGGTTCGGGTAAGACACTGGCGGCGTTCCTCTGGTCGCTCAATTCGATGGTGAATCGTGCAGGGCAGCAAGCGCTGCATTTCGACGACAACGCGGCACTGCAGCGCACCGCCACGGGGACACGCGAGGGAGTGCGGGTGCTCTACATTTCGCCGCTTAAAGCCCTCGGCGTGGACGTGGAGAATAACCTCCGCGCACCTCTGACCGGCATCGCCCGTGTGGCGCAGCGCATGGAGCTGGACATGCCGGATATCTCCGTCGCGGTCCGTTCCGGCGATACCCCGCAGGCTGAGCGCAACCGGCAAGCGCGTAAACCGCCGGACATTCTCATCACTACCCCGGAGAGCCTGTACCTCATGCTCACCAGCAAGGCGGCGGGAATTCTGAAAACAGTGGATACCGTCATTGTCGATGAGATCCACGCCCTCGCAGGTACGAAGCGCGGCGTGCACTTGGCGCTCTCCCTGGAGCGTCTCCGCAGGCTAGCCGGAAACTTCCAACGCATCGGCCTGTCCGCGACGGTGAGGCCACTCGATGCGGTGGCGAATTTCTTGGGCGAGCGCACCACGATCGTGAACCCGCCGGCGGAGAAGAAATGGCAGCTCGATGTCCACGTGCCCGTCGAGGACATGAGCGATCTGCCGGTCCCGGAAGAGGGCTCGGCGATCGGGGATGCGGTGATTGATACATCAGCGATTTCCGAAGACATCCTTGATTTCGACCTGGACGCCCCGGACGACCCGGACAAGGACAACAAGAACATCGCCTCACCACCGACCCCGGGGCAGTCCTCGATCTGGCCACACATTGAGGCGCAGCTGTACCAAGAAGTGATGGCGCATCAGTCGACGATCGTCTTCGTCAATTCCCGTCGCACGGCTGAGCGACTGACCAGCAGGCTCAATGAGATCTGGGCCGCGGAGCATAACCCGGAGGCACTCAGCCCCCAGACGCGTCGGCCGCCGGCGCAACTGATGAAGTCAACAGATATCGCCGGTGAAGCCGTACCGGTGATCGCGCGTGCCCACCACGGTTCCGTGTCCAAGGAAGAACGCAAGGCCACAGAGACAGCTTTGAAGGAGGGCACACTCAAGGCAGTGGTGTCCACCAGTTCACTTGAGCTGGGCATCGACATGGGGGCCGTGGACCTTGTGGTGCAAGTGGAATCCCCACCGTCGGTGGCATCGGGCCTGCAGCGCGTGGGCCGCGCCGGGCACTCCGTCGGTGCCGTCTCCGAGGGCTCGTTCTACCCCAAGCATCGCTCTGATCTGGTGCAAACAGCGGTGACTGTACCGCGCATGCGGGAGGGCCTCATCGAGGAATTACACACTCCAAAAAGCCCGCTCGATGTCTTGGCGCAACAGACCGTCGCGGCCGTCGCAGTAGAAGATCTTGAGCTGGATGACTGGTATGAGACCGTCGCTCGCGCCTGGCCCTACCGTGACCTCGCCCGTGAGGTCTTTGATGCGGTCATCGACCTGGTCATCGGCATCTATCCCTCCACCGACTTCGCGGAACTGCGCCCCCGCGCGATTCTTGACGGCACCACACTCAAAGCTCGTCCCGGTGCACAGCGCGTGGCGGTGACCAATGCCGGCACGATCCCGGACAGGGGCATGTTCGGTGTATTCCTCGTCGGCACCGAGGCAGAAGGAGGAGTTCCGCGACGAGTCGGCGAACTCGACGAGGAGATGGTCTACGAATCCCGCGTCGGCGACGTGTTCACGCTCGGTGCCTCCAGTTGGCGTATCGAGAACATCACCCGCGACCAGGTGCAGGTCTCTCCCGCGCCGGGGCACACGGGACGCCTGCCGTTCTGGACAGGCGACGCGCTCGGCAGGCCATACGAGCTTGGACTGGCGCTCGGCGCCTTTCGCAGAGAAGCGAAAAGCGATCCCGCCATCATCGACGCGAGCCTGGACGAATATGCCCACGACAATCTGCTGAAGTACCTCGATGAGCAGGAGGAAGCCACCGGCATCGTCCCGGATGAGAAGACGCTGGTGCTTGAGCGCTTCACGGATGAGCTGGGGGATTGGCGGGTGGTGCTGCACACACCGTTCGGCAAGGGCGTCAATGCCGCGTGGGCGCTGGCTACCGGATGGCGCGTGGCGCAGGAGACCGGCATGGACGCCCAAGCCGTCGCGGGGGACGACGGGATCGTGTTGAGGTTGCCGCAGGGGGAGCGGGAACCGGATGCGTCGATAT
>NZ_CAMXWS010000057.1 GCF_947253065.1 uncultured Corynebacterium sp.
CATAGGAGGACGGGAGATCCTTCGGGTCGGCAGTGACCGTGACGGTGGTGGGAACTTCGACGGTGACGCGTTCAGATTTGCCGCTTTCTGCACTGCACCCGGCCAGTGTGAGTGTGGCAGCTGTAAGCAGACCAGTGACAGCTTTGGCGCGGGTGGATGTGCGAGAAATGGGCATCATGCCCACATATTAAAGCGCTAGGTTAGCTATTGCCTGTTCGGCGATGGCCTGGGCTTTCACGGATTCTTTCTGGTTGGTCAGCACCACGACAGCGGTAGTGTCCTTCGCCACGGCATACACGGCACCGTCAAAGCCGGGCACTGTGCCACCGCCGGCACGACCTCCGCTCCAACCATCAGGCTGTTCGGCCGGGTCGGTGAGATCCACCGGCGCGGCCCAATCAACGACCTCGCGGGCGGCAGCAGGACTTTCTGTGTGGCGGATGATCACTTGTAGTTGTGGTTCTTCCGGATAAGACCAGAACACGCAGGCAGGAGTATCAAAGCGAGTGTCTGTTCCTTGAGACGTGACTTTTTGGCCATTGGCATCGGCCACGAATTGGGTGTCCAGGTACGGGCACTCGGTCATGCTCTCGCGAGGTACATCCGGCAAGGCATCGGCAGCCAGTGCGGAATCATGTGTGGGAGCAGAAGTAGGTGCGGCTTCTGGTTCCGCCTGCTCGGCGGAAGAACACGCGGTCATCGCGGAAAGGGCCGAGGTACAGGCGATGGCACCTGCGGTGAGACGCCAGGTGCGGGCGGGTACGCTCACTTGCATGACAGCCATGCTACCGACCAGGGGTAACGGAACGGAGGCGCCAGGCACGCGGGCGCTTGATGTTGGCATCGCGATGCTGACCTTCTTCTTGCTTTTTGTCTCCCTCGCCGGAATCTTCGGTGCGAGCCTTGAACAAGCAGCCGTCATGGTGTTGCTCATCGTGGTGTTCGGCTTCATGTTCGCCTTCGGCATCTTCAATCTTCCGCGCTGGAATACGGTCGGCCGTTTCGCCTGGTTATTGGGGCTCACAGGCGTGTGGATCGTGGCCATGATGTTCACCCCAGTGGCGATTTACTGGGTATTCACCCTGTTCTTCCTGTTCATGCGTGCAGTGGACAATTGGATCGGCATTTGTGGCGTGATCGTGCTGCTCGCCATCGCGATCCTCATGCAGGCACCCCGCGGGCTGACTCTCGGCGGGGTGATGGGCCCAGCAGTATCCGCGCTGGTGGTCATCATGATCACCTATGCCTTCAAGGTGATCATCCGTGTCAGCGCCGAACGCGCAGCGCTTATCGACGAGCTTGTGAGCACCCAAGACCGTCTCGCCGCCACCGAACGTGAAGCTGGCGTGGCCCAAGAACGTCAGCGTCTTGCCCACGAAATCCACGACACGGTGGCGCAATCCCTGTCCAGTATCCAGATGCTCCTGCACGCAGCGGAACGCGATCTGCGCGAAACCCGGCTGACTGCAGAAGAACTTGAAGTGCCACTTAAACGCTTAGAAGCAGCACGGCATTCAGCATCGGACAATCTCTCCGAGACCCGCGCGATGATCGCAGCGCTCACCCCGGCACCCCTGTCGGAGACTTCCTTGCCGGAAGCGCTCGAGCGCATCGCGTCCTCCTTCGCCAATGCCGGTGAGGTCGACATTGACGTGGAGATCGACGGGGAGCCACAGCGCTTGCCCATGCGGGTTGAAGCCGGATTGCTCAGGATCGCGCAGGGGGCGGTGGGAAACGTCGTTAAGCATTCTGGCGCAACGCGCGCACGCGTGACCGTGACTTTCGCGCCGGCCGAAGTGCGCCTTGATGTGGTGGATAATGGAGCGGGCTTTGATGCGGACGCGCAGCCCGAAAAACCTGTTGGATTGGGGCATATCGGCCTTGATGCGATGCGGACGCGCGCCCGTGAGCTCGGTGGCGAGTTGGTCGTTGAATCCGCGCCCGGTGGGCCAACTGCGGTGTCTGTGGCCGTGCCAATTGACGATGCAGAAGAAACCACAGGTAGGATCAATCAAAAGATTGAGGAGGAAGAATGATTCGCGTCTTGCTTGCCGACGATCACGAGATCGTCCGTCTTGGCCTTCGCTCAGTTCTGGAGGCCGCCGATGACATCATCGTTGTCGGTGAAGTAGCTACCGCAGAAGGTGCGATCGCCACCGCGCAGGCTGGCGGCATTGACGTGATCCTCATGGACCTCCGCTTCGGTGCCGGCGCCCAGGGCACTCGCGTGACCACGGGTGCGGAAGCCACTGCGGAAATCCGCGCGACCATGGCGAATCCGCCGAAGGTGCTGGTGGTGACCAATTATGACACCGATGCGGATATTCTCGGTGCGATCGAAGCGGGCGCTGTTGGCTACATGCTCAAAGATGCTCCCCCGAGCGAGCTGCTGGCTGCCGTGCGTTCAACCGCGAAGGGCGACCAGGCAATGTCGCCGATGGTGCGCAACCGCCTGCAAACGCGTGACCGTGCCCCGCGCTCCTCGCTCACGCCGCGCGAACTGGAAGTGCTCCAGCTCGTTGCTGGTGGGTCCTCCAACCGTGAGATCGGCCAGCAGTTGATGCTGTCGGAGGCAACAGTGAAATCCCACCTCGTGCATATCTACGACAAACTGGGCGTGCGTTCGCGTACCTCCGCTGTGGCATCGGCACGCGAACAGGGTGTGCTCTAAAAAGAGCGCTGAAAACGCTGCGAACTAGGCGTTTGCGTTGCGGTAAGCGTCAAGAATCTCGAATGGGATCTTGCCGCGCTGCGCGACCCTAAGCCCCTTCTTGCGGGCCCACTCACGGATCTGGGATGCCTCAACGCGACTGCGCGGATCCTTCGGCACCTCACGTGCAGCAGCGATATACGGCGTCAATACATCGTGGAAGCGCTGCAGGTTCGCCTTAGACAAGTCAAGCGCGTAATCAATGCCGTTGAAGCTGAACTTGACTGACTGATGGTCGGATTCCGCCAGCGGCGTCCCGTCAAGGTCGTCGTAATACTGGGTGACTTCACGCCGCGCCATCGCTAATCCCTTTCTGCAGAAAAGTGTATATATCTAAATTCTAGGTAAAAACTTACTATTAACCAGAATTCAGCGCTGAAGAGGGGTGGCGCGACGTGTGCGGTAGAACTAGTCGCGCTGCAGCTTTTCCTGGATCTCCGCAGCCAGGGTGTTGATGTCGCGGTCGATCGTGCCGTGTGCGAGACGACGCTGAGCATCATTCATCTGCTCGACGTTGTTCACGGCATTGTCCAGTTCATCCAGACGCACCTCGGCATCACGACGGAACTTATTGTCCAGCGAGTCATTGTCGTCGATCTGGCGACGGATTGCCTCAACGCGGCCCTTGAGCTCAGCGCCCTGGCTGGAGTAGCGCGCCATCTCAGTCGCGGTCAGACCAGCTGCGCGCGCACGGTCATTGACCTGCTTCTCCTGGTAGGACGTCAGCGCACGGTACACCAGCGGAATGAGCACCGGAAGGAGAATACGGGAAGCGCCGACCCACTGCTTGGCCTTCTTTTTGGTCAGGCCGGATTCCTGAATCTTCTTCAGCTCGGTCTTGGCCAGCTGCTTCTCGTGCTTCTGCTTATTCTTGAGGCCCTTCTTCTCTTCCTTGAGCAGGCGCTTTTCTGCTTTGTCCAAAAGCTTGGCGGTGCGCTTGTCCTGCTTTGCCTCGTCCTTAGCCAGCTGGCGTGCGCGTGCCTCAGCCGCCTTGATCTCGGCCTTGGTCTTCGCGCGGGATTTACGGATGCTTTCGAACAGTCCCATGGTTTCGGTGCTCCTGATCAGTTTGAATGTCGTTTCGCTATTTGTCCCATTCAACTTTACCCATCTCGAGCCATTAGGCTTGGGCTCGGTGAAAGAAATGGGAAGCGATGAAATTTCGCTCGTGCGGGCGGGCGATCTCGTGGGGTGCAGGTACCACCTGCGCCAGCGTTTGGCTCACCCCGAGATTCCGCCGCTACCCGAGGCGGTGGAGCGCCAACCACAGGTCGACGCCGGGCGCGCCGCAGTCTTTGGGCTTCTGCCTGAGCAAAGAGCGCTTGGCGACGGCAGGCGTAAACCCTTCTCCCGCCTCTTCCTCGACCCAGCTGCACCGGTGGCAGAGCGTGAAGCCGCAACCCGCAAGGGGATTAAAGACCGCGCCACCTTGATCATTGATGGGGCACTGACCGGTGTGATCGATGGCGTGCCGGTGCTCGCCGAGATCGATGTTCTCGTGCGCCAAGAAGATGGGGCATACCTGCCGGTGATTGTGTCTAACCACCGTGTGGCACGTTCCAGTGAGACCACCACGATGCAGTTCATCCCCACCCGCCGACTGGGTCTGGGCAAGCCTTTGGAAACTGGAGCGAAAGCCCGCCATCACACAGTCGATGGCTACCGGATTGCCCTTGCGTATCTGCTCTTGGCTGATGCTGGCATTGCTGCTGAGCTCGGGGGCGTGGTCGGCCAGGACCGCGAGCGCGCATATCTCGGGCAGGCTGACCGTTATGTTGAGGCCCTGCGTGCGGCGCTGGCCACGCCGACGCCTACCCAGCCGCTGCGCCTGAAACAATGCGCGAGCTGCCGTTACTGGGCATTGTGCGAGCCGGAACTGAAAGAAATGGACGATATTTCGCTGGTCTTCCCAGGCCAAAAAGCTCGTCCTTTGCGTGAACGCGGTATCACTACGGTCGCTCAGACCATCGACGCTGATCTGGGGGAGACCAGCAAGATCGCGCGTGCTTGGCGGGAAGGTATTCCGGTGCTGGCGCGAAGTGATTTCGAGCCTGGCCCGGAATTGACTGGCGATGTTGAGATTGATGTGGATATGGAGGCCTACCTCGACCAAGGCGCCTACCTGTGGGGCGCATTTGATGGCACTGACTACCGTGCCTTCGCAACGTGGGAAGAAGTTGGCGGTGCGGATAGTTCTGCCGAGGAGGAGAATTTCCACGCTTTTTGGTCCTGGCTGCGCGCCACCCGTAAGCAAGCACATGAGCAGGGCAGGACCTTCCGCGCCTATTGCTACGCGGCGGGAGGCGAGAACCACTGGTTGATGGCTTCAGCCCGCCGCTTCGAATCTATTGATGAAGCGGAGGTGCGAGCCTTTATCGCCTCCGATGAATGGGTCGATGTGTTCTCCCATGTCCGCCGTCACCTCGTGGGCACAGACGGGCTGGGACTGAAAGTCGTCGCACCCGTTGCTGGTTTCCATTGGGACGATGACGATGTGGATGGGGAGCGGTCGGTGGCGTTGCGTCGAGAAGCACGCTTGGGCAGCGTTGATGCCCGTGAGATGCTGATCCGCTATAACGAGGACGACTGCCGTGCGACGGCCGCTGTACGCGCCTTTCTTAAGGCTGGGGCTCCGGGGATCCCCCGCCTTTCTTCACTGTGAGCGCCAACCACGTAGCAATACCCACGAGCAAAGCCAGGAAGCCGCAGATGATGCCGATGAATCCGGCCCAACTGGTGAACTGGAAGAGCCAGCCGGTCAGCGCGCCGAGCGCCGAAGAGCCGATGTAATAGAAGAACACATAAGCACTCGATGCCTCCGCGCGGTCATGCGTGGCCACCTGGCCCACCCAGCCGGATGCGACCGAGTGCATGGCAAAGAAGCTTGCCGTGAACAACAGCAGGCCCGCGAGCGTGAACCACAGGTTGCCACTGATCAGCGTGATTGCGCCGAGCAGCATGATCGCCGCCGAGATGGCCATCACGCGACCGCGACCAGCTTGCTTGACGTACACGCCAGCGCGTGCCGACGACCACGTGCCCGATAGATACATCAGATACACCAGCCCCGCCAGCGCGGGTGGGAGTCCGAAGTGGTCGATCGCGCGGAAGCCGAACATGTTGTACACCGACACGAACATGCCCATGCCCAGAAACGCGGTGGCATAAAGCCCGACAAGCCGCCAATCAGACAGGTGGCGCAGCATGGCGGAGAGCTCATTGCTGGGGTTCAGCCTCTTCGGCTCAAACCGGCGTTGTGCTGGCAGTAGCGCCCACATGATCAGAGAGAACGTCAAAGCAGTGACTGCACCGGCGAACAGGGCCCAACGCCAGCTAGCCACCTCCAAGGCGAAAGCTGGAATGAGACGACCGATGAGACCGCCAATAGAATTGCCGGCGATATACAGGCCCATCGCACCGGCAGCATCAGAAGACTCGATCTCCTCGGAGATCCACGTCATAGCCACTGCCGGGGTGCCGGCAATGAGGCAGCCTTGAATGAAACGCATCACGATGAGCTGCTCGCCCGTCTGCGCCAACGGTAGGCACAAGCCCAGGGTGGTGGCCAAAAGCGCGGAGATGATCAGCACGCGTCCGCGGCCGAAGCGTTCGGAAAGAATTGAAGCCGGTACCACGCACAAAGCCAGTCCGCCGGTCGTGGCAGACACGGTTAGGGCTGCGCCACCCTCGGTCATGCCGAGTTCGTCGGTAAGCGTTGGCAGGAGCGCTTGCGTGGCATAGAGGGAATTGAAAATAGCTAGACCAGCGAAAAGAAGTGCGAAACTGGCGCGCCGGTACTCGGCAGTGCCCTTGCGGATCCCTTCTGGTCTTTGTGGCTCCATAACTAACTATCCAAGCACGCGTGCGTGACACAGACCACATCGGGGGACCCTTGCGGAATTAGGCGAGCCTAACCTATAGTCATTTTTGGGATCGGAATTAGCCGAATCTCGTTGCGAAAATCAGGTCGCGTCACCCCGGGTTCCTCCAGCCCCGGCTAAGCGCACAAAAGGACCGCCACTGCTTTCTGGGAGCAGCGGCGGTCCTTCTTCTTATGCGGGGCGTGAACTTAGGGTTAAGTAGCAGAATGTGTGTCTGATTCTTGTGATTTCCGCAGATCAGACTA
>NZ_CAMXWS010000058.1 GCF_947253065.1 uncultured Corynebacterium sp.
GCACTCGGGAGGGTGTGGGAGAGTAAGTTACCGCCGACCAAAAACTTCATTAGTAGCCGGCTACCAGTCCATACGGGATTCGGTAGCCGGCTTTTCTTATGCCGTGAAGCCCGAAGGTTATTGAAGAATAGAGTCAGGAATGGGCATGCCGGACCATCCTTCGGCCTTGAACACCCGGTTTTCCCCGGTAAGGGGATCGGTAAAACTCAAAGCCACCGAGGCAAGCAGCATGGGCACATTGAAGTCCTCGTCTTCGAGCGGTAGAAGCTTTGGGTACACGGGATCCTCATAGATGGGTGCTCCCGCATGAAACATCTGCACCCGAAGTTGATGGGTACGTCCCGTGACCGGGTGGAGAAGATACCGGGCAGCGCCCGGACGGTCTGGCAGCGGGGTGATTTCGGTGACGTGAGTCAGCGCATTCGGATCGCGGTCAAGGATGATCTTCGAAGCGAGTTCACCCTCGTTCTTTTCAATGTGGTGCTCCCACGACAGGGGTGCTTTCAATCCGATATCTTCTGCCACTGCTTCGTAGCCTTTCTCCACTTCACGTCGGGCAAAGAGTTCTTGATAGGCGCCCCGAAATTCAGCTTTCTTGGTCAGAAGCAACAGGCCAGATGTCATTCGGTCAAGTCGGTGAGCGGGGGTGAGTTCTTCGTTGCCGGTAGAGCGCCGTAGACGCACTGTCACGTTCTCAGTGATGTGGGATGCCCTGGGCATGGTCGCCAAAAATGGCGGTTTATTTACCACCATTATTGCGTCATCTTCGTAGACCGTCTCAACCTCATATGGCACGCGCTCTTCAGGTGCTGGGCGGCGATAGAAATAGACGTCCGTTCCGGGATATAGAAGGTCAGAAGGGGTAAGCGGGGAGGCGTCGATAAGCACGACCTCGTTGTCAGCGAACCGTTTGCTCACGGCGGTTTGGTCATCTTCTGGGTGCCTGTGTCGCTGTGACGACACGAGATGCCAAATGAAGTCCCAGGCAGCGATTGGTTCGCCTTCAGGGACGCGTGCGCGCGTAGCACCTAGTCCGCCCCGCGGGGGTAGAGGTGGTTGACGCTTTTGCTTCCCTGGGCGTGGCATATGTATTAACTTTAGCCTCATGAATTTCGACGCAATTATTTCGCAGCTCACTGACTTCTTCAGCACCGGCATTGGCAAGGCGATCGCTGATGTCCTGTGGACCATTTACACCGCTCTTTTCCCGGCGAACGCTGAGGCCGCGTTCCCGATCGAGATTCCGCGCTAAACAGTCCGGCCAACGATCTGTTGGCAGGGTTACAATGAAAGTGTCAGGTGAACACCATCTTTGGTGTGTCACGACGTAGGGAACGGAAAGGCACTTTCTTATGAGCCACCACGATCTGGTCATTGTCGCCGTCGACGGCGGCGAACCTTCAAATAACGCTGTTCGCTGGGCGGCGAATACTGCGTTGAAGCGCGGTGTTCCGCTGCGTCTCGCTTCTTCGTACACGATGCCTCAGTTCCTGTACGCAGAAGGCATGGTTCCTCCGCAAGAGCTTTTCGACGATCTGCAGAGGGAGTGCCTGAGCAAGGTCGAGGCAGCTCGTGAGATTGCTCTTGAGGTCGCCCCGGACCTGGAGGTCGATCACACGATCGCTGAAGGCTCCCCGATCGACATGCTGCTCGATCTGTCCAAGGAAGCAACCATGATCGTCATGGGCTCCCGTGGTCTTGGTGGCCTGTCCGGCATGGTGCTGGGGTCAGTCTCTGCTGCTGTGGTGGCGCACGCTTCGTGCCCGGTCGTCGTTGTCCGCGAAGACAATGCTGTCACCCCGGAGACCAAGTACGGCCCGGTCGTTGTCGGCGTCGACGGCTCCGATGTCTCCGTGAAGGCTACCCAGGTGGCATTTGAGGAGGCGCATGCACGTGGTGCTGAATTGATCGCCGTGCACACTTACCTGGAGAACCAGGTGCACGAGCCGATGGCTGGTGCGATCCTGGGGGATGAGCAGTGGGTGCAGTTCGAAGAGGAGCGCAAGGAGAGCCTCGACAAGGAGCTTGCACCGCTGGTGGAGAAATTCCCCGATGTGAAGCTGACCAAGGTGGTCACGCGTGATCGTCCGGTCCGCGCACTGGTGGACCAGTCCAAGAATGCTCAGCTTTTGATCACGGGCTCCCACGGCCGTGGCGGCTTCAAGGGCATGCTTCTTGGTTCCACCTCGCGTGCGTTGCTGCAGGCAGCTCCGTGCCCGATGATGGTCGTTCGCCCGGAGCGTTTGCCGAGGTAATACCTGATCTTTGATAGCCCTCGGTTGGAAAACTGTTATCTTTCGTTATCCAACCGTGGGCGTAGCGTTGCCCAAAAATTAATTGATGCAGGCATAATGGATATTGCATCTGTGTTTTAAAAGAAAGGAAAACGCACAATGACTATTTCTATGGGGATCATCGGTTGGATCATTATCGGCGGTATTGCTGGTTGGATCGCATCCATGATTATGAACCGTGACGCTTCCATGGGCATCTTCGCCAACATCGCCTGCGGTGTCGTCGGTGGTCTGCTCGGTGGCTGGCTGCTTAGCTTCTTCGTGGATGTGGAGAGCAAGGGAATGTTCTTCAGCTTCCTTACCTGTATCTTCGGTGCGGTCATCGTTCTGTGGATCGTAAACAAGGTGACGGGTAGCCGTCGCTAAAAATCGCTGATTTTTTGGCCGAGCATTTCGCTCGACTCACCCTGGTCTTTTCCCGCAATGGGGGGCCGGGGTCTTTTTATGCGTGCCTGACCTGCCCTCCCGTTGAATGAACGTACCGGTTTGTCTATTATGTTGAGCGTTATTGTTCTGCTGGAAGGAGAGTTGTGGTGACCCAGGGCAGCGCCAGTACCGCGAAGAAGAAACCGGCGTCGCGCCGACGGAATCGTCCGGCCCCACGTCAGCGTCTTCTAGATGCGGCGACGAAGCTGTTCACCGAAGAAGGAATCCGCGTTATCGGCATTGACAGGATTCTCCGCGAGGCTGACGTGGCTAAGGCCTCGCTGTACTCGCTGCTTGGTTCGAAGGACAACCTGGTCATCGCTTATCTGCAGCAGCTGGACACGGAGTACCGCACGCGCTGGGCGGAGCGGACCGCTTCGATGATTGATGCGGACTCGAAAATTCTGGCGTTTTTTGACATGGCCATTGAGGAGGAGCCGGAAAAGGACTTCCGTGGCTCGCCCTTTGTCAATGCTGCTACTGAATACCCGCGACCGGAATGTGAGTCCGAGCGGAATATCGTCGCTGCGTGCGTTGAGCACCGAAACTGGATGCACGCAACGATGACGGAGCTTTTAGATAAGAAGAATGGCTACCCGTCGGGCACCCAAGCGAGCCAGCTACTCATCTTCTTGGACGGCGGCATGACTGGTGCGCGTATTAGCCGAGACGATGGCCCGTTGGTCACGGCTAAGGATCTGGCGCGCCAGATGCTCTCCGCACCGCCGGCTGATTATTCCATCTGATCGTCGGGAGTCTGCTCAGTCTTTTGTTGAGCCGCTGCTTTTCTTGCTTCCTTAGCTTGCTGCCGTAGCTGGCGGTGCTTTTCCATTTCGGCCTTGCGGTTGGCGGAACGCGCTTTGTTCCGCTCCTTCTTCAAGGTCTTCTTTTCTGCCTTTTCACCACGGCGTTCAGCCTTTGCGGCGGCCTTTTCTGCCTTGATATCGCGGCGGACCTGACCGAATGTGGTGGGGTGCGCCAGGGCATTTAGAGTCCGGCGACGGTGTGACCGCTTCGCAGTGCGCTTGGCTTGTTTAGCTTCGCGTGTTTCTTGAGTGGCCTTAGTGCGCGAAGAGATGATCTGGTTCCTGTGGACATCCTCCAGCGGGTACTTCTTTGCCAGGAAGTACCACATGATTACGGATTGGGTCAGGGTCCACAGGTTGTTGAGGAACCAGTACATCAACAGAGCCACCGGGATCAGACCGGTCATGCCCACGAAGCCGAGCGAGATGGGAATAATGACCAGCATGAGCCACATGGTCTTGTACATCTTGCGCGACGTCGACTGATTCCAGTCCAGATGTATGCGGGAGCGGAACTGGGAGACCGCGGTGTTGATGGTGGTGAAGATCAGGGCGAAGATCAACAGCGGAATGCCCACGGCACGGACCTGGTCGCCCGTGGTGCCGAGTGCGGCGAATTGCTCGGAGGTCATGGACACATAAGCGGGCAGGGGAACACCCATGAAGGAGGCGTCGAGGAAGCTCGCGATGTCCTCGGGAGTGAGGATGCCGATATTGGTGTCGGTGCGGCCGTTCTCGGGCACGGACATCCACATCAACAGGCGGTAGAGACCCAGAATGAACGGGAGCTGTACCAAGGGCGGGATGCACCCGGTCATTGCGTTGTACCCGTAATCCTTGTTCAGCTTCTTCAGTGCTGCATCATGCGCGGCCACGTCTTGCGGGTCAGTGGATTTGCCGTAGCGTTCCTCCAACTCTTCCTGCTCAGGGCGCATCATGAGCATGATGCGAGAGGATTTGAACATGGACCAGTTGAATGGCACCAAGAATCCACGCACGGTGACGACGAGCAGGATGATGGACAGCACCCACGCGGTATCGGGGGCGACGGTGAATACTTGCGCAAGGAGCCAGTGCCACAGCTTCATCACTGCGGATACCGGCCAGACGAATGCTTCGAGCAGCATGAGTGCGTGAAATCCTCCGTAAGCCGGGTACTGGGTGTGCGTTAATGTTAAGCCATGCCCTCAAGCGTGGAAATATCTGGCGACTGCGAATCCGATACCCAGAGAAGCGCACAGATCACAGTGCGTGAAGTCATTGGTGAAATCTTTCTCACGCTTGGCGTTGTCTTGCTGCTTTTCGCGTTTTATGAGGCTTTTTGGACCAATCTCCGCTCAGGCGAGATGCAGCAAGAAGCACAAAACCAGCTTGCCGACGAATGGCGTAATCCCCGCACCACCCACCTCCCCGAAATGGGCGAGGCATTCGCGCAACTCTTCATTCCTTCCTTCGGGGTGGATTACACCTACGCGGTGCTGGAAGGAACTGATGATCAGACACTTCTGACTGGTCCGGGGCATTATCAGGACACGCAGATGCCTGATGAGCCCGGTAATTTCGCGTTGGCTGGACACCGTGTGGGCAAGGGCGCGCCATTCAATGATCTGGGTCGGTTGGAGGCTTGTGATGCGATTGTGGTGGAGACCCAGGACAAGTGGTTCACGTATCGTGTCCTGCCGATGGAGGAAGGGCAGGGGGCACGGGAAGCGTCGGCAAGCTGCTTGGAAGAGCCATTGCGCGCGGAGGTCGTTTCCGGCAGGTATGCGCATGTACTGGGAAGGCATATCACTGTGCCGAGCGATACCAGTGTGCTCGCACCGCTGCCAGAATCCCCTGATGCTACCGAGGAGAACCTGGAACGCGTGATCACGTTGACTACGTGCCACCCGCAATTTTCCAATGCGGAACGAATGATCATTCATGCGGTGCAGACAGACGAGCGCGATAAGCAAGCTGGTCTGCCGCCAGCGCTGAAGAGCGGAAAGGGAAAATAGACATGTACCGAGCTTTGTGGCGGTTATTGCCCGGCCCGACCCCGGTGAAAGCACTCATCGTGATCGCGCTTGTGGTCGCAGTGTTCTTTCTGCTCATGGAAGTCGTCTTCCCCTGGCTATCGACAGTGATGCCGTACAACGACGTGGCGGTCTAAAGCTTTTTCAACACGTCTGCGATGGCTTCTGCCATGGCCTTTTGCCCAGCGGGAGTGGGGTGGGCGGGGAAGGAATTGGTTTCCTTGCCCGTCGGGTCTGTCCAGCGCTCATTCTTCGGGGCGCACACGCCATGGAAATCAGCATTTGCAGGCAGGACATAGAGCGCGCCATTGCGTGCGGCGGCATCGCGGACCATCGCATTCATGGTCACCGTCAGGCCAGCGGCCCAATTCAAGGTGCCGCTGGGGAGGTCGGCGGTGGCGTCGCATTCGTCCTGAAGCGAAGCAATTGGCAAATAACCCGTGGTGATGATGGTCGCGTTCGGTGCTTTCTGGTGGATCTTTGCGTAAATCTCATCGAGCCGCGCCGGGAGATCAACGACAGCGCGGGCGGTCTCGTCGTACAGGCCATCGTCGCAGTCGTCCTCACCCTTGCCTTCCATCATTCCGGTGATGCAGCGGCTCCATGGGCCGAAATTGATGTCGTTGCCACCGATCGACAGAGTGATCAGGTCTGTATCCGGCTCAAGTGCGTCGATCTGCGGGGCTAGTGTGCTCGGGGTCTTTGGCTTCGAGGCTGTTGTCTCAGCAGTGGACTTCTCGGATTCTTTTTCCACGGCCTCTTCGGCATTGAGCTTCTCGTCGATGGTGCGACCGTTGATCAGGTGGTCGGTGGTGGAACCTTGGCAGGTGGCGTCGATAAAGCCGCGCTTTTCATTGATGCCGGTGTAGAGCTTGGCCAATTTGTGCGGGTAATTGTCTTCGCTGCGGGCACAGAATTCCGGGCCCTCAAACGGGCCGGAGGCCGAGCCCATCGCGGCATAAGAATCGCCGAGTGCCACGTACAAGTCATAGGAGGACGGGAGATCCTTCGGGTCGGCAGTGACCGTGACGGTGGTGGGAAC
>NZ_CAMXWS010000059.1 GCF_947253065.1 uncultured Corynebacterium sp.
CCAGCCACACCGCGCCGGACTCGATGCCAAAGTCGCGCACCAGCACCGACTTGATGGACTGCGCCCCCGGATTCGAGTGGTCACCGACGCGGTCGGAGGAGAACATGGCGTCTGTCCAGAAGGCCTTCGCGTCCGGCACTGCGACGAAACCGACGGCGACGGTGACAAGGAACGTGACAAAACTCCCGAAAGCCGCCGCCCAGCGCCGCTGCACCAAAAACAGCAATCCGAAAAACGCCGGCGTCAGCTTAATCCCAGCGGCCAAACCCACCCCGACACCAGGCAGCCGGTACCTACTCGGCAGGAAATCCAAGCACACCAACAGCATGAGCAGGATGTTCACCTGGCCCCAGAACAAGGTGGCGTGCATCGGCTCCGTACCCAAAAGGAAGAAAGCAGCCAAAGCGGGGAGGATGATTGCGAACGCCGGCGTCATCTTCACCCCCAGTCGCGCGAAGCACAACCACAAAACCACCAGGGTGCACACAATCGACATGGTGTGCCACAGCACCGTCACCACAATGTCGTCGAGCACGCCCAGCCACGAGAACAACAGGCCTGAAAACGGCGGGTAGGTAAACGGCAGGTCAAAAATAATGTTCCCGCTGTAGAGCGCCTCCCCCGTGATGAGACGCTCCCCGCCCCGCAGGTAGATCCACAGGTCAAGGGGAATGTCGGTCTTGAACACGCTGTTGTACTCGGCAAAATTCGCCCAGTACCGGTACACAATCACCCCGCAGGCAACAAGCAGCACGCACACCACCGTTGCCTGTCCCGCGATTTGTTTTACACTGCGCTTCTCACCGGTTCTCACAGTGGAAAACATACCCCGTGGGAAGGGGAAACGTCGGTAAGCTCAGCGGAACGGGACCTCTCCTTGTGTCCGACGTAACTTACGCGTCCGCAATCGCTCCGGATTTTTAGCCAACCGTTCCATCGTCCGCACGGCACACATGACGTGTGCCTCCTTCGAGTTGGAGTAGAAGGCCTGGGCCGCGGCCGGCAACTTCGGCACCGCATGCAGGGGCAGATCCGACACCGCCAACAACGTCCCATACGGCACCCGGTAGCGGTAGCCATTCGCGGCGATGGTGGAAGACTCCATGTCCACCGCCACCGCCGTCGATCCCCGCAGCCACGCCCACAGGTCCCGTGGGGTCTGCCACTCCCAGTTGCGGTCATCCGTGGACAGCACCGTGCCGGTGCGCATGAGGGACTGCTCCTCATCCCCGTAGATCCGCTTCACGGCCTTCTCTAGTGTCCGCTGAATCTCCGGGATCGCCGGAATGGGCAGCTCGCGTTCAATGTGGTTGTTCAGCACGTGGTCGCGCCGCTCATAGGCGTTGCCCAGGATGAGGTCCCCGATCCGCATGCGGGCGTCCAGGCCGGCGCAGTGTCCGATCATGATCCAGCATTCGGGGCGTAGCACCGCCAAACAGTCCGTGATGGTCTTCGCATTGGACGGCCCCACACCAATGTTGATCATGGTCACGCCGGAATTATTCTCCGCCACCAGGTCGTAGCGCGGCATCTGGTAGCTCGAGGTCACGTCAGCAGCCACCGCATCAACGTCCAAAACGTCGGCGGGGGTGATACGGCGGCCGTTTGGCAGGAGCAGGGCGGTGTACCGGGTGCCCTCTCGCGCGAGTTCGTTCAGGCCGAAGCGCACGAATTCGCGGGTGTGCATGTCGTAGTTGGTGAACAGGATGTAGCGCTGCACGGACTCCACGTCGATGCCGGTGTAATGCTCGATGCGTTCGCAGGCGATGTCGAAGCGTTGGGGGCCGAAGTGGAAGAGGGGTTTTTCGGGGCTGTGGAAGGCGTCCCAGTCGCCGTCGATGATTGCATCGTGGACGTCGTCAAGCGTGGGGCGTGGGATGTCGGTGCGGCGCGCTTCGCTGACGGGGCCGTGGCCGCGGATGTATTCCGGCGGGATGCCTACGTCGGAGTAACCGACGGAAATCTCGCATGGATAGTTGGCGGCCAGGCATTCGAGCTGGTGGCGCAGGTAGGCCTCCATCATGTCGGGCCGTGAGATCACCGCGGAGTAGGTGCCAGCCTCATCAACGTAGCCGAAAGGTTGGGAGCGGTCGATCGGCCGCCACTGGGTGATGCGCACCGCGATTTTCGGGTAGAGCACCTCGTTGTAGCGCGCATAGTCGCCTGTGGCCACGCATTCACGCGCGCGCCCACAAGACGTCGCATACAGCTTTTTTAGCTTATCGACGGCCTCACCAACACCACCCACTACATCCAACTGCCCCATGTCCCCCCACCCTATAAGATCCTCGGTGTGAATAAACGGTGTGCTGCGCTGGCGTGCGCGTTCATTGCGGTTGGGGTGACTGTGAGTGGCTGCTCATATTTGGCGGGGCCATCAATGCCTGATGTGGGGCCAGTAGTGGCTCTCTCTGATGGGCCACACCTAGATCTGAGTGATCTGGATGAGAACGTGGCCGAGATTGAGGAGCAGCTGGATGTCCAGGTGGGCGTGGCCGTTTTTGATGGGACGCAGGATATAACTGCTGGTTCAGTGGGGGTCATGCCGGCCTGGTCCACCATCAAGGTGCCCATTGCGCTGGTAGCGCAAAAACACTGCTCGTACGGGGAAAAAGCGTTAGAGAAGCTCACGGAGGCGGCCATCGAATGGTCGGATAATGATGCCACCGACCAACTGTGGGGCTGCCTTGGATCGGCTGCGGATGCGAGCCGGCTGGTGTCGGAGGAAATAGCTAAGAGTGGTGTGACGGTGAAGCCTCAGCCCGCGTGGGGCACCACGGCATGGACGTTGCCTGGTCAGGCACGGTATGGGCACCAGTTGGCGGCGGTGCCGGAGGATAACCCGGTGATCGTCGATATGCATAAAATTGTGGGCGAACATCGCTACGGCCTCGGCCAACTCGATAATGTGCCATTCAAAGGTGGCTGGTCCGACGCCGACGACGGATCATGGCACACCCGCCAATTCGGCTTCACCACAATTGGTGAGACCACGTACGGCATCGCTATCGCCGCCCGTTCCCTCGACGGCTCCGAGGAAGACTGCCAGGAGGCACTCACCCACGTCGCCGACTATCTCAAGGAGGCAAAGGTTGACTGAACAAACCACCATTGATCTGCTACGCCAACTCATCCGCAACGCCTGCGTCAACGACCTCACCCCCGATTCCGGCCAGGAGGTACGCAACGCTGAGACCCTAGAGGAGTTCTTCGCCGGCACCGACGTGAAAGTGCAGCGTTTTGAGCCGCACCCCGGTCGCGTTTCCGTTGCGTTCACCGTCGAAGGGACGGACCCCGAGGCGGAACCGTTGACGTTGTTGGGGCATACGGATGTGGTGCCCGTCGATAAGCCAAAATGGACGCAGGACCCGTTCGGCGCGGAGATTGAGAACGGACGAATCTACGGGCGTGGCGCGATGGACATGCTGTTCATCACGGCGGCGATGGCTACGGTCACGCGCGAGGTGGCGCAGGCGGCGCAACGTCCGCGCGGCACGCTGACTTTCGTGGGCTGCGCTGATGAGGAAGCCCGCGGTGGGCTCGGCGCCGGTTGGATCGCGGAGCACGAACCCGATGCTTTTAGCTGGCGCAACTGTCTCTCCGAGACCTCTGGGTCCCACCTGCCGGATGCGCTCGTTGTCGTCGTGGGTGAAAAGGGGGCGGCGCAGCGGCGCATCACCATCCACGGCGACGCAGGCCACGGGTCTGCGCCATATGGGCGGGAACTCACGGTGGGGCTGGTGGGCGAAGTTGCGCGTCGACTGGCCAGCATTGAGCCCCCTGTTGTCGCCGATGACCTGTGGCAAGGCTACGTCCGCGCCTTCCGCTTCGACCCCTCGACGGAACAGCAGCTGCTGCGCGGGGAGAACTATGAGGCGCTTGGGCCTCTTGCCCGCTACTCCCACGCCATGAGCCATCTCACCGTGGCGCCGACTGTGATCCGCGCCGGTGGGGCCATCAACGTGCTGCCGTCGAATGCGTACGTGGAGCTGGACATTCGTCCGCTACCTGGGCAGACGCAGGAAGATGTCGACGAAGTTCTGCGGGAAGCGCTCGGCGATCTGGCGGAACGGGTGGAGATCGAGCACCTGATCACCGAAGACGCCACTGTATCCCCCGCCTCCGGGCCGCTATATGAAGCGATCGTGGAGACCTTCGGGGAATTCTTCCCCGGCGTGCCCGTGGTGCCAACGATCGCTGCAGGTGGCTCCGACCTCCGCTTCGGCCGCCGCAAAGGTGGGGTGGGCTACGGGTTTGCCCTGCACGCTGCCGAGCGCGGACTTGGTGAGGTGCTGGACCAACTGCACTCGCATGACGAATACGTCGACATCGAAGACGTCGAGTTGACCACCAAGGCGTACCGGTCTTTGGTACAAAAGTTCGTGTTCTAGGGCCAAAGTTTTCTCCCGATCCCTCTGCCCCGAAGGGCAGAAGTGCATTATCTTGGGGGACTATGACAACGCGCCTGCACAACGATTCTGACACGACCATCACCATCACGAATCCTGCCGACGGCACCATCGTCGGCACCACGAACTACTACGGCGCCGAAACCGCCACGCAGATCGTCGAGCGTGCCCGCGCCAAGCAACCCGAATGGGCCGCCACCCCCGTCAAAGAGCGCAAAAAGATCATGCTGCGCTACCACGACCTGGTGCTCAAGCACCAGAATGAGCTGCTGGACATCATCCAGGACGAGAACGGCAAAAACCGTCGCGCCGCCTTCGAAGAGGTGCTTGACAATGCGTTGACCGCCCGCCACTACGCCTACCGTGCTGAGAAGCTCCTGTCGCCGGACCGTGCGAAGGTGGCGTTGCCGATTGCAACGAAGACCCAGGTCCAACACTCCCCCATTGGTGTCGTGGGCATCATCGCTCCGTGGAACTACCCGCTGGTGCTGGCTATTTCCGACGCTATCCCGGCGATCCTCGCCGGCAACACCGTCGTGCTGAAACCGGACTCCAACACCCCGATGACCTCCCTGCGCGCCGCGGAACTGCTCGCCGAGGCAGGCCTACCCAAGGACGTGCTCACCGTCGTTCCTGGCTCTGGCCGCGAAGTGGGTCAAGCACTCGTGGAACAGGTCGATTACCTCATGTTCACCGGCTCCTCTGCCACAGGCGCCAAGCTCGCAGCCCAGGCGGGCGAGCGACTCATCGGGTTCTCCGGTGAGCTGGGTGGGAAGAACCCGTTGATTGTGACGGCGGACGTGGACGTGGATAAGGCTGTGTCTGGTGTGCGCCATGCCTGCTTCTCCAACACGGGCCAGCTGTGCATCTCCATCGAGCGCATGTACGTCCACCGTGACGTAGCGGATCGGTTCATCCCGGCGTTTGTGCGGTGCGTGGAAAAAATGAAGATCGGCGCCGGCCACGACTGGGACATCGACATGGGCTCCCTCATCTCCTCGGAACACGCGGACACCGTCGCCGAGTTCGTCGACGACGCCGTGGCCAAAGGCGCCACCGTCGCCACAGGCGGCAAGCGCCTGACCAACATCGGCCCCAACTTCTACGCCCCCACCGTGCTTTTGAACGTGCCGGAGGACGCACGACTGTACCGGGAGGAAGTGTTTGGGCCGGTGGTGTACATCGAGGTCGTCGATTCACATGAAGAGGCCATCGCGAAAGCCAACGACACCGAGTACGGCCTCAACGCCTCCATCTTTGGCAAGAGCGCTACCGCGCAGGAGATCGCCCGCCACCTGGAGGCCGGCACCGTGAACATCAATGAGGGCTACTCCGCTGGCTGGTCCTCCATCGGCGCCCCCATGGGTGGCTGGAAGCGTTCCGGCGTAGGCCGCCGCCACGGCGACGGAGGTCTGCTCAAATACACCGAGTCCCGGACCGTCGCCGAGCAGCGCATCGTGCCCATCGGTGGGCCGGAAGGCATGGCACCCGAGAAATGGGCAGGCCTACTCACGGCCGCACTGAAGTACGGCCGTGACATCCTGCGTTAGGCGGAGGGCGCCGCTCTAAGGGGCATCCAAAAAAGAGCATGCCGAAAAGGCCAGCTGTTGCTGGCTTTCGGCATGAGGTGGTGGGTTATCTGCCGTCTACCTGCCGTAGAGGAGCGTCATCGCTCCGTAGGGGTGGACGGTATTAGGCACCAGGTACCCCCGTGGTGATCTCCACATCGGTGCGCCCCGGATATTCTCCAGCCGGCCGCGGTGGGGTTTGGTGGGGTCATCGTCGTTGGTTCTGTTGTGGTACCTGCACAGCATGGCCAGGTTGTTCATGTTGGTCATTCCACCTTGTGACCATGCTTTGATGTGGTGGACCTCGCAGTTATCTGCCGCGTGCCGGCAGTCTGGTACTGGACACGTCGGCATGGTGGCCCGGGCTAGGTCGCGTTGCTTCTGATTGGCGAAGCGTTGGGTGTCATACAGATTCACCG
>NZ_CAMXWS010000060.1 GCF_947253065.1 uncultured Corynebacterium sp.
TGCCGGTGCAACTAAATCTGACCTGGGGTTTTAGCCGCGTTCCTGGAGGCGAATGTGATCTAAATCCACCGGCCCCTTGAGGTGGGGGGACGTGGCCGGCGGGGGCCGGGGGCCGGGGTGCCGGGCTAACAGGGCGCCGGTCCCGGGATGCCGGACTGAGTGGGTCTACCGAGTGGGGCTAGAGCTTGGTGACGCGCTGGAGGAATTTCGCCTCGGCAACAGCGACGCGCTCGATTTCATGCGGGTGGACCGACTCGTCGATGGAGTGGATGCCAGCGTTGTTGTCTTCCACGCCGTACATGGCGATAGCTGCGTCCGGGTAGTGCTTCTGCAGCGTGGCGGTCAGCGGGATGGAGCCGCCCGAACCGACAGAGACCAGGTCTGTCGATGCGGTGACGGCCGGGTCGGAACCGGCTGCTTCCTTGTATGCCTCCTGCAGGCACTCGCCAAGCAGGGCGATGGCGGGCTGGGAGGGATCGGTGGAGAAGCCGTGGTTGATGTCGAAGATCTCTACCTCGACCTTGGCGCCCCATGGGGTGTGGTCAATGAGGTGCTTCTTCAGGGCTTCCGCAGCGGTGGCCGGGTCCATGCCGGCGGGGACGCGCAGGTTCAGCTGGGCCTCTGCGCGCGGGATGATCGCATTGACTGCCTGGTCAACCGGGGTGGAGGTGAAACCAATGATGGTTACAGCGGGGCGAGCCCACACCATGTCAGCGGCGTTTTCACCACCATTATCAATATCGCCCATCAGGGAGACGCCGTCGAGAACGCCGGCGTCATTGCGGAAGGCATCGGTGTCATAGGGCTGGCCAGACCAGGTGGCGGAAAGTGCGTCGTCGAGGCCGTCGATGGTGGTGCGGCCGGTTTCGTCGCGAAGCGAATCAAGCGTGCGGATCAGTGCTGCGACCGGGTCCGGGGCAGGGCCACCGAAGGTGCCGGAGTGGATCGCACCGCGGAGGGTCTCCACCGTGACCTTGAGCTGAGCGCCGCCACGCAGCGCGGTGGTCAGGGTCGGGGTGCCCACGGTGACATTGCCGGAGTCGGCGATGAGGATGATGTCGGCCGCAAACAGTTCTGGCTGTTCCTCAATGAGTTTTTCCAGGCCACCGCCGCCGAGCTCCTCAGAGCCTTCGACGAGGACGACGAGGTTTGCGTCGGTGCCGCCGGCGTCGTCGATAAGCCGTAGTGCCTCGAGGTGCATGGCTACGTTGCCCTTGCAATCGGCGGCGCCACGGCCGTACCAGCGGCCATCGCGTTCGGTGAGGGTGAACGGGTCGGCGGTCCAGGCGGATGCGTCGCCGGCGGGCACGACGTCGTAGTGCGAATAAAGAAGGACGGTCGGGGCGTCATCGCTGACGTGCTTGCGGGCGATGATGGCGTCCGCATTGTCCACGGTGGCGTGGCGCTCAACCTCAAGGCCACGCTCGGCGAGTGCATTAGCGACCCAATCGGCAGCGGCCGAGTGCTGGTCGGCAAGCTCCGGTACAGAGTGCGGGGAGTTGAAAGAGACGAGTGCAGAAAGGTCGTTGAAGATCCGTTCGCGGTTCGGTTCAAAAGTGCTCATGAGCTCGAACGTACCAGCGCCCAAAGTGGACGGGCGAGGTATGTCCGGGTTGCTAAAATCGGCGCCACATCAAAGCGGGGGAGTGTGTGCCTATGGCGGAGTGGTTCTCAGGGCTGATGGCTGATGCAGCGGAGCATCCAGTGCGGGCGGTCCTTATCGTGCTGCTGCTGGTGTCCTTTCTTGTGCAGGTCTTCGGATCCCGTGTCAGGGACTTGTTTGATCCGGTGGTGAAGCGCGAATACGGGCATGTGGTGGCGGTAGATCTGGCCGTGGATAAGAACGCGCGGTGGAAGGGCAACGATGAGCCACTGCAAAACCGCAAGGTCGCGCGCCTGCCGTCGGGGGAAGAACTGCTGTTTAGTTGGTGTGACGCGGCGATCGGACTGCCGCGCGACATTAAGCGCCAAGTGTTCGCTGGCGACGGCCACCTGATCAACCTGTATGAGCCGAAAATCAATGCCGGCGCGGCTGCGCAGCAAGCAGCGATTGCGCAGATGAAGGACAAATACTTCCGGTTTTGGCTGCCGCAGCCGAAAGCAGTGGTGATTGTGCGCAGGGAAAGCGGGCGGTTCCGCGGCACGTTCTAAAGGTGTTTCCGCGCGTGTGCCAGAGGGGTGAAAACAGGGGGCCTGAGCTTAGGTTATTGCGGTTTCAACGATTGTTGGAGTCAGGAGTAAGATCCCTGCCAATACACCGTAAGAAAGGTCGGAAATGGATAACGGGACGAGCCTGCGCGAGCTAACACTGCGCGGCATCATCATCGGCGGGCTGATCACGCTCGTGTTCACTGCCGCGAATGTCTACCTGGGGTTGAAGGTTGGTCTGACGTTCGCTACATCGATTCCTGCAGCAGTCATCTCGATGGCGGTGCTGCGTAAATTCGCTGGGCACAATGTGAAGGAAAACAACATTGTGCAAACGATTGCCTCGGCGGCAGGCACGCTGTCAGCAATCATCTTCGTGCTGCCGGGCCTGGTCATGATCGGCTACTGGCAGGGCTTCCCGTTCTGGACCACCTCGCTGGTGTGTGCTCTCGGCGGCATTTTGGGTGTGATGTTCTCGGTGCCGCTGCGTCGCGCGCTGGTTACGGGCTCTGACCTGCCGTACCCGGAAGGTGTGGCAGCAGCTGAGGTCCTGCGCGTCGGCGATGGTGATCCGCACAATGAGGAAAACGAGAAGGGCCTGCGCATCATCGTCATCGGCGGTCTCGTTTCCGCAGGTTACAGCCTGCTTGCCGCAATGAAGGCAGCAGCCAGCGAGGTCTCCGCGGTCTTCAAATTCGGTCCGGGCGCAACGATGCTCGGCGGTTCGCTCTCCCTCGCGCTCATCGGCGTCGGCCACCTCGTGGGCCTCACCGTGGGTATCGCGATGCTCGTGGGCGTTGTCATTTCCTTCTTCGTTCTGCTTCCATGGCGCACTTCGTCGCTTATCGACGGCTCGGCGGCCGACCTCACCGAACTCGTCACCACCACGTTCTCCTCGGAGATCCGCTTCATCGGCGTGGGCACCATGGCTGTTGCTGCACTGTGGACACTGGTCAAGATTGCTGGCCCGGTGACCAAGGGCGTGAGTGCTTCTCTGGCTAGCTCCCGCAAGCGTGCGGCTGGCCGGGATGTGGATGTGACAGAGCAGGACATTCCGTTCCCGATTGTCAGTACCGTTATTTTGCTGTCTATGATCCCGATCGGTTTCTTGCTGTGGGACTTCCAGCGTGGCACCGATATTCATGAGCACGCATTCCTGCTCACGGCGATCTCCGTGCTGTTCATTCTCATCGTCGGCCTGGTCATCGCTTCGGTGTGTGGCTACATGGCTGGTCTGATCGGTGCGTCGAACTCGCCGATTTCTTCGGTGGGCATCATCGCTGTGATCGCTTCGGCACTTCTGATCGCTGCGTTCATGGCTGGCACGGATGCTTCCGCATCGTCCTTGATTGCCTACACGTTGTTCACTGCCGCGATCGTGTTCGGTATTGCGACGATTTCCAATGACAACCTGCAGGACCTTAAGACTGGTCAGCTGGTCGGTGCGACGCCGTGGAAGCAGCAGGTGGCTTTGGTCATCGGTGTGATCTTCGGTTCTGTGGTCATCCCGCCGGTTCTGCAGCTGATGCTCACCGGCTTCGGTTTCCAGGGCATGGAGGGTGCTGGCCCGGATGCGTTGGCTGCTCCGCAGGCGGCGCTGATGTCGTCGGTGGCAAGTGGCATTTTCGACGATTCCTTGAACTGGAACCTGATCTTCCTGGGTGCTGCTATCGGCACCGCCGTGATCATTGTTGATGAGATCTTGTCGGCCACGACCGATAAGAAGTACTCGCTGCCGCCGCTGGCTGTGGGTATGGGCATGTACCTGCCGGTCAGCGTCACCGTGATGGTGCCGATCGGTGCGTTCCTCGCGTACTTCTACAACCGTTGGGCAGCACACCAGCGCAACCCGGAATTCGCTAAGCGCATGGGCACGTTGGGCGCCACCGGTCTGATCGTGGGCGAGTCCCTATTTGGTGTGGTCAATGCCGGTATCATCGCGGCTTCGCAGGGTGAGAGCCCACTGGAGGTCTTCGAGGAGAGCGGCTGGACCACGCTCATCGGTGTGGTTCTGTTCGTCGCCGCGGTGGCGTTCATTTACAAGCGCACCGCGAAGGCGGCCGAGGTGACTCACGCGGTCAACCGCGATCCGGCCGCAGCGGTCTAGACGTTCCACCACGTGCAGCGGCCCGGTGGCCCCCGGGTCTGACATTGCACTCGCAGCCTCACACTGCTAAAAATGGCTTTAGCACTCCCGCCAAGTGAGTGCTAAAAAGTCAATTTCGAGCGGGTGAGGCTGTTTTGCACTCACCAGCCGTGCCGTCGCGGGCGCCCGCTTGGACCTTGTAGACGTGAGAGTGGCGTCGCATTTCCCTATATATAGAGGAGCAACAAACTCACATGGCAAAGATGATCGCATTCGATGAGGAAGCACGTCGCAGCCTCGAGCAGGGCCTGAACACCCTTGCTGATGCTGTGAAGGTCACCCTCGGCCCCAAGGGCCGCAACGTGGTCCTGGAGAAGTCCTGGGGCGCACCGGCTATTACTAATGACGGTGTGACGATTGCTCGGGATATTGAGCTCGAGGATCCTTACGAGAAGATCGGTGCTGAGCTGGTCAAGGAAGTCGCTAAGAAGACCGACGACGTCGCTGGCGACGGCACCACCACCGCGACCGTTCTGGCCCAGGCGCTCGTGCGCGAGGGCCTGCGTAACGTGGCTGCTGGCTCCAACCCGATGGGCATTAAGCGCGGCATCCAGGCTGCAACCGACAAGGTTTCCTCCCTCCTGCTCGATTCCGCGAAGGAGGTCGAGACCGAGGAGGAGATCGCTTCCACTGCAGGTATTTCGGCTTCTGACCCGGAGATCGGCAAGAAGATCGCCGAGGCTATGTATGCCGTCGGCAACGGCTCCGTGAACAAGGAGTCCGTCATTACCGTTGAGGAGTCCAACACCTTCGGCGTTGACCTTGAGGTCACCGAGGGCATGCGCTTCGACAAGGGCTACATCTCCGCATACTTCGCCACCGACATGGAGCGCGGCGAGGCTGTGCTGGAGGATCCGTACATCCTTCTCGTCTCCGGCAAGATCTCCAACGTCAAGGAGCTCGTCCCGGTCCTGGAGCAGGTCATGCAGTCCGGCAAGCCGCTGCTGATCATCGCTGAGGATGTCGAGGGTGAGGCGCTGTCCACCCTCGTGGTCAACAAGATCCGCGGCACTTTCAAGTCCGTTGCTGTGAAGGCACCGGGCTTCGGTGATCGTCGCAAGGCAATGCTGCAGGACATCGCGATCCTGACCGGCGGCCAGGTCATCTCCGAAGAGGTTGGTCTGTCCCTGGACACCGCTGGCATTGAGCTGCTCGGCCAGGCACGCAAGGCTGTGATCACCAAGGACGACACCACGATCGTTCAGGGCGCTGGCGAGCAGGCTCAGATCGAGGGCCGTGTGAAGCAGATCCGCGCCGAGATCGAGAACTCCGATTCCGATTACGACCGTGAGAAGCTGCAGGAGCGCCTGGCCAAGCTGGCTGGCGGCGTTGCAGTGCTCAAGGTCGGCGCCGCCACCGAGGTGGAGCTCAAGGAGCGCAAGCTGCGCATCGAGGACGCTGTCCGCAACGCGAAGGCAGCGGTCGAGGAGGGCATCGTCGCCGGCGGTGGCGTCGCACTCCTGCAGGCAGCTAAGGAGCTCGAGGGCGACCTCGGCTACGAGGGCGACGAGGCTACCGGCGTGAAGATCGTCCGCGAGGCTCTTTCTGCACCGCTGAAGCAGATCGCTCTGAACGCTGGCTTGGAGCCGGGTGTTGTCGCCGACAAGGTGGCTAACCTCCCGGCAGGCCAGGGCCTGAACGCCGCTACGGGCGAGTATGTTGAGATGCTCGCTAACGGCATCGCTGACCCGGCTAAGGTCACCCGTTCCGCTCTGCAGAACGCTGCTTCCATCGCCGCACTGTTCCTCACCACCGAGGCGGTTGTGGCTCAGAAGCCGGAGCCCGCAGCTCCCGCAATGGACCCGGAGGCAATGGGCGGCATGATGTAAAAAGCATCCCGCTTATCGACGCCCCGAGCTCCCCAAAGGGAAGCTCGGGGTTTTCGTCGTTTCTGCCCGCTTGCCCAAGTTCTAGGGATCGTTGCAACACTGATTGGAAAGTTGGTGTTGGTTGTGTCTGGTTCGCGTTGGGATCCGAGTGGTGATGAGGTTGTTCGGTTTCACCGG
>NZ_CAMXWS010000061.1 GCF_947253065.1 uncultured Corynebacterium sp.
AGCCAGGCAAGGGCCAGGCCCTGAAGACCGTGAACCAGCTGCTCTGCGGCGTGCATATTGCCGCTGCTGGTGAGGCCCTCGCCCTGGCTGGCGAGCTTGGCCTGGACCAGAAAGCCACGCTCGATGCTCTCATGAGCGGTGCCGCCGCATCCTTCATGCTGGGTGACCGCGGCGAGCGCATGCTCGATGCTTACACCGAGGAAGGTGCGGAGGTGAAGAGCCGCATCGACATCTTCGTCAAGGACATGGGCATCGTCACCGCTGCCGCGAAGTCCGCTGGCATTGCCGTGCCCGTCGCTGCTTCCGCGGAGCAGCAGTACCTGCAGGCCTTTGCCCGCGGTATGGCTGCGAAGGACGATTCGTCCATCATCACCATTTCTTCTCCGACCGGCCCGAAGGGTGATAACGCATGATTACCGGAACTGGTTTGATTTGGCTCGGCCTCGCGGCCGTTGCCGTCCTACTCGCCCTGGTGATCTGGGTGCGCATGCCCGCCTTCGTGGCACTGCTCCTCGTTTCCCTCGCCACGGCGGTGCTCTCCGGCATCCCGTTCGCTGATTCCGTCAGTGTGGTCACCGACGGTGTGGGCAAGACACTCGGCTCCGTTGCCGTAGTCGTTGGCCTCGGCGCCATGCTGGGCAAGATCATTGAGGAATCCGGTGGTGCTACCGCACTAGCCCAGTACTTCACGGGAAAACTGGGCCGTAAGCGCATCGTCGCCGCCGTGGTGATCGCCGCATTTATCCTGGGTATCCCGGTCTTCTTCGACGTCGGTTTCATCATTCTCGCGCCGATCATCTTCGGCTTCGCCGCCGTAGCGAACATCAACCCAATCAAGATCGGCCTGCCCGTCGCTGCCACGCTGCTCACCGTTCACGTTGTGCTGCCGCCGCACCCAGGCCCCGTTGCAGTTGCTGAGCTTCTCGACGGTGACGCCGGCCTCCTTCTCACCATTGGCCTTCCCATCGCCGCTGTGACCGTGGCACTGGGCTACCTGATCGTTCGCCGTATCGACGTCAGCGCTATTGAGCGCTCCACGTCTCCGGTTGAAGATGCCGGTGTTAATGAGGTGCAAAACCCGCCATCGCCGTGGACGATCATCGGCCTTATCCTCCTGCCGATCATTTTGATCATGCTGGGCACGACCAGCGCCATGGCCCTGGAAGAAGGCTCCGTTGCCCGCGAGATTGCCTCCTTCATCGGTGCTTCCCCGGTGGCACTCCTCATCGCTGTGCTCGTCTCCTGGTTTGTCCTGGGCAGCCAGCGTGGTTGGAACCGTCAGGAATCTTCGGATGTTCTCGACTCCGCACTTCCTGCCGTTGCCGTGATCATCTTCGTCACCGGCGCTGGTGGCGCATTCGCCAATGTGCTCGTCGAATCCGGCATTGGCCAGGTCCTTTCCGACCTCCTCGCCGGCACCGGCCTGCCACTGATCCTCACCGCGTTCCTGCTGGCCGCAGCACTTCGTGCTGCGCAGGGGTCCGCAACGGTGGCGCTGCTCACCACCGCCGGTCTCGTCGCACAACCTATCGCGGATGCTGGTCTGACCAGTGTTGAAGCCGCACTCGTCATGGTCGCCATCGGCTTTGGCGGCCTGGGGCTCAGCCACATCAACGACTCCGGCTTCTGGATCGTGACCAAGTACCTTGGCCTCAACGTCAAACAGGGCCTCCGCTACTGGACAACCACATCCACAATCTTCGGTGTCATCGGCTTCCTGCTCACCTGGGCGGTCTATGCGGTGGTGTAGGAGTTACCTTGCGTTTGCCTCAACGGTAGAAGACGTATGGGCGTCACGCTTGTTGAATCCGTATGCAATCGACGGGATTTTCAATCGGCGTGACGCATTGTTTCCACTACTTTGCGCACAAGCCGTGTGTTCAGAACTAAGTAATAGCTGGTGCTGTCTGTGCGACAGGAACCGTGCCTTTCGCGGGAAGCTTTGCTCTAAGCTTCTAGCTCCGTTTTCCGGAACCCGGCGACCCTCCTAGGAAGACTCGAACAAAGTGCTTGTTGTCCTTCTTCGTTTTTCTCTTGGGTGAATGCTGGAGTTTGTTTTCGTGCATGCGGTTAAAAAGATTCTCGAATGAGTCCAGCATGTTGTCGCGCGATTGGCGTAGCTCCGGGGAATCAAGGTGAGTTTCCCTTTGCTTCGTCTTTTTCGAAGTCTCTTTTGCGTGTTTTGAGTTTCCTGCAGGAGGTCTCCTGCGCACTTTGACTACTTTTCCAACCATGCTGCAGTACCGTCCAGTGGTATCACCTAGGTGTGCCTCTAAGCGATTCCGTTGAGAATTAAGCCCAACAACTCGACCACAAATCGGACATCTCACCTTCCCGTCAGGCCTGAGATCCACGGGAGTCTTGGGAGTTTTACCTGATTTTTTGGGAGACGAGTTGGTGGCGTTCGCCCTGAATCCACGAGTCATTTCTTCTTTCCCCTCGGGTTTGGAACTCCAGCAGACATATAGATGCGATCATCTTTCATGCTGTTTGTTTTTGCTGGGTGCAGATAAACGAGCGATCTAAAGAAATTGTCGTCTCGAATGCGTGCTTGGGCTGCACGCTCGTCGGCCTTAAGCTTGCGGACCGCGCGCTCGAAGTCTGTGACTGACGCCTTCTTCTTTATTTGCGTTTTTAGCGGTTTGTATTTTTTCGGCTGGTGTCGGCGTCGGCGTTTCTGTTTGGAGGCTTTAGCCTCAATCTCGGCCAGGATTTCAGCACCACGTGCACCAGATTCCAAGCGGCGCCAGATCGATGAATATTCGCGCTCGACCGCGTCTAATTGGGCGATAATTTCAGGCTTCTCTTCAGCAGAAAGCTCACCCTCGCGCATTGCTTTAAGTTGCTGGAGGAGCTCTTCACGCCGTTGTTCATACTTACGCCGCGCATTGACAGCCTCTTTATCAACGGCAATTTGCGCGAGTTTGAACAGCTCCTCAGCACTTAACTGGGGCTTTGGTTTGCTCTTTCGAGAAGGAGATTCGTCAAATGCCGGATTGGGCGGATTCGCTGCCATTGAGCTTTCCTCCGAATCACGGATCTCTTTAGCCCTGGACCCATGCAGAATGTTGGAAATTTGGTCTTCGAACTTTCGAGTATCTCTCACCAGCATGACTTGATGACGCGCAGTCTCGGCATCTTTAGAGAGAGCTTGTACGCGAAGATTGAAGGTTTCGAGAACTTGTCTAAGTTCCCTTGCTTGAGCCAACACGATGCGGTTTTCAAGCTCAATTGATGGGTGTCTGGTCGTCATTTCTTTCCCGTTTGTATTTATGGATCAAACCGCTTCTGCCCAACGCGGCGCGAAACGTTCCATCTGCTCTAGGACTAGAACCACAGCGTCGTTGCGCTTGTTCATCGGGTAACCGTGTTTGCGGAGGAGCGTTTTAATCGACCGGCGTAGTTTGGCCCGCACATCATCGCGGACAGTCCAATCGGTCTTTGCGTCGCGGCGCAGTGTGGCTACAAGGTCCCTAGCAATCTGAGCGATGATGTCATCACTGAGTACTTCACCGTTAGTTCCGTTGGAGACAACGACGTCGTAGAACGCCAGCTCATCGTTGGTCAGCGGAGGTGTGAATGACTCACCGCGCTGGTTCTCTTCAACGATCTGCTTTGACAACTCGATGAGTTCAGCAATGATTTCAGCGGATGTGAGCTGTTGGTTGGTGTAACGGTTCATGAGTTCTCGGATGCGCTCGGAGAACTGCTTTGCTCGGACTTCATTGTTGCCAGTAGCAGTGCGGGATTCCTGGAGTAAAGAGCGTCGGAGAGCATCGATGAGCAAGGCTGTCTCAGAGTCGTCTTTGGATTTGAGTTTCAATGCTTCGATGTTCAAATCTTGTAAGTTGGGTAACTCTCGTCCAATTTCGTTGTAGACGTCGATGACCTCGGATGACGCACTTGAGTCCACAACGAGTTGGCTGAGCAACGTGAGGACCTCATCACTGAGTGGCTCACCGTTTGCCCGGCGATCAGCGGCGTCCATCTTCACCAGCTGATTGCGTACATCTGAGTAGAAGCGCACATCATTTCGGTATTCGGGAGCGTTGGGGCTACCGGATGCCAGTGCCCAAGCACGGGCGAGTTTTCCTGCGGTGTCGTTGAACTGTTTGGCTAGGGGATAGCGGCCATTTTCATCGGCTGTCTTTGGATCACGAAGCTTGGCTAGTACCTGGAGGCGAGCCTTTCGTTCTTCCCCGTGGTTTTCCAATTCGCGCCAGTCTTCGCCAACAAGAGCATGCAGCTTATCGAGGAAGCCGCACGCAATGCGGAGCGCTTCCTCGATGCTCTGTCCGATGACCTTTTCGCCCTCCTCGGAAGAATCCTTGGTGAACTCGGCGATCGCTGCCTGAAGGTTGTCGACGAGTGGTGCGTAAGCAACCAGCAGTCCGTTTTCCTTCTGGCGGAACTTCCGGTTGACGCGGGCAAGCGTCTGCATCAGAAGGGCACTCTTAAGGGGACGGTCGAGGTAAAGAGTGTGCAGCGGGGGAGCATCGAAACCCGTGAGCATCATGCCCTGCACGATGGCGATTTCGAGCTCGTCATCCGCGTCCTTCATACGATCCTTGATCGCATCCATCCGGGCTTGGTTGCGGATGTGCTTCTGCAGGTGCGCAGGATCAGAAGCGGCACCGGAGTAGATCACCTTGAGCTTGCCAGCGAGGTCGTCATTGCTGTGCCATTGAGGACGCAGCTCGATGATTTTCTCGTATAGGTTGGCTGCGATGTCGCGGGTCTGCACGACAATCATTGCCTTACCTGGTCCGCCAATGAACTGGCGCATGTTTTCGCGGCGGTCCTCCCAGTGACGGATGAAGTCCTGAGCAAGTGTGCTGAGGCGTTGCTCGGAGCCATACACAGTGTTCAGCACGGCAACGGAGCGCTGCGCCTTCTCACGGTCTTCATCGTCGATGTCGGCGAGGATTTCCGCTGCCGCGTCGTCGATCTCTTCATCGGTGATCCCTTGGATGCGCTCCAGTGGGATGAGCCGTGGTTCGAAGTACACGGGGACCACCGCGCCGTCGGCCACCGCGCGGTTCATGTCGTAGACGTCGATCTCCCCGCCGAAGACCTCGCGGGTGTTGCGGTCCCACTCGTCGATCGGGGTGCCGGTGAACGCGATCATCGTGGCATTTGGCAAAGCGGTGCGGAGGTGGTGCGCATAGCCGTCTGCATTCGTATCACCGAAACCGTAGTGAGAACGGTGGGCCTCGTCTGAGATCACAATGATGTTGTGGCGTTCTGAAAGAACAGGGTGTTCCAGCTCCCGTTCGTCTTTCGCGCCTTGCAAACCAAACTTCTGCAAAGTAGCGAAGTAGATGCCGCCAGATTGCCTCTGGCTGAGCTGTTCGCGCAGATCCTCGCGGCTTGAAATGTGGGTGGGGGCTTCGGGTAGGAGAGTAGATACAGCGAAGGTGTCGTAGAGCTGCTTGTCCAGCTCATTCCGGTCATTCAGCACAACCACGGTTGGGGAATCCAGCCGCGAATCTCGCATGATCTTCGCCGTGTACATCTCCATTTCCATGGATTTGCCTGAACCTGTGGTGTGCCACACCACGCCAGCCTTTTTATCGGTGTGTGCGGCTTGGATCGTCCTACCGGCAGCTTTCGTCACTGCGAAGTACTGGTGTGGCTTGGCTACTCGCATGCGTAGCTCTCCGTCAATTTCATCGAAGGCAGTGAAATCAATAAAGATCTGACCGAAGCGTTCGACGTTAAACAGACCCCAGAAGAGCATGTCGAATTCGGTCATCTGCTCACCGCCCACGACGACGAGTGGCCCTTGCTCGTAAGGGTTCCCGTCGTCGTCTACACGCCAGCTGCTCATGTGCTCACGCGGTGTAAACGGGGTTCCGTAGATTGCCTCAATCCCGTCGGATGCGACGACAATGTTGGCGAAGCGGAAGGCCATCGGAAATTCTTCAACGTAGGTGCGCAGCTGGTTGTAGGCGCTCTCTACAGTCGCGGTGGAGCCAGACTGTTTCAGCTCCACGATGACCAGAGGCATGCCATTGACGTAGAGCACGACATCAAAGCGACGTTCCTTATCCAGGTTCCGTACGGTGATCTGGTTCGCCGCGATGTAGTCATTCTTGTTCGGATCCCGGGAAAAGAACGTGATGGTGGGG
This sequence comes from uncultured Corynebacterium sp., assembly GCF_947253065.1. Lineage (GTDB taxonomy): Bacteria > Actinomycetota > Actinomycetes > Mycobacteriales > Mycobacteriaceae > Corynebacterium. Next base: position 6,132 of record NZ_CAMXWS010000061.1, read on the forward strand.
TTTAGCCGTTTCCCATCTGCATCGACGTACTCAAT
>NZ_CAMXWS010000062.1 GCF_947253065.1 uncultured Corynebacterium sp.
CCCGTCATCTTCTGGCCGAGGATGAGGGTGTGCATCTCGTCGGTGCCTTCGTAGGTGCGCACGGACTCGAGGTTGGCGGAGTGGCGGATCGGGGAGTACTCGTGGGTCACGCCGTTGCCACCGAGGATGGTGCGTGCTTCGCGGGCGATCTCGATGGCGGTGCGGGTGTTCTGCAGCTTGGCCACAGAGATCTGGGAGATGTCCAGGGTGCCGGCATCCTTCTGGCGTCCGACGTGGAGGGCGAGCAGGTAGCCCTGGTTCAGGCCAACAGCCATGTCCACCAGTTTCTTCTGGGTGAGCTGGAAGCCGGCGAGGGGCTTGCCGAACTGGGTGCGCTCCTTGGCGTAAGCCAGGGCGCATTCGATGGAGTCGCGGGCAGCGCCGAGTACGCCCCAGCCGATGCCGTAGCGTGCCTCGTTCAGGCACATGAACGGAGCTTTGAGGCCGAAGCGGCCGGAGAGGATCTTGTCCTCACCAACCAGGGCGTCCTTGAGATAAATGTGCGCTTGGGTGGACACGCGCATGGACAGCTTCTTGTCGATCTGCTGCGGGTCAAAGCCCGGGGTGCCCTTTTCCACGATGAAACCAGCGACGGTCTCTTCGCGGCCTTCCGGAATGCCGTCCAGACCAGCGGCTTCGAGGTCGGCGGTGGAAACCTTGGCCCACACGATGGTCAGGTCAGCGTAGTGGGACAGGCCGATCCAGCGCTTCTCACCGTTGAGCACCCAGCCTTCACCGGGCTTGTAGGTGGCGCGGGTGGTCATAGATGCCGGGTCGGATCCGGCGAGGGGCTCGGTCAGGCCGAAGGCGCCGAGGAGCTCACCGGCGGCCATCTTGGGCAGGTATTTTTGCTTCTGCTCTTCAGTGCCGTTGAGGTGGATGGAGGTCATGGCGAGGGAGCCGAGGACGGAGAAGATGGTGCGCAGACCGGAGTCAGCGGCTTCGACCTCAAGCATGGCCAGGCCGTAGTCCACGGCGGAGCGACCGGGGCAGCCGTAGCCGGACAGGTGGGCGCCGATCATGCCCTTCTCAGCAAAGCGGGGGATGAGTTCGAAGGGGACGTGGGCGTCTTCGTACCACTGGCCGACGTGGGGCTTGATTTCGCTTTCGACGAAAGCGCGGACGTCGTCACGCCATGCGATTTCATCGGCGGAGAGCAGGCTGTCGAAGTTGATCAGGTCGGTTGCGAAGGTCATGGTGAAAGGTCCTTTCTGAAAGGTGAGGGTGAGTTATTTGGTGGGGGTGCCCGCGATCCACTCCAGGACATCGTCCCGGTCCTCGTCGAGGCCAGGGGCTGCCTTGGTGTACTGGATGCCGCCGGAGCTTAAGTCCAGTGGGTTGGAAACGAAGGGGACTTCGTCGCTGCCGTCCTTGTTCGGGATCTTCACCACCGGGTCGAGTTCCAGGTCGTCGGCGAAATCGATGGCTTCGCGCACGGTGAGAATCGGTGCGATTGGCAGGCCCTTGGCACGGAACATGTCGATCCATTCCTCGGCATTCTTCGCCGCGAGTAGCTCGTGGAGGATCGGGCGCAATACTTCACGGTTGACGTTGCGCTGTTCGTTGGTGGCAAACCGGGGGTCGTCGGCAAGCTCTGGTGCTCCGAGGCCGTCGGCGAAGACCGCGAACTGCTTGTTGTTGCCCACGCAGATGACCAGGTCGCGGTCCTTGGCAGGGAAGGGGCCGTACGGGAAGATCGACGGGTGGTCGTTGCCCGTGCGGGTCATTTCGGCGTCGGAGGCGACGGCGGCGGATGTCATGTTCACCATGGACGACAGTGCGGCGGACAGCAGATTCGTGCGGATGGTTTCGCCGCCATTACCGAAGCGTTCACGGCGCATGAGGGAGGCGAGGATGCCGACGGTGGTGTGCAGGCCGGTGAGGACGTCGATAAACGCATAGCCTGCTTTTTGTGGCGGGCCATCGGGCGATCCTGTCATGGACATGAACCCGCTGGAGGCCTGAATGAGCATGTCATAGCCCGGCAGCTGCGACCCGGCGCGCGAACCGAAGCCCGTGATCTTCGCATGAATCAGCTCCGGCCAACGCTTCGCCACAGAGTCCGGGTCGAGGCCGAATTTGTTCAGGCTGCCGACACGGAAATTGTCGATCAAGACGTCCGCTCGGTCGATGATCGCGTACGCCGTTTCCAGGTCGTCCGGATCCTTGAGGTCGAGCTTGATGGAGTTCTTGTTGCGGTTGATCGACAGGTAGTAGGTGCCCGTATCGCCGCGCTTCGGTGGCACCCACTGGCGGGTGTCGTCACCGTTGGGGCCTTCGACTTTGATCACGGTGGCGCCGAGGTCCGCGAGCAGCATCGTCGCGTACGGCCCGGCGAGCACACGCGAGAAATCCGCGACGACAATGCCCTGCAGGGGGCCGGCTTGTGGTTGCTGTAGTGCCATTTTCTTACGGTCTCCTTTTTAGTTTCGCTGTTCGCTTATCGACGACTCGTGGTCCTGCTCCAGCTCCCCAATGAACTCGTGGTCCTCGATATTGGATTTGCGGGCGGATTCCTCGAGCTTCTTCCTGTCCGCCGCGGGGAGAGCATCCGCGCTGCCGTGGCGGCGGAACAGGCGCCGTGCCTCGCGGCGCAGGGAAATCTCCTTGCGCAGGTCGTGGCGGTGCGTCCACCAGGCCCAGCCGATGATGACCATGATGAGGATCCCCATGTAGCCAAGGATTGGGTAGACCCAGCCGATGAGGTTGCTGAAGCCGATGAAGCTGAGCACGAAACCGATGAGAGCGGAGACGACGTAGATGGGGTAGAAGCGCTTCGGGTTATTGCGTGAAAGGCGCTTGCCGAAGGCGTAGAACATGCCGATCGCGGTGTTGTAGACCATCCCGTAGATGGCCACTGTCATGACCAGGCCGAGGATGGGGTGGATGTCAGTGACCATCGCCAGGGTGGGCATTTCCTGGTCCTTTACCGTGTCCACGCTCAAGTACAGCGCGGTGACCAGCATGGCCAGCAGGAGCAGGAAGCACGCGCCGCCAGCCAGGCCGCCGAGGCCCGCTTCACGTGGATCGAAAAGGCTGCCGCCGATCACGATCGCCATGGACACACCGACGATGACTTGCAGGCCGATGCTGTTGATCGCGGACACCCACCAATTCGGCAGTGTCGTCGGAACCTGGGTAGCCTGCTCGTGCAGGTTGGAAAAGTCCGGGTTGGCGTTGATGATCGCCCACACCGTGGCGATGCCGATCATGATGATGATCAGCGGGGTGAGCGCACCGATCGCCACCGTCACCTTCTCCACGTCCAACAGGCCGGTGAGCAGCACTAAGACCAACATGATGGTAGCGCCGGCCCATTCCGGCCACCCGAATTGCTGGTTCAGGTTGGCGCCCGCACCGGCGAACATGGAAAAACCGATGCAGAACAGGCAGACCAGGGTGGCGGCGTCGAGGATCTTGGACACGATCGGACCGGAGATCTCGTCGAACACGCTCGTGTGCTCGGTGGCGCGGTGGTAGCTGCCTAGCTGCAGCATGGCGAAGCCAGTCAGCGCCAGTGCCAGCGCCGTAATGATCGCACCGAGCACACCCCAGTTGCCGAAGGCCACAAAATACTGCAATGTCTCACGGCCGGAAGCGAAACTGGCGCCGACGAGCACGCCGACAAATGCCATCGCGATATTGAACACTCTCAGTCCCATGAAAGAACCTTTCTCTATGCGGGAGTTTTAGTGGGGATTTATGAACCGATGTAGCGAATATCCAGGTATTCCTCGATTCCCTCCGTTCCGCCTTCACGGCCAAAGCCGGATTGTTTGATGCCACCAAACGGGGCGGCGATGTCGGTGATCATGCCGCGATTGATGCCCACCATTCCGGCGGCCAGTTCCTTGGCGAATCGCTGGCAGGTGTGCGCATTCTCGGAAAATGCGTAGGCGGCCAGACCGAATTCGGTGTCGTTGGCTTTTTCAATGGCCTCATCCAGCGTGCTGAATGTGCTGATGGTGGCCACCGGCCCGAAGATTTCCTCGCGCAGGATCCTTGCGTCAGCGGGGATATTGCTGAGCACGGTGGGCGGGTAGAAATAGCCAGTTTGATCAGGCACTTCGCCGCCGCGGTGGACGGTGGCGCCAGCGTCGACAGTTTCGGTGACCAGGTCGTGAATGCGGTCGCGCTGGGCGGCGGTGATCATGGGACCCAAGGTGGTGCCCTCATCGAGCCCATTGCCCATGACGACCTTGTTCATTTTTTCGCTGAGGCGGGACGTGAATTCGTCGGCAATTGCTTCGTGCACGAGGAAGCGGTTGGCTGCCACGCAGACCTCGCCGCCGTTGCGCATCTTCGCCTGCATTGCGCAGCTCAGAGCCAAATCTAGGTCGGCGTCTTCCGCAACGACGAATGGTGCATTGCCGCCGAGCTCCATCGAGGCACGCTGCAGGTGCTGCGCGGACTGACGGACGAGAATCTTGCCCACCGCGGTCGAGCCGGTGAACGTGATCTTCCGCAGGCGAGCATCGCTCATGAGGGTCTTCGAAAGCTCGCCAGAATTCGTGGTGGGCAGGATGTGAACGAGATCGCGCGGAGCATCAAAACGCTCAAGTACATCCCAGATCAGCTGGCCGAGCAGCAACATCGACAGGGGAGTCTCCGCAGCGGGCTTGACCAGCACCGGACAGCCCGCAGCAATGGCGGGAGCGATTTTGCGCGCGCCCATGGCCAGCGGGAAATTCCATGGCGTGATGGCCAGCACCGGACCGACCGGGGTACGCGAGACCACGATGTCACCCGCCCCAGCCGGGGACTGCGCGTAGCGTCCCGGAATACGCACGGCTTCCTCGCCGAACCAGCGGAAATAATCCGCGGTATTCGCCGTTTCACCGCGTGCTTCCACGAGGGGCTTGCCCATTTCCACAGTCATCGTGCGCGCGAAATCCTCTTGGCGCGCCATGATTTCCTCGTAGATCGCACGCAGAATATCCGCACGCTGGCGCGGATTGAACGCGCTGTACTCATCCTGCGCGTCAACAGCGCGCGTCAACGCATCTAGCCAGTCATCGGCCTGCGTATCGACGACACGTGCAACCTCTTCCTCCGTCGCCGGATTCAGCACTGTGAATGATTCACGAGCAACCGAGGTATCTGTACGAGGATCCAACGGCAGGTTTTCCGGCAGCTGCTGACTATTACTCAGTGTCACGTTCTTCAACTCCTTTATCGTCCGTGCGGGCTTAAAGGTTGTCCTTGATGGCGGCCACGAGGATCTCCAAACCTTCGGTGAGCAGGGTTTCCGGAATGACCAGCGGTGGGAGGAGACGGATCACATTGCCGTCGGTACCGCAGGTGAGCGTGACCACGCCTTGCTCTTTGCAGGCATTCGCGATAGCGGCTGTGCGCTCAGCGGTATCCAGCTCAAGCGCGATCATCGCGCCGCGACCGCGGACCTCACGCACAACGTTGTTGTCTACGAGCGGCTCGAGGTGGGAGCGGATGATCCCTTCGATTTCGCGGGCACGACCACACAAGTCGTTTTCTTCGATCTCCTCGAATACAGCCATCGCTGCTGCGCACGCCAGTGGATTACCGGCATAGGTTCCACCCAGCGCGCCGGGTCCAGGAGCATCCATGATCTCGGCGCGACCGGTCACAGCGGACAGTGGCAAACCGGCGGCGAGCGCCTTGGCGGATGTGATCAAATCCGGCTCGACACCCTCGTGGTTGCAGGCGAACATATCGCCCGTGCGTGCCAGACCAGCCTGGATTTCATCGGCGACAAAGACCACATTGTTGTCGCGGCACCACTGCACAATTGCCGGCAAGAAGCCTTTTGCTGGTTCGATGAAGCCGCCTTCACCCTGGATCGGCTCGAGAACAACGCACGCGAGGTTGTCTGCACCGATCTGGGTTTCCAGAACGCGAATGGCTCGGTCGGCAGCTTCCTGGCCGGTCAAGCCGTCGCGAAGCGGGTACGACATGGGCACACGGTGGACATCAGAAGCGAATGGGCCGAAGCCGGTCTTGTACGGCTTGTTCTTCGCGGTCATGGCCAGCGTGAAATTGGTGCGACCGTGATAGGCATTGTCGAAGGTGGCCACTGCGTATTTGCCGGTGTGGGAGCGAGCGATCTTCACCGCGTTCTCCACGGCTTCTGCACCAGAATTGAAC
>NZ_CAMXWS010000063.1 GCF_947253065.1 uncultured Corynebacterium sp.
CGCTTAATTAGCGGCCGATGTACTGCGTCTTCAGATCGGAGACGTAGTCGTTGAAGTTGGCCTGGATAGCGCCAGCGATAGCCTGGTTGTCACCAGCGACAACTGCGTCGACCAGGGTCTTGTTGGCCAGGTAGAACGCGTTGTAGTCGTTGCGGTTGGCCTTGTAGGTTGCGGTGACCTGAGCTGGGACAGCGATGCCGCGGTTGTTCAGCTCACGGGTGATGGAGTTGTAAACAGCGTCGACCTCGAGCTGCTGGCTCTTCTTCACGGCCGGCTTCTGTGCAGCCGGCTTCGGAGCTGCCTTCTTCGGCGCAGCAGCCGGCTTGTTAGCGGAGACGTTGCGCGGGGTCGGAGCAGAGTTCAGGCCCAGACGAGCGGAGCATGCCGGCCATGCGCCCCAGCCCTGACCGGCGAGGGTGCGCTCAGCGACAGCGATCTGCTGCTCGCGGGTTGCCTGGTGCGGCAGGGGAGCGAACTCTCCGCCGCCGTAGGCACGCCAGGTGCCCGGGTTGAACTGCAGACCACCGTAGTAACCGTTACCGGTGTTGATGTGCCAGTTACCACCAGCCTCGCACTGTGCCAGACGGTCCCAGTCAGAATCCGGCGCAGCGGAAGCGATCGGGCTAACCAGGGCAGTGGTAGCCAGGGCTGCGGTAGCGCCTGCCAGTGCCTTGGTGGAGAAGTTGCGAGTCTGCTTGCTGTGACGTCCCATTCGGGTGTGTTTCCTCTCTTGTTGTACGTCTGCGGAGTGAGCTGTCGGGTTCAGGCTGAGGTATCTAGGATGCCTGGCCGCTAGTGGCGGCTTCACCCCAAGCGGAGCTATCAAGAGATCTCGTGGATCTTCATTCGTTCCGCGGTGCACGTTTTTGCGTGCGGGTGGGTCCCCCGCTTTTGTCCTGGTTTCTTTGTTCAATTGTTCCGCCAGCCGGACAAAACTGAACGTGGCTGGCAGCGTTAAAGGTCACGCCCGTACGAAGGGCATGACGGCAACTGTATCGGTTTATAACGATTGAGTCACGTTACTGGCACGTTTTGTGATGAATGTGAACCGTGTGAACGGAATGTGATGCGGTTATCTACGGTTGAACTGCACAAACTTTAGATATGTAACATAGGTCACATCTAGGTGTGTTCGCGTGTCGCCAAAAGAGGACTAGGCGCAATGAATGCGGGACGCTACACTGAATCTTTTCTGTCTTCGTCGGCCGTGCCACAATTATCCGAAGACAGGGCCTTGCGCAGGCAAATGACAATCAAGAATCGGTGGTGATCGCGCATGCCAGTAGGAAAAGTGAAGTGGTTCGATGCCGAGAAGGGATTCGGCTTCGCTTCGAACCCCGGTGAGGAAGACGTCTATGTAGGTAGGAATGTCTTGCCGGAGGGCGTAGATGAGCTGTACCCAGGTCAGCGGATCGAATTCGATTTTGCCGCTGGTCGCCGTGGCCCGCAGGCGCTGCGCATTAAGGTGCTTGACCAGCCGCGTCGCCGCCCGGTGAACCGCCGTAAGCCGGACCAGCTGGCAAGCATGCTCGCTGATGTGATGTCCATGCTGGAAACCCAGGTGCAGCCCGCGCTTGATGCGGGACGCTACCCGGAACGGAAGGAATCCCGTCAGATTGCGGAGATCCTCCGCGCAGTGGCTAAGGAATTGGATGCCTAAGCCGAATTAGGTGATTAGTTTTCAACCTCCGTGGTGAATGCCCAAGTGGTCACCACGGGGGTTTCTTCATTCGCATCATCAGTGCCAATGAGCAGGGTGGAGACCTCCACGACGACGAGATTCGTGTCGGAACCTTCGTGCTCGGTGGAAACAGGCACCTCCACTTCACCAGCTTCGCCCGGGGTGAAGGTGCGCTCGGTATTAGCGGCCGGATCGTCGTAAATGCTCAGTACTGACCACTGCTGCTGGGAGACTTCCTTTGGGACAGTGATGTTGATGGCATCTGCGCCGGCGACGTCGATACGCGCGACCTCGCCCTCAGGGCATTCGCTGCCGAATTCGCAGACACTGAATGGGGTAGAGGTGACCTCGTTATCGCCAGCTTCTGCTGTTACTTCGAGCTGCTCCGGCGGGGTGCCAGGCTGCTTTTTCTGCCAATCGAGGAAGAAATACAAGCCCGCGACAATGGCAACGACCGCGATGACGATGCCAACCACGGTCCATGCGGTTTTCGACTTTCCTGCCTTGCTATCCACCATGGCTGAAAGTCTAACCAAGCGGCGGGACTGGAAAGCTATCTGCGGTATCTACTTCGGTTCGAAGGTGACGCGGTAAAGATCAGGCCACCGCTTTCCGGACAGGTAGAACTCATCGTCGCTGCCCGGGATGTGAGCGATGCCGTTGAGCACGTTATTGGGGTCGGAGGTGGCGTTGTTGGGGAGCGAGGAGGCGTCGATAAGCGCTTCGACCTGGCCTGTTTCGGCGTTGATGCGCACGATATCCGTCGTGGTGAAGATATTGGCATAAATATCGTCGCCGACGCACTCGAGCTCATTGAGGCCGTCGACTGGTTGGCCGTCGAGCGTGACTGTGAAGCGTTCGCGCTCATCGAGCGTTTCGGGATCGACGCGACGCAATTGGTCGGTGCCGTCGGAGAAGATCACTTCGTCTGCGTCTTCCCGCGAGCACAGGCCCCAGCCCTCGCCGGGGAAATGGGCGCGGCTGATTTCTTCGAGCGTTTCTGCATCGCGTTTGATGGCGGTGTTGTCCTGCCATGTCAGCATCCAGATGTGGTTGCCGACGCGGGTCAGACCTTCGCCGAAGAATTCCGGATCGAGGTCTTTGCTGATGATCTCTTGCCCATCGACGGTGGCGCGATAGATACGTGACTCGCCGACTTGTCCGGTGCCCACATACAGCGTCCCATCGGGAGCGACCTCGAGGCCTTGTGCGAAGCTCGTCTCGTCGAAATCATGCCGCTCAATAATCTTTGCGGTGAGCTGTTCAACCTCATCGGGGTTGTCTGCTTCCGCGCCGCACGCGGCGAGGAGAGGAAGACACAGAACAAGCGGAGCGACGCGACGGAAATGGGCCATAGGCCTAATTGTGCAACAGCGTCAGCCATAATGGGGACGTGCCCCGGAGAAGAAACGACAAGAAAGCAGGACCGCTGCTCGGTCAGCGCGCCGTGAACATCGCGCGCGAAGCGCTCGTCGAGCTTGGACAGGGTGAGGTTGGCGACCATATCGGTGTCAACGGCATGGGCGCGAATGTGGCCACCCACCGTTTCAAAGCTGACGTGCCGGGCTATTCCGGCTGGGAGTGGAATGCCGTTGTGGCGTGCGCAACCGGCTCGGACTACATCACGGTCAATGAAGTCGCACTCGTTCCCGCGCCTTCTGGTGATGCGCTGCAGGCCCCAGATTGGGTGCCGTACACCGATAGGCTCCGCCCCGGCGATCTTGGGCCCGGTGATCTCATGGAGCCCGCACCCGATGATGAGCGCTTGACCGATGACTCTTTCTCCCGTGACGCAGTAGTGTTCACCGGCCGGGAAACCAACCAGTACCTGACAACTAAAGGTCTGAAGGACGCGAAGCATCGCTGGCGCAGTGGCGAGTACGGCCCGAATTCGGACCACGCTTCCCAGGCTGCATTGCAGTGTCGCACGTGCGCTTTCTATATTCCTGCCGCCGAGCCTGTCGGCCGGAATTTCGGTATCTGTGCCAATGAATATTCGGCAGACGGCCACGTGGTTTCCGCAGTTTACGGCTGTGGCGCGCACTCTGAAACCAAGGTCGACACCGAGGATGCAACGCCACGCAACGCGCTTTTCGACGACGAGAAGCCCCTCTACTAAGCATGTAATTCCGGCCACTCATTTTGTGTTTGAGCACTGGTAGTGGGACGCTTATGCCGTTATTGGCATGCAAACGTCAGGGGAATCACAGTGAGTGACAAGACGAACACGTCCGGCTCCACGAAAGTGACCGGAACCGAAAACGAGGCGGTTCAGACCACCGAACGCAGTGGCATTGACCGTTTCTTCCATATTTCTGAGCGTGGCTCCACCGTTGGCCGTGAGGTGCGTGCCGGTGTGGTCACGTTCTTCGCTATGGCCTACATTGTGCTGCTCAACCCGCTAATCCTGGGTACAAGTGCGGATACTGAGGGCACTGTGCTGGGCATCCCGCAAGTCGCAGCGGCGACGGCACTCGTCGCCGGCATCATGTGTATCTTGTTCGGCGCTATTGCCAATTACCCCTTCGGTATTGCGGCTGGCCTGGGCCTCAACACACTTGTCGCTGTCACCCTGGTTGGCACCGAAGGACTGACCTGGGCGCAGGCAATGGGCCTGGTGGTCATCGATGGTCTGATCATCGTTCTGCTGGCGATCTCTGGTTTCCGTACCGCTGTGTTCCGCGCGATCCCGCAGTCAATGAAGGCTGCGATCGGTGTGGGCATCGGCATGTTCATCTCCATGATCGGTTTCGTCGATGCAGGCTTCGTCCGCCGTATCCCGGACGCAGCAATGACCACGGTCCCGGTGCAGTTGGGTATCAACGGCTCGATCGCTTCCTGGCCAACGTTCGTGTTCATCCTCGGCCTGTTCATCTGTGGCTTCATGGTGGCACGCAAGATCCCAGGTGGCCTGTTTATCGGTATTGTGATCAACACGATCATTGCTCTGGCTGTTGAGGCCATCACTGGTGCCGGTTCTTCGGCAGACAATGGCCCGACCGGTTGGAATTTGGCTGTTCCGACCCTGCCGGAATCCTTCGGCGGTATCCCTGATCTGTCGATTGTGGGCAAGGTCGATCTCTTCGGTGCATTCACCCAGATCGGTGTCATCACCGCCTCGCTGTTGGTCTTCACCCTTGTGCTGGCGAACTTCTTCGATGCGATGGGCACCATGACGGCACTTGGCCGCCAGGCTGGTCTGACCGATGAGAAGGGCGAGCTGCCCGACATGAAGAAGGCCCTGGTTGTTGAGGGCGTCGGCGCTGTCGTTGGTGGTGCAGGCTCCGCGTCCTCCGCGACTGTTTATGTCGATTCGTCTGCGGGTATCGCCGATGGTGCACGCACCGGTCTGGCAAATATTGTCACCGGCCTGCTCTTCCTTGCTGCGATGTTCTTCACCCCGCTGTATGAGATCGTCCCGATTGAGGCTGCAGCTCCCGTCCTGGTCATCGTCGGTGCCCTGATGATGATGCAGGTCACGGAGATCGATTGGTCGCAGTTCTACATTGCTCTTCCGGCATTCTTGACCATCGTGGCCATGCCGTTCACCTACTCCATCGCTGATGGCATCGGCGTCGGCTTCATCACCTTTGCCCTGTTCTCCGTCTTCGCTGGCAAGGCAAAGGAAATCCACTGGATCATGTGGCTGATCTCCGCACTGTTCGTGGTGTTCTTCGCCATGGACCCGATCATGTCGGTTGTCTCCTAAACAATGATTCACATCACCGACCCCGCCGATCCACGGCTTGATGATGTCCGTGACTTGAAGACCATGGACAACACCAAAGGACTCGTGTTTGGTGAAGGTCCGCTCGTGGCGGGCCGCGTGATTGATTCGCGGTTCCCGCTGCGCTGTGTTGTGGGTTTTGAAAAGAAGCTCAATACCTTTTTCACTCAGCGTGAAGAAGCAGGCCTTCCGCCGGTCGACGTCCCCGTCTACGCCGTCACCCGCGAATTGCTCGCGGAAGTCGCCGGCTATGACATGCACCGCGGACTCATCGCTGTTGCGGACCGTGCTCCGGAACGCCCCGTATCCGAGCTCATGGATGCCCGCACCCTCGTTGTGCTGGAGGGAGTGGGGGACCACGAGAATATCGGCGCGATCTTCCGCAACGCCGCCGGCATGGGCGTAGATGGCGTCTTGCTCGGCGCAGGCACTGCTGATCCGCTGTACCGCCGCAGCGTCCGCGTTTCCATGGGGCATGTTCTCCGCCTGCCCTTTGCTCACCTCGATGG
>NZ_CAMXWS010000064.1 GCF_947253065.1 uncultured Corynebacterium sp.
TCAGCTCCGCCTTCATTGATTTCCACACCGGTTCTGCGTTCGGCCCGCCATGGCATGCCGGGTCATTGGTGCACCACCAATCAAAGTCCTCACCACCATTGCCCCACTGGCGGCGGTCATATTCACCGATAGTGGTGCGCAGGATCTCCTGGCCGTCACTGCGTTCCTGCCACTCGTCCTCACGCGAAAACGGAACTTGCCAGCACACTTCTGGTTTAGAACCAATGATGTTGCGTCCTTCCGCCATCGCCCATTGGTGCAGGGCACAACCAGCGCCGGTGTCGTGGCCGTGGCGGTTGGCAAAGATACACGCGCCGTCGACAAGCGTGGTCTTGAGTGCGGGTTCTTCTTCATCGTCGTCCCACTCGAGCCACGGCTCAAGCTCAACGGGGTCGCCGGCGGCGAGGTAACTATCCACACTGTCGGGGCGGAGCTGCCAGTACTTCGCGGGCATTTCCGCAACAGCGTTGTACAGATCATCCCGGTCCGTCTCATCTGACAAATACGCGCCGTGAATACAGCACCCCACCACGGGAAGATCCTTCGAAATCCCGCGACACGCTGGGGTGCCAAAACGACACGACCATGTGGACTCTAACCAGGTCAGATCAATGCTGAAGTAGTGCAGCGGGTCATCCGGGTGGGTGAATTCGAACCATTCGCGCGGAAAGTCCGGTGGCAGCTCGTGGCCGGCCCGAATTGATTTTCCCGCGGGCGAATTTTTTGGGAAGCCCAGAAACACACGTTGGTTCACACTTGACCACGGTAGACGGTCTACTGTGGAACGCGTGCGACTAGGTGTATTGGACGTGGGAAGCAACACTGTTCACCTCGTAGCGGTGGATGCCGTCAGTGGTGGCCACCCAACCCCCATGAGTGATTGGAAGCAGTCTTTGCGGCTGGTTGAATTGCTCGATAAGAAGGGCGCGATCGAGGAAAAAGGCGTAAGGAAACTTACCGACGCAGTCCGGGAAGCCGCCGACCTCGCCGGAAACCTAAAATGCCAGGAATTCCTGGCATTTGCTACCTCCGCGGTGCGTTCTGCGACGAATGCGGATGAGGTCCTGCAGCACATTGAGAATGAAACAGGTGTGAAGCTTGATGTCCTGTCCGGGACGGATGAAGCCCGTCTGACGTTTTTGGCTGTGCGCCGCTGGTACGGCTGGTCCGCTGGCCGAATTACCAACCTGGATATCGGTGGTGGCTCATTGGAACTGAGCACCGGTAGCGACGAGGAACCAGACATTGCCCGCTCCCTTGACTTAGGTGCTGGCCGATTGACCCACGAGTGGTTCGACTCCGATCCACCATCGAAGCGGACCGTAAACACCCTGCGTGATTTTATTGATGCGGAACTTGCTATAGTCGCTGACGAGTTCCTCGCTCACGGCGAAGCCGGCCTGGCGGTGGGCACCTCGAAGACCTTCCGCACCCTCGCGCGACTCACCGGTGCGGCGCCCTCATCGGCAGGACCGTATGTGAAGCGTACGCTGACAGCACCGGGTTTGCGCCAGCTCATCGCATTTATTACCCGGATGACGGCGGCCGACCGTGCGGAGCTTGAAGGTGTGAGTCCTGACCGATCTCATCAGATTGTTGCCGGCGCGCTGGTCGCGGAAGCAGCGATGCGAGCACTTAAGATAGAGAAGCTAGAAATCTGTCCGTGGGCATTACGTGAAGGCGTGATTCTCCGGCAGATTGACAAGGGATAGAAGCAAGAAGGAGACGCTCAATTGGCTGAAAAGCAACTTACCGTTGCCGAGTTGATGGCCCGGGTACAAAAAGAAAACCCGGACATCCAGCCTCGGCGCCGTCGCCGTCGCAGCCTCGAGGAAGGCGGCATCTCCGTCGCAGAACTCACCGGCTCACTGCCAGCCGTTGATGCCCGCCCCGCTGAGCCTAAGCACTCTAGCATTCCCATCGACGCTGAAAACCCCCAGCGTTCTGCACCTCAGCCCCCCAAGGCCCCAGAGCCTGCGAAACCTGCCGAACAGATTAAACCTGCTGAGCCAAAGGTAGAACCTGAGAAGCCGAAGGTCAAGGTAGTCAAGGTAGAGCCGCCCGAGACAACTGAGGCCGCGAAGCTGAATGAGCCTTCCACGTCTACCAAACCAGTGGCCGAGACTGAGGCCGCTAAGCCCGAAGTAGTGGAGAAGACTCCAGAAGCCTCAGCTGCGCCGAGTTCTGTGCCTGTGCGCAAGGTCGAGGTGGCAGGGAAGGAGCCGGCCACGGATGAAGATGAAACCAGTGTTATTCCCGTCGTGCGTGCAATGCCGGCACAAGCAGCCCTGACCGGACAGCCTAAGCCTGAGGTGAAAGAAGCTGTGGTCGCGAAGCGTGACCACGTGGATGAACTTGAGGCTGATTTCGACGAGTTCCCCGATAAAAATGTCCATGATGAGCACGACTTTGAGGACTTTGGGGGCACAGACCTTGAGGCAGACGCTTCAATCAACCCCGTCATGCTCGTCCTCATGGTCTTCGGTGGCCTACTGATTGGTGTGCTCGTGTTCCTGGGCTTCCAGGCGCTGTGGGAGAACTTCAACGCGATTCTGGTGAGCGTGCTCGCAGTTGTTGTGACAGCAGGTGTTGTGCTGGCTGTGCGCCGTATGAAGACAGGCCGTGATGGCTTCACGCTGGTGCTGGCTGCTTTGGCAGGTCTTGCCATGACCTTCGGTCCGAGTCTGGTCACTGTTTTCTAAATAACCGCTGGCTAAACGGTCCTCATGCAGGAAAATATCGCTGACTTGCGTGCACTGTGGCACGCTGGTGCGCATGACTAACATCGCAGTTATCGGTGCAGGCAATATCGGCGAGGCCCTGATTTCTGGGCTGGTGAATTCGGGGATCGACCCGGAAACTATCACCGCTACGAACCGCACAGCGGAGCGTCGTGAAGATCTGGCGAGCCGGTATGGGATCAACACCACCGAAGACAATATTGAGGCTGTCACGGATGTTGATGTGTGCTTCCTCTGTGTGAAGCCATATGACATCACCACGGTGATTGAGGAGCTCTCAGAGCCGATCGCAGCATCGGATACCCCGACGGTGGTTGTGTCCATGGCGGCGGGGGTGACGTTGGAGACGATGACGGAGGCATCCCATAGCGCGGGGACTCCCATCGTGCGTGTCATGCCGAACACCCCGATGCAAGTAGGTAAAGGCGTCTGCGTCGTCGCGTTTGGCAAATATGTGGACGAGGATCAGCAGGAACTGGTCACTGATCTGCTGGCTGCCGCGGGCAAGGTCGCCGTCGTGCCGGAGAAGCTTATCGACGCCGCTTCGACGATTTCAGGTTCCGGCCCCGCGTACTTCTTCCTCATCGCCGAGGCGCTTATCGACGCCGGCGTGGCCATGGGCCTTCCCCGCGACACCGCCACGCTGCTGGCTAATTCCACGGCTGAAGGTGCCGGCGTGATGCTGGCCCATTCCGGCACATCACCTGTAGACCTGCGCGCTGGTGTGTGCTCCCCGGCAGGTACTACTGTGCAGGCGATCCGTGAGTTGGAGGAATCCGGTATCCGTGGCGCGTTCTACCGTGCGACGCAGGCCGCTGCTTCCCGCGCAGCCGAGTTGGGGGACTAGACAGAGGGGCCGCGGGCAGAGGGAACCACCAGAAAGCGGGTACACCGAGGGGGTAGTCCCAAAAATTTCTCCTGCGTGAGAAAACGCTTCGCCTTCCCACAGAAAGGTGCTTTCTACCAGCTGGAATGAAACGGAAGCACCGAAATGTCCTTTGAGGGGATAGTGGGAATTGTGTGAATAGTGTGAATCTTTTCTTGCTTTTGAGTCGCATGTGACACTGGGTTCACGCTAAGCTCTTTTAAGCACGTGCGTGTTCATTCTGTGGGAGGGGAAGCCTACAGCGCGCACAGATGCTGGAGGTTAACTACGCATATGGCAAATGAAGATAAGGGTAAGTTCCTGACCGTCGCTGAGGTCGCGGAGATTATGCGCGTATCCAAGATGACGGTGTACCGCCTAGTTCACTCTGGTGAGCTGCCGGCAGTTCGGGTTGGTCGTTCGTTCCGTGTGAACGAGCAAGCGGTCTCCGAATACTTGGACTCCTCGGTCTACGACGTCAGCACCGACGTCGGATAGTTCGCGCCAGAGGGCACGGCCCCTGGATAGTGAAAGGGTCAGCTTCGGCTGGCCCTTTCACTGTTGCTCCCGCTTAGACCTTTCACACCGATCACAGGGTTGGCATTGTCCAGTTTGTCACTGTGTGGGCTTGGGCATTTGTCACCGCATCGGGCATATGTTTCAGGATCCAGTTGCGGACCGAGGCTAGCCGTGCGCCACCCGTATGAACGCTGCGTCCCACAAGTCTGGATTGGCGCGCAATCTTCTGGCTCCTATGGCGCCGATGTTTGTCGTACAAGGTGAAATCCATGCTGCCCAGTTGCAGCAGTGCGGCAAGAACAGCGGCGTCTTCAAGTCCCTGGCAAGCGCCTTGTCCAAGGTTTGGTGTCATCGCATGAGCTGCGTCTCCGATGAGCACGACTTTGCCGGTGTGATACGTCGACAGTGGTGTGGCTATTTCTTGGATAGGCAGATATTGAATCGACGCTTCTGGGGTCGAATCAAGCAAAGCGGGAATGGGGTGATGCCAAAGGCTGAAAACACCCATCAATTCGCTGAGATCAGCTTCGTTGGGCGAAGCCTCGGGCCCAGAGAGAACCGCAAACCAGTAGGCACGCCCATTGTGGAGGGGAACAGCCCCAAAACGGGCGCGTGTGCCCCACGTTTCGAAACCGGCGTCGAGCGAGGGAACGTCGGCAAGTGCCCGCCAAGCATTGTATCCCGCGTACCTGACCCCAGGATCATCAAAACAATTGCGCCGAACCGCGCTGTGAATACCATCAGCTCCGACAACAATGTCGAACTGAACCTCAGTGCCATCTTTAAAACCAACAACACCAGATTGAGCATCGACGGTTAACGCCTTGGAAGACGTGTGGATGATCTCAGCAGGAATCTGATCTAGAAGAAGCGCATGCAGCTCGGCACGTTCAAGCGCTAGCGAAGTACTGGTAATCTCCGCGGAAATATGAGACAGCCACTCTCCCCGAGGATTTCGCACACCGCCTCGCAGTGATCGTTGGCCCACCTGAAGCGCGCGGAACCCAGCGCCAACCCCTAAAGCATCGAGGGCGGCAAGCCCATTCGGCGCCAGAGTGATACCAGCGCCGCCACCGCGTACCTGCGAATATTTCTCATAAATGTGTACATCCAGCCCGCTGCGGTGGAGAGAAGCGCCCAGCGCAAGACCGGAAATGCCCGCCCCGATGATCCCAATCTTCATGGTTGGGAGCCTACAGAATTGGAACGAACAGGATTTACGGTGACTTTACTTTTGGGATTGAACGCCACCGGCGGTAAACTCAGAACCCATTCGTGCCGGATGTTCGGCCCGCGCGTTGGGAGTGCACCCCGTGCGCACCAAGTCAAGGTCAAGCCGACACCACTTGGGTCCAGATCCGGCGGGAACTGTACGTACAAAGAGAAGCGAGGAAACCCATGGGTTCAGTGATTAAGAAGCGCCGCAAGCGCATGTCCAAGAAGAAGCACCGCAAGATGCTGCGCCGTACGCGTGTTCAGCGTCGTAAGCTCGGCAAGTAAGCAACTACTTGATAGTTGCATTTCGATTCCCGTTCACCTGGTGAAGGTGGGCGGGTTTTCTTCTGGGGGAATGCGGACTGCCCGGTGTGCCGTTCTTGGTTGCCGGGGCTTTGTGCATTGATGGGCCGGCTTGACGATCGGGTTGGATTATCTGGTTTGACGACGCGGTTTGACTATCGCCCTGGATCACGATCAGCGACCTGGGGTTTCGCCCCGCGGCGATCACTATTGTCAATCCGAACCACACAGCCTGTTTTTGGGCATGCCGAAAGGCCCAGCTGTTGCTGGCTT
>NZ_CAMXWS010000065.1 GCF_947253065.1 uncultured Corynebacterium sp.
TCAGGCATCGTCGGCGTGGCGGTGCTCAAAACGTCGTTCCTTTCATGAAGAGAACGCTGCGTGATGAGGAAGCGCGGGCTGCCGCGGGCAAGGTAAAAGCGTCAATAATGATGGGGATTAACGTACCTGCTGCGGTGCAGGTGATGACATCACGCACAGTTCTTTTATGTTTTTAAAGACAGAGCGGATCCCACCACGAACCGGCGGGAACTTGATCAGGGTAAAGCATCAAGATTGCCGGCAGGTAAACACCTCATGTATTTGAATTTAATCTGCACATTTTGTGGCACATTTGGGGGTGGTGTGGCCTTTCGGTGGACACACCAACATTTTTGACGCTCGGTATTAAGACTTATATACGCCTCGACCCAAAGTGTCGCACTGCTCCATCTTTCCGCTGTTATATCCGGCGAGGAAGGATTGTGCTCGGTCCTCAGAGGAGCCGTGTGTCCAGGTATCGGGGCGTACCTCGCCGCCAGAGCGGCGCTGGATGTTGTCGTCGCCCACGGCGCGGGCAGTGTTGACGGCGTCGGTGACCTGCTGTTCGGTGATCGTTTCGAGCAAAGCATCCTCACCCTTGTCGGCGTAGTGTGCCCACAGTCCGGCATAGCAATCCGCTTGCAGCTCAATCTTCACTGCGTTGGAGTCCTCGCCGGGTTCGTTGTAATTGGACAAGCTGAGTGTGCCCTCTAGCTTCTGAATGTGGTGGCCAAATTCGTGGGCGACGATATACATCTGTGCCAGAGGTGCATTATCCCCACCGAAGTTGCGGAGCTGATCGAAGAACGCGGTGTCGAAATAGGCGGACTCATCGGCCGGGCAGTAGAACGGCCCGGTGGCGCCGGAGGCTTGGCCACAGCCGGACATAGTGGTGTTGTTAAAGATGACGCGGCCGGGTTCGACGTACTCGATGCCTGCCTGATCCGGCAGCTGCTGGGCCCAGACCTTGTCGACGGACTGGGCGGCGAACATGACGCGGCAGTCGTCGTACTTATTGCCGTCCTCGGCAGTTTGGCAGTGTGCGAAGGCATCCTCTCCGCTTTCCTCTGGGCCGACCTGGGTTTGGTCGGGCTGAGGGCTGCTTTCGGTGATGTCACCAAGATCGCCGCCAAGCAAGAGATAGAGGCCAATGAGGAGGAGGGAGCCAATGCCGCCGCCGGTAGCGATCATGCCGCCGCGGCCCCCGCCGCCGGAGCTTGCTCGCTTGCCATCAAAGTTGGCGCCAGATTTGAAAGTCATGGTCCAGATTTTGCCATATGCGGGCGGTGATGTGCGTGTGATGAGGGGAGCTGCGTCAAGCGGGGGTACCAGTGCTCGACGTTCGGCGGCGCTCGGTGTTTACCCCAGCGCTGAGCAAGTCTGGTGCGGGCGGTAGACTTGGGCCGTTCAAGTTCTTGCATCCCTCGGCGCGTGCTGTCTACGCGTGGCGTGTGTGGGTGCGAGCGTCAACGATGAGAAGGGATTGAACGAGAGTGCTGCGTACACATTTGGCAGGCGAACTGCGCAAAGAGATGGCGGGGGAGACCGTCACCCTGACGGGTTGGGTGGCGCGCCGTCGCGACCACGGCGGTGTTATCTTCATTGACCTGCGTGATCGCTCCGGCGTTGCCCAGGTGGTTTTCCGTGAATCCGAGGTGGCTGAGCGCGCCCACGATCTGCGCTCCGAGTACTGCGTTAAGGTCACCGGCGTGGTGGAGCCCCGTCCAGAGGGTTCCGCTAACGCGAACCTGGCCTCCGGTGAGATTGAGGTCAACGTTACGGATCTGGAAGTGCTCAACAAGTCTGCAGCGCTGCCATTCCAGATCGATGATCCTTCTTCCTCCGGTGAGGTCGGCGAAGAGACTCGTCTGAAGTACCGCTACCTCGATCTGCGTCGGGAGCGCCAGCACGAGGCTCTGCGCCTGCGCTCGGCAGCTAACCGCGCCGCTCGCCAGGTCCTGGATAGCCATGATTTCACTGAAATCGAAACCCCGACCCTGACCCGTTCCACCCCGGAGGGCGCTCGTGACTTCCTCGTGCCCGCCCGCCTCAAGCCGGGCAGCTGGTACGCACTCCCGCAGTCGCCGCAGCTGTTTAAGCAGCTGCTCATGGTGGCCGGCATGGAGCGTTACTACCAAATCGCTCGCTGCTACCGCGATGAGGACTTCCGCGCGGACCGTCAGCCGGAGTTTACACAGCTCGACGTCGAGATGTCCTTCGTTGATCAGGACGATGTGATCGCTCTCGCGGAAGAAATCATCTCCGCCCTGTGGAAGCTCATCGGCTACGAGATCAAGACACCGATTCCGCGCATGACCTACGCAGACGCTATGAAGTACTACGGTTCCGATAAGCCGGACCTGCGCTTCGACATCAAGATCGTGGAATGCACCGAGTTCTTCAAGGACACCACTTTCCGCGTGTTCCAGAACGAGTACGTTGGCGCCGTCGTCATGGAAGGCGGAGCTTCCCAGCCGCGCCGTCAGTTCGATGCGTGGCAGGAATGGGCAAAGCAGCGCGGTGCGAAGGGCCTGGCTTACATCACCATCGCTGAGGACGGCACCTTGGGCGGCCCAGTGGCCAAGAACATTACTGATGCCGAGCGCGAGGGCATTGCTGAGCACGTCGGCGCCAAGCCGGGTGACGCCATCTTCTTCGCGGCTGGTGACACCAAGTCTTCTCGCGCTCTTCTGGGTGCAGCACGCGGCGAGATTGCAAAGAAGCTGGATCTCATCAAGGACGGCGACTGGGCCTTCACCTGGGTTGTGGACGCACCACTGTTCGAGCCTGCTGCTGATGCCACCGCTTCCGGCGACGTGGCTCTGGGCCACTCCAAGTGGACTGCGGTACACCACGCCTTCACTTCGCCGAAGCCGGAGTATCTGGACAACTTCAACGAGAACCCGGGTGAGGCGCTGGCCTACGCCTACGACATCGTCTGCAACGGCAACGAGATCGGCGGCGGATCTATCCGTATCCACGACCAGGACGTGCAGAAGCGTGTCTTCGACGTTATGGGCATCGGTGAGGAAGAAGCACAGGAAAAGTTCGGCTTCCTGCTCGACGCTTTCCAGTTTGGTGCCCCGCCGCACGGTGGTATCGCGTTCGGTTGGGACCGCATTGTCTCCCTGCTGGGCGGTTTCGACTCCATTCGTGACGTCATCGCTTTCCCGAAGTCCGGTGGCGGCGTGGACCCGTTGACCGATGCTCCGGGCACCATCCCTGCCGAGCAGCGCAAGGAGACCGGCGTGGATTTTAAGCCGGAGAAGGCAGCCAAGGCCGCTCAGGGCGACAAGGTTGGGAAGGAGTCCTAGGTCGCTCAACTCGGTAATGTAGTTGGGCCTACGATATGTGGAAGCAGGCAAGCAAGTGAATCCGATGGGACACGAGTCCAAGAAAAAATCTGTGGCGGATGCCGTGGTGACGGAAGCCTCACAGATGCTCTCGCGCCGCTTTGGCGGGGAGCCTGAGCTTAGTGACGTCGAGCAACTCACTGGTTCGGGCAACGCCGTGGTGCTTCGTGCCCGCACGTCACCGAGTGCCTTCTTCCCGCATCGTTCGGTGGTCATCAAGTACAACCCAGTCACCGGGCACACCATTGATGACGCCGCCCTTCTGCGTGAGGTGGTGGCCTATCAGTTCACCACAGCGTTGTCCGAAGAGGTTCGCCCAGGCCCAGTGCTGCTCGCACACGACGTCGAGAAGCGCATTCTGGTGCTGTCTGACGCCGGCGATGGCGACACCCTGGCGGACACTCTTGCCCGCAGCAATGACGAAGAACGCGGAGAGCTGCTCAGGTCCCTGGGCGGCGCGCTGGGCAAAATGCACGCGGGCACGGCTGGGCGCGAAGAGGATTACGAGGCTCTGCTGAACCGGCAGTTGCGCCGGCATCCCGAATACGCCGAGCACCAAGCCCTGCGGGATGAGTCTCTGAAAAGCTCCATCCTGATCGGTGCGGACATCCTCAGCGAAGCAGGACTGGAGCCACCAGAGCACGTCCGCGAACTAGCCCGCACCGCCATGCAGAGCTTTAGTTCTGGCCGCAACCGCGCTTTTACGCCCTTCGATCTGTCCCCAGACAACATCATCGTGGGGACAACACTGACCTTCCTGGATTATGAGTGGGCCGGTTTTCGCAACGTGGGCTTTGATGTAGCCTGCGTTGTCGCCGGCTTCCCACAGTTCCTCTTCAGTCGCCCGATTACGGATGCTGAGGCGGACGTCTTCATCCAAGCCTGGCAGCGCCGGGTCGTCGACGTGTGGCCGCAGCTGGCGGATGAGAAAACACTGCATGAGCTGATAGTCGCTTGTCTCATTGGTTGGGCTTTGTCGAGCGTGACCACGATGTATGCCGGTGGGATTGAAGGGGTAGTAGCACTGGCGGAAGGTAACGCCGAGATTTATCGTGACCCGCGTCGCTCGCTGCTGCGCCGCTCCGATCACGGCCCGTTCAGCGAGGATGAGCTCCTGATTCGGCGCGACCTTTATGAAACCTTCGAAGCGCTCTCACGCTTTGCCGCGCAGTGCAAGCACGATGGGTGCTCGACTGTTGCCACTTTCGGTCGCGCTGTGGCCTCCCGCCTCCGGGAGTCCTGATGGCGCAGGAGTCACTCTTCGGCGACGACCAATCAGCGCCAAGCCTGCCGGGTGGCCCCGATATTTTTGCGACTCATTCGGGGTCACCGCTGGCCGCACGCATGCGGCCGCAAAGCCTCGACGAAGTAGTGGGGCAAAAGCACCTTCTGGAACCCGGGACTCCGTTGCGCCGCCTCGTCGAGGGTTCCGGCGAGGCCTCCGTCATCCTGTACGGCCCGCCAGGCACCGGAAAGACGACCCTGGCTTCGCTGATCGCGTCCTCTCTGGGGGATAACTTCATCGGCCTGTCCGCCCTCGACTCCGGCGTCAAGCAGGTACGGGAAGTCATCACGCATGCTCGCCGCGAGCTGATTGAGGGCCGCCGCACAGTGCTCTTTATCGATGAGGTGCACCGCTTTTCCAAAACCCAGCAGGACGCATTGCTGGCTGCGGTGGAAAACCGGACGGTGCTGCTCGTGGCAGCTACCACCGAGAACCCCTCCTTCTCCGTGGTGGCGCCTCTGCTCTCGCGTTCGCTGCTGCTGCACTTGGAGCCGCTTGACGACGCCTCCCTGCGCACTCTCGCCGAGCGAGCGCTGACGAGCGAGCGCGGCTTAGCCGGGCGAATCACCGCAACGGAAGACGCTCTGGACCAACTGGTGCTGCTCGCCGGAGGAGATGCGCGTCGCACGCTGACCTACCTCGAGGCTGCGGCTGAGGCGGTACCAGATGGTGGCGAGCTCACCGTCGACATTCTCAAAGACAACGTCAACCGCGCGGTGGTGCGCTATGACCGTGACGGCGACCAGCACTATGACGTAGTCTCCGCGTTCATCAAGTCCATTCGCGGTTCTGACGTCGACGCTGCGTTGCACTACCTCGCCCGGATGATTGAGGCTGGCGAGGATCCACGCTTCATTGCGCGCCGGCTCATCGTGCACGCCTCAGAGGACATTGGGATGGCCGACCCCACCGCGCTACCCACCGCCGTGGCCGCCGCGGAGGCCGCTGCGCTGATCGGCCTGCCCGAGGCGCGCATCCCGCTGGC
>NZ_CAMXWS010000066.1 GCF_947253065.1 uncultured Corynebacterium sp.
CAGAGACGCTGAACCAGGTCGAGCTGGTGGGAGGAGAAGACCACGGGGACGCCGCTACGGGCGCGGTCTGTGAGCATGGTGCTCATGACATCGACGGCGACGGGGTCGAGGCCGGAAAACGGCTCATCAAGAATGAGGATCTCCGGGTCGTGGATGAGGCTCGCAGCGAGCTGCACGCGTTGCTGGTTACCCAGCGAGAGGTCATCGAGCTTGTCATTCACACGCTCACCGAGGCCGAGTTCTTCCAGCAACTCCGTGCCACGCTGTTTCGCCGTGGCACCGTCCACGCCATGCAGTTTGGCCAAGAAGACTAGCTGGTCAAGGATCTTTTCCTTGCCGTAGAGGCCACGCTCTTCGGGCATGTAGCCGATGTGGCGGCGTGAGCCGTCGTTAAGCGGAATGCCATTGAGCAGCACCTCGCCGGAATCTGCTTCGAGCACACCGAGCGCGATGCGCATGGTGGTGGACTTGCCGGCGCCGTTGGACCCGACGAAGCCGTAGAGCTCGCCATCGCCGACGGTGAAACTCATTCCGTCCAGGGCTTGTGTGTCGCCGAAGCGTTTATGTAGGTCTCTGATTTCAAGAGTGGTCATTTCAGTCCTCCTTGCGGTTGAAGGTGATCGCGTAGCCGATCATGGGCAGGGTGGAGACGAATAGGTAGGTGAAGATCATGTACAGGCCAGCCGCGAGGAGCACGGTTCTATCCACTGTGTCCCCGGCGAAGAATGCGTAGATACAGAAACCGAATCCGCCAATGTTATTGAGCGCTGAGATGATCCGGAAAGCGCGGTTGCGCCAGGTGGTGAAAACATCGCGCTCGTATTCATCGAGTTCTGCTTCCGGGACACGGTCCTTGCGGTCATTTGCTCCGCGGATGATGGTCCAGGACACCATGGAAACGAGCATGGCTGCGGTGTAGCAGACCAAAAACACAGTTGGATCCATATTCGTGGCCAATGAAGCGATGAAGAGGAGCACCGCGACTGTCAGGCCCGCGAAATACGCCGCCATCAGAACACGTGTTGCTTTCTGGTTGCGTACCCGTTCCGCGCCGGGAAAAGGCGGTGTTGATCTCATGGGCGGTACAGCTCCTTCGACATTGGGGCGAATTCGGTGCGGGAGAACACTGCCTCGATTGGAAGGTCGAATACCTCGCAGACCCGGAAGGCCAGATCGAGGCTGGGGGAGTGATCACCACGCTCCAAAGCGCCGATGGTTTGCGGGTTCACGTCGATCAGTTCGGCGAGTTGGTTGCGCGACATGTCGCGCTCCGCCCGCAAGACGCGAACCCGATTATGAATCGGACTCTTCGGCTGTTTTCGTGCTGCCACGCAATAGAGTGTTGTATAAACCCAACAATCTGTCAACGGGTGCAACAAAAAAATTTAAGACAGGACTCGTTTTAGGTGGTCATTGGGCTGAAGGATTTGGCGTCTTTAGGCCATGACCACTTTGGTGATGCGTGGCAGGGCGATGCGTACGACGGAGTCGGTTGCGGCGATGTGGACATCGACCTGGCCGGCGGACACCGACAGCGGGCGGGCTGTCAGGGTCTGTCCACGCCCATGCTTATCGACGTAACCCAGCGTCACCTGCTTCCTCCCGCGCGCTGCGGCGCGGAGGGTCTCCAGGGGGTTGCCGGTGGTGGTTGGTGCGGGTGTGCTGGTGGAATCCGCGGGGGTGTCGGAGCGCAGCCGTGCGATGATCTGGTCGGCTTGATCGGCTGAAACCGACGTCTGCTGCGGCAAATGTGACGGTGTCGCGGGCACGAGGGCTGGTTCCGGCGCCATGTTGAGCTGCGCGCCGGATTCGTCTTCAGCTGTTGGCTGCAGGCCTGCTTTGCGCAGGGCATCCATGAGCTTGGGCAGGGGTAGTTGTGCGACGGCCACTGTCGGGGCGAGGGGCCTGAGGACGCTGGGGAGTTTCTCTACTGCCGTGGTAATGAGCGCCGGATCAGCGCTGCGGATATAGCTCATGGCTGTGCCTGCGCGGATGGAGCCGTGGGTGCGAGCGGTGTCGCTGATAAGGAACGTGATGCCTTGTGGGATCTCGCCGAGGACGTGGTCTGTCAGCCATGCGTGGATCTCGTCGGCGGTGAGACCGCTGTCGAGGCCGTTGCGGACAGAGCCGTCCGTGATACGCCACACGCTGGCTACGCCTGGGGATTCGAGTTCCGCGATCTTTTCCAGAAAGTTGCCCATCTCCGGTTCGAGTGGGCCGGGAGCCAACACCGTCATATCCGCTTGGGCGATGAGGGTGTCTACTGGTGGTGGAACGAGCTCGCTGGTCGCGGCGGCGATATCAGCGTGATTGAGGAGCGCTCTCAGCGGTGAAGAGATAGCCGGTGTGGCATCGAGCGCGCCGACGAACTGTGCTTCCTGTGCTGTGGCCTCGATGAACTGTGGGGATATGCGCGTGGCTGCGAGAGGCGAGTGGAAGAACAAACGCTGCACATTGCCGGCCTGGCGCAGGACGGTGAGCCGATTTGTTCGTGCGTCTGGCGAGCGCATCTCAGGCGACAGCAGCTTCGCATCCGTGTCCAGCCGCCATGGGGACGCGGCCCAGCCAGCAAGAAGAATCGCCCACTGATCCGACAACGTTGCATCCAACCACGTCAGGGAATCCCGCGTGGCGCCGAGAACATCCACGTCATCCACGTTGCCGCGGCCGATGAGACCGGCGGATTCACCGATGGTGATGAGAAGCGTCGGATCGAAGCCGAGCTTTTTGCTCAGGTTCGTCCGCGCGCGAACGCCGACGGAACCGTCCTTGTTCAGCGGGATGGGTTCCTGCAAAAAAAGACGTGATGAGCTGGCGGAGCTGACGCACTGCATCAAGGCCCTGGGTTGTTGCTGCCTTATCCGCGTCGCTTTGGTCGACCTCCGGTGTTACCGGTTCCTCCATGGGGAAGCTGCGCGGCGGATAGCCGTGGAGAACGTCGCGCACTGGGCGGGGGAGGCGCACCGTCGTGGAGTTCGCGCGGACGAGCAGGCCTTTGGCAATGAGTGTGGCAATTGGTGTGTTCGGGTCCGCATCGGGTGCAGCTGCCTTTGTAGTTCCCTGGCCACCGGAAACGGACAGTGTGACCAGTACGCGTCGTTCAGCGGGGGTGAGGCCGGCCACGAGCTCTTCCACATCATCCGGCGCGGTCTCCGCCACGCGCCAGCCCTGGGGCATGGCGCTGAGCACGCCGGGGGCAACGCGCACGGCATTATCGGGGCCGTAGATGAGTGCGCGTTCACGGAGGGGAGTGAGGTCTGCTTCAGTCGCGTCGAACGGAGCGAACTCAGCACCCGCATCCCCGAGACGCTCCAAGAGGACGATAGCGGGGGTGGAGAGCTGGTGTAATGCGCGCGCAGCGGAACCCGGGAGTGCGAGCCGAGTGGCCAGCGACGCGATGGACGGAGGCGCAGGATAGAACGCCTCCGGGCGCAGAAGAATGAGCGTGCGGAGCTCTTCGTCGGTGAAATCAGCGAGCGCTTCAGGGAACGTAGTCATTGCGGGGGTGATTCTACGTGCGTTTTTGGCCTTGGCGTGAAAGAATGATGTACATGGCTAAAGACGTTGACAACATGACTAAGATTAACCCGGCGTGGCCTGCACACACCCCGGGTGATGGCCACCCAGTGACGGAGATTAACTCCAAGTTGGCCGCAGCTTCCAGCCCCTACGGCGACGACCTTGTGTTGCCGCGTCCATGGGAGGAAACCGGTTATGTTCACCCGACCACCCGCATTAACGGCGCGAACTAAACCTGCGTTTCGGCTTAAGTAGTACAAGCGAGTCCGTTCGGCGTTTTGCCGAGCGGGCTTTCTTTTTATTCATTGGCGTTAGTGCCTGTTCAGGAATGGTTTTCTATCCTTTTACAGACAGCATTGTCCGCTAGACGAAGGGTCGCTATAGACAGAGCTGTATGTGCTTTGTAGACTCTCCAGTGTTTTATTAGTTCAACAGAAACACTGGAGGCTTCCATGATTCTTACTGGTTTAGCAGTGGGTGTCGCCCTCGGCGTGGTGATGCAACGCGGACGATTCTGCGTGACGGGCATGCTGCGTGACGTCTTCTTGCAAAAGCAGGGGCGCGGGCTCGTCGCATTCTTTATCGTAGTTGCGGTACACGCGATCGGTCTTGCCGCTTTGACATCGCTCGGTGTGATTTCACCGGAGTACCGTACTTTCGCCCCCATCGCTGTTGCTGTTGGTGGCTTCATCTTTGGTATGGCGATCATCCTTGCCGGTGGTTGCGCCTCAGGTACTTGGTATCGCTCCGGTGAAGGGCTGGTTGGTTCATGGTTTGCACTACTCTTCTACGGGTTGTCTGCGTCCGCGATGAAAAGTGGCTTCCTCTCTGGTTTCAATGACAAGCTGAAAGAATGGGACACGGGGTGGACTACTTTGCCGCAGACCTTCGGAATCTCCGCATGGTGGTTTGCTATCCCACTGGCTCTGGGCACTGCTTATCTTGCGCAGCTCTACCTTGCCCGCGATGCTGCCAACCCGAAGGTGACGCTGGAGCAGCCGTGGTACCGCAAGCCACTGCATCCGTACACCGCTGGTGCCGCGATCGGGCTTCTTGGCGTGCTCGCATGGCCGCTGTCCGCCGCTACCGGACGAAATGATGGCCTGGGCATCACTACACCGTCGGCGCATCTGACCAGCTACATCACTACCGGTGAAACTGAATACTTCAACTGGGGCACCCTGCTAGTTCTGGGCATACTGGTTGGTTCTTACATTGCTGCAAAAGCTTCCGGCGAGTTCCGTCTCCGCGTCCCCGACGGGCGTACATCAGTGCGCGCAGTCATCGGCGGAATCGGCATGGGGGTTGGCGCGTCCCTGGCCGGTGGATGCACCGTGGGCAACGGCATGGTTCAGACTTCTCTATTCAGCTACCAGGGCTGGGTAGCCATGGCATTTATCGCAGCAGGCGTGTACGTCGGTGCCAAGCTGTGGCTGAAGCCATCCGGCGTGAAGCAGGGCTCTGCTGACGCGGGTGTATACACCACGGATGAGTCCATCAGTGACCCTGAGCTTGCTGGGCTTGCGTCCGACAAAACTGAAGCGGAGGAAGCCGCACCGGCATTCAACATCGTGTCCGCCTCCGGAGGTGTCGCGCTGAAGACCAAGCCGAAGCAAGACACCACGGCACGTCCGCTGGGCGGTGGCCGATACGTCCTGGACACCCTGGGGGATGTGTGCCCATTCCCGCTGATTGAGGCCAAGCAAGCGATCTCCGAGCTGGATTCGGGTGAGGAGCTCATCATTGATTTCGACTGCACCCAGGCAACTGAGTCCATTCCGCAGTGGGCTGCTGACAACGGCCACGGTGTAAAGGACTTCGTTCAAAACCAGAACGCCGGTTGGCAGATCACGGTGGTCAAAGACGCCGCGAACTAGGTTGCTACTTACCCCAGCAGTTAATTGCTGTTTTTGGGCATGGCGAAAGACCAGCTGTTGCTGGCTTTCGACATGGGGAGTG
>NZ_CAMXWS010000067.1 GCF_947253065.1 uncultured Corynebacterium sp.
TCATGGCCACGGCGTAGGTGCGGCCCTCGTCCGTCAGCTCCACGGAGCCGTACGGCGCGTGGACAATCAATCCCTGGGAGCTCAGTTTGCGCATCGCATCAGACACCGATGACATGCGCAAACCCGTCTGCCGGGAGATCGACGTCGCCGTAACAGGTTCGGACGACCATTCCGTGAGACTCCAGATCACCTTCAGGTAGTTCTGGGTCGAGGTCGACAGATCACTCACGGACATGTGCACCACTCTATACGGGTTGCGTTCTTTTCTTGCCGCGCCCTTGCATCGCCTGGATCATCGCAGCAGTGATCACCAGCAGGATCGCCGTGAACTTCAGCCCCGAGATGTGTTCCGACAGCAGCAGCCAGCCGAAGAACGCGGCGATGGCGGGTTCGAGGGAAAGGAGGATGGCGAAGGTGTTGGGGGTGAGGCGTCGTAAAGCAATAAGCTCCAGCGAGTACGGAACGAGCGACGCGAGAACGGCGGTGCCTAACGCTATGCCGAAGAGGCGGGTGTCCGCCATGATCGTGAGTGAACCTTGCCAGCCGAGCGGCATGAGGGCCATGCCGCCGATGAACAGCGCAACCGCGAGGCCACCCTGGCCGGGCACCGAACTGCCCGCGCGCTTGGAAGCAAGGATATACAAGGCCCAGAACATGCCCGCTGCCAGCGTGAACGCAACGCCAACCGGGTCGAGTGGATAGCCGTTGTAGGAGTTGATGCCCAGCAGCAGCATGCCGGTGAGCGCAAGGGCCACGCACACCGCATCACGCACAGAACGCGACAACAGGGCAGCGAGGGTCAACGGCCCCAAGAACTCGATGGTCACCGCGGTACCCAGCGGGATCCGTTCGAGCGCGGTGTAGAAAGAGCCGTTCATAAACCCCATTGTCAGCCCAAACGTAATCACGGCGCGCCACTGCTGCGCATGCCACTCCCAGAAACGAGGGCGACTAGCCACAAGAAGAATCACGGCAGCGAGCAGCAGACGCAAAGACGCCGTGGCCCAACTGCCCGCGTGCGGAAACAGTTCAACCGCCAACGCGGCCCCAAGCTGCAGCGAAATGCACGAGCCGATGATGCACGCAACACCAAGCGGTGAGGTCGGAGTTGAAGCGGTCATGGCGGTTCAGTCTATGCAGGCCATGAGTTAAACTTTGAATCCGTGACTACCTCTCCAACAGCTAATGCACATCCGCGCCCTGTTCTTGTTGTGGATTTCGGCGCGCAGTATGCGCAGCTCATTGCCCGTCGAGTGCGTGAAGCGCGTATCTATTCTGAGGTCGTGCCGCACACGATCACGGCGGAAGAATTGAAAGCTAAGGATCCGGTTGCGCTCGTGCTGTCTGGTGGCCCGTCGTCCGTGTATGAGGATGGTGCACCGAAGCTTGACCCGGCGATTTTCGAGCTTGGTTTGCCCACGTTTGGCATTTGTTACGGCTTCCAGGTGATGACTCAGGCGCTGGGTGGCACCGTGGCCAAGACCGGTTCGCGCGAGTACGGCCGCACGAAGATGGATGTGTGTGGTGGCGTGCTCCACGCCGGTTTGGCGGAGCAGCACTCTGTGTGGATGAGCCACGGTGATTCCGTGACGCAGGCGCCGGAAGGCTTCGAGGTCACTGCTTCTTCGGAGGGTGCGCCGGTCGCCGCGTTTGAGAACGCGGAGCAGCGCATGGCGGGAGTGCAGTATCACCCGGAGGTTATGCACTCGCCACACGGTCAGCAGGTGCTCACTCGCTTCCTCACGGAGATCGCGGGACTCGAACAGACCTGGACTGCGTCGAATATTGCAGAGCAGCTTATCGACGCAGTCTTGGCCCAAATCGGCCCCGACGGCCACGCCATCTGTGGCCTGTCTGGTGGCGTGGACTCCGCCGTGGCGGCGGCGCTCGTGCAGCGCGCTATCGGCGACCGCCTGACCTGCGTGTTCGTGGACCACGGTCTGCTTCGTCAGGGCGAGCGCGAGCAGGTGAAGAAGGACTTCGTAGCTGCCACCGGCGCGAAGCTGGTGACAGTGGATGAGCGCGACGCCTTCCTGGGCAAACTCGCCGGCGTGACCGAGCCGGAGGCGAAGCGCAAGGCGATTGGTGCGGAGTTCATCCGTTCCTTCGAGCGCGCAGTGGCTTCCGTGCTGGAGGGTGAGGACGTTGGCTTCCTCGTCCAGGGCACCCTATACCCGGACGTTGTGGAATCCGGTGGTGGCACAGGAACCGCGAACATCAAGAGCCACCACAACGTGGGTGGCCTGCCGGATGATGTGGAGTTTGAGCTCGTTGAGCCGCTGCGTCTTCTGTTTAAGGATGAGGTCCGTGCAGTCGGCCG
Organism: uncultured Corynebacterium sp.; assembly: GCF_947253065.1. Taxonomy (GTDB): domain Bacteria; phylum Actinomycetota; class Actinomycetes; order Mycobacteriales; family Mycobacteriaceae; genus Corynebacterium. Next base: position 2,321 of record NZ_CAMXWS010000067.1, read on the forward strand.
GGAACTGGGTCTGCCGGAGGTCATTGTGAACCGCCAGCCGTTCCCGGGCCCAGGCCTGGGCATCCGCATTGTCGGCGAGGTCACTTCGGAGCGCTTGGAAACCTTGCGCAAGGCCGACGCTATTGCCCGCGAGGAACTGACCCACGCCGGCCTGGATGATCAGATTTGGCAGTGCCCGGTGGTCCTACTCGCGGACGTCCGCTCCGTCGGCGTCCAGGGTGATGGCCGCACCTATGGCCATCCGATCGTGCTGCGCCCAGTCGCTTCCGAAGACGCGATGACCGCCGACTGGGTGCGCGTGCCGTACGAGGTGCTGGAGACGATCTCCACCCGCATCACCAACGAGGTAGAGGACGTCAACCGCGTGGTCCTGGACATTACGTCCAAGCCACCGGGAACCATCGAGTGGGAGTAAACCTGGGAGGTTTACTCGGCAAACTGCGCGGACACGGACCCGATGCGGTGCTCCACATTAATTGTGAGCAGCTCTCCGTCCTTGTCCGCGTTTTGCTTTCCTGTGGGGCAGGTGGTTTCGCCGATGGTGGCCTGGCAGTGCACCTCAACCGGAACGTTGCTGGGCAGGATGATGTTGATCTCGCCGATGCCGTTGTTGAAGTTGACGGTCTTCGGCTCCTTGAGTGGCGCCAGGTCCGAGAGATCAACGCGCAGTTCGCCGACGAGGTTGTTGACGTCAGGGATGGTTTGAGCGTCCTCGTATGTCAGATGCACTTCGCCGATGCGGTCGGCGACACCAGGGGCAAACACGACAGGTGTTGCAATGATCAGCGCCAGAGGAATCCACAGCCACAGGCGTGAGCCTTTCTTCTTTCTCGACTCCGGTTCCACGGCGGGTTCCGGTGCTGGTTCAGGATCGGGCAGGTGCCATAGTCCTGGCGCCGCGCCCAGCGGGTCCCACGCTGGGGGAGTTGGGGTTGCAGGCTCCGGGCCGGCGGGGTGTTCGTAGCCCTCCGGCGGGGTGAACTGGGCCGTCACCGGCGGCTCAGGCTGCGCTTTCGGTGGGCGAGGCGCGTGCTCAGCCGGCGGCACCACGAGCCCTTCGGGCGGAACCGGCGTGCGCTGGTGCAGCGCCCACCAGGCCACCGCCGCGAGAGCCAGCCCACCAAGGGAAGAGAACACGAGTTCGCCGTCAGTGGCCACGGACAAGGTGGGGAAGAAGATAATGAGTAGCACCAGAAGGCCCCAGCCAGTGGTGCGGTCTTCGCGCTCCGCGTCCGTCAGTTCTTCCTTCGGCCGCGAGATCACCTGCGCGGGGCAGGAGGACATGCCAAAGCGTGGCATGAGGAATCCGCACAGGATGTAGGTGAATAGGCCAACACCAAACACGAAGGACAAGGCCACAAACGCCACGCGGATGAGCAAAGCGTCGATACGGTAACGCACCGCGATGCCTTCGCAGATACCGGCGATAACTGCGTTTCCGCCCTGCTTGGAGGGGATGCGGGGAGGGCGGGTGTCCCACATTTCTTTCAGCGTCTCGTTCATGGTTCCAGTATGAAAGGCAGGGGTGCGTAGCGGTATCGGGAATGACCCTGGTTTTTGGATTTCAGGGTTTACCCTGATTCGCGCCGCGAATAAGCATGCGAAGATAAGCGCATGTCCAATTCCAACGAGGAGACCCGTGCTTACCCGCGTTTTGTGCGCGTGGAGCAAGGCCGGGTTGTTGCCGGGGTCGCGGCGGGGTTGTCGGTGCATGTGCGTATCGACGTCACCTGGGTCCGCCTCGCCCTCACCCTCACGTCCTTCCTCGGAGGGATGGGGATTTTGCTGTATGCGGCGCTGTGGGTGTTCAGCCCGGTAGGTGTGCCGCAGCAGCCAGTGATTGACCGCTACCGCGTCGGTGGTGCTGCTCATGCACTCATGATCGTGGGGGCGTTTGCGCTGTGGGCGCTTTCGGCGGGCGGTGGTGGCTGGCTTTTCATCGTGATTGCTCTGGTGGCTCTCGGTGCGGTGTTGGCCTGGCAGGCCTATGACCGTGACATGCGTACCACGGGGTCTGTTGTGCTGTTGGTTTGTGGCGCGGCGTTGGTCATGGTCGGAGTGGTGGTCATCGCGCTGATGGGGGACCGTGGCGGTATAACCGGTGTGATTTTGGCGGTGCTGGCCTCAGTATCCGGTGTAGGCATTCTGGTGGTGCCGCTGATTGTGCGGCTGTTCCGCTCACTCGTGCAGGAACGTGAGGAGAAAGCGGTGGCGGACCAGCACGCTGTTATTGCTGCTCATCTGCATGATTCGGTGCTGCAGACGCTCGCGCTCATTCAGAAGCGCGCGGGTGATGCGGAGGAGGTTGCGCGTCTTGCACGTGGTCAGGAGCGTGAGTTGCGGGCCTGGCTTTATGGCTCCCCTTCGGCTCCCGCGAGCCTCTTTTCTGCCCTTAATACCGCGGCGTCTGACGTCGACGACATGTTTAACGTGCGCATCCGTCCGGTCACCGTTGGGGAAGACCTAGAGATGAATGCTGGCGTGGAACCCGTCGTCCTGGCCGCCCGGGAGGCGATGGTCAACGCGGCGAAACATTCGGGTGCGACCGCCATCGACGTGTACGTGGAGCACCTTGCGGGTGAGCTCAGCGTGTTCGTTCGCGATCGCGGAACCGGGTTTGACCTGGATGCCATCCCGGAAGACCGGCACGGCATCCGCGATTCCATCACTGGCCGTATGGAGGGCGCTGGCGGCACCGCGGTGGTGAAAACCGCGCCGGGCGAAGGTACAGAAGTGGCACTCACGTTGTCGCTGTAAGGTCGAGATCATGCAGCCAGTCCGCGTTTTTCTTGTCGACGATCACTCCGTCTTCCGCTCCGGCGTCCGCGCCG
>NZ_CAMXWS010000068.1 GCF_947253065.1 uncultured Corynebacterium sp.
GCCAGGCAATGGCCTTCTCAATGCCCTCGTCCTTGCCCAGACCATTGATGTCCAGGCCACGGTCATTCGCGGAGTTGATGTGCGGGCCGTCCTCAGTGAAGGCCTCTTCTTCGACGTTGCCTCCGTCGAGCACCGGCACGATCGGCAGACCAAAAACAGTGGCGAATTCGTAGTCACGCTCATCGTGCGCAGGCACCGCCATGATTGCACCTGTTCCGTAACCAGTCAGAACATAGTCTGCGATGAAGACAGGAACCTGCTCGCCGTTGACCGGGTTCACCGCGTAGGAGCCCAGGAAAACGCCCGTCTTTTCCTTATTCTCCTGACGCTCCACGTCAGACTTCGCCGCGATCGCGCGCTTGTACGCCGCCACAGCATCCTTCGGCGTTGCTTCGCCATAGGTCCACCGCTTATCGACGTCCTCTGCGTACGTCTCTGCCACCAATTCATCCACGAGCTCATGCTCCGGCGCGAGAACCATGTAGGTGGCACCGAAGAGAGTGTCGGGGCGGGTGGTAAAGACATCGATCGGACCGGCTTCAGACTGGAACGAGACCTCCGCACCACGGGAACGCCCGATCCAGTTGCGCTGCATTGCCTTGACCTTGTCGGGCCAGTCGAGCAGCTCCAAGTCGTCCAGCAGCCTGTCCGAGTATGCAGTGATACGCATCATCCACTGGCGCAGTCGCTTACGGAAGACCGGGTAATTACCGCGCTCCGAGCGGCCATCAGCAGTGACCTCCTCGTTTGCGAGGACCGTGCCCAGGCCCGGGCACCAGTTGACCATGGAGTCAGACAGGTAGACGAGACGGAATTCGTCGATAGCCTTCTGCTTCTCCGTTACATCAAGATCGGCGTATACACGACCGTCCTTGGTGGTGCGGGGGCCGGCCTCAAGCTCGCTGACAAGCTCCGCAATCGGGCGTGCCTTCTGCTGATCTTCATCGAACCATGCGTTGAAAATCTGCAGGAAGATCCACTGCGTCCACTTATAAAACTCCGGGTCAGTCGTGGCCACTGAACGGCGACGGTCGTGGCCCAGGCCCAATGCGCCCAGCTGACGCGTCATGTTCTCAATATTCGCCATCGTGGTCGTGCGCGGGTGCGTACCCGTCTGGATGGCGTACTGCTCGGCAGGCAGACCAAATGCGTCGTAACCGAGTGTGTGCAGCACGTTCTTGCCCAGCATGCGGTTGTAGCGCGCGAAGACATCCGTAGCGATGTAGCCCAGCGGGTGACCCACGTGCAGGCCCGCACCGGAGGGGTAGGGGAACATGTCCTGGACATTGAGCTTGTCGGCTGGCAGCTCACCTTCACCAGTGGCTAGATCGCCCACCGGATTCGGGGCATTGAATGTGCCGTTATCGATCCAGTACTTCTGCCACTTCTGCTCAATCTCATTGGCAATACCTGCCGTATAGCGGTACGCCGGTCCAGTCGCGTTAGTCATGGTTAGCCAGTGTAATAGGTGGCCTGACCATTGGGTGCAGGGCCATTTATCTAAATGCCCTCCGCGAGTTATTTACATCACTATGATGTGCACCACAGTTATTTGTTACTTGTACAAAACTAAGTAACGGAGTTGGTAATGCAAAAACCGAAACGCAGAAGAAAATCAGCGGTACTCGGCCTTTTGACCTGCATAAGTCTGATAATTGCGAGTTGCGCAAGCCCGTCTGAAGATCCAAATTCAGTTCGCCTCGCGGATAGCTATTCGCCGAAGCACCCGTTCTCTGTACATGGAACCGCGGTGTTCATGGAGACGATGGAGCAGGAGGGGCTGGACTTCCAGTACTTCCCGGCGGGCCAGATGGGAAATGCCCGTGACCTCGCCAATATGGTCCGTACGGGCGTAGTCGATGTGGCCCCTGCGAGTGCCGCATATCTGGAAGATCAGTTTCCGCTGACCAGCGTGTCTGATCTGCCCGGCATGACCAATGATGCCTGCGTTGCGGCTCGCTCCCTGATGAAACTGCTCCAACCTGGGGGAGTGCTCTATGAGGAAGAATATGGTCCACGCGGGATGCGTCCGCTTTGGGTCAACATCGTTCCAAATTACGAGATCATGACTACGGATAAAGAGATCCGTGTTCCAGCAGATGTCGAAGGACTGCTCCTGCGTTCCTCCGGCGGTTCGCTGGACGTGACCACAACGCAGCTCGGCGCCGCGGCAGTGAGTATGCCCGCCAGCGATATCTACGAAGCTCTGACTCGCAAGACCGTCGATGGTCTGACGTTCTCGCTTTTGAGTGCCGCATCGTATGACCTCGGCACCGTGGCGAAGCACAGCACTGAAGGTCTGAATCTCGGTGCCGTCGGCATTCCCTTCGTGATCTCTGAGGACAAATGGCAGCAATTCAGCCCTGAACTGCAAGAAAAGCTCCTCGCTGCGGGCAACGAGACGAATGAGTCTCTGTGCCACAACGTTGAGAATTCTCACGATGAATTCAAGACGACTCTTGAGGATGGCGGGATGACTTTCCACCCGCTGACCAAGGAGGAAACCGCGCAGTGGGATTTACTGCTGACCGATATCAAGTCCAATTGGGCGACTGCTCTCGATGAAGCAGGCAAGCCTGGCTCGAAGGTGCTCGCTGCCTACGAGGAAGAAATCGCTAAACAGGAAGGAGCTCTGTGATGACTACAGCGACCACCCGGAGCCACCCGCCGATCGTTCGTGGCATCCGCAGAGCCATCGTCCGGGCTTCTATCTGGATCGCGTCCATCTGTACGGCGATCACAGCCCTTGTCATGACCCTTGAGGCCGGCTTGCGCTACCTCTCGGGCCATCCGCTCGGTTGGAATATCTCGCTAATCGAGTCCTTCTTGCTCCCCGCAATTGTCTTCCTCGGCCTTCCCTGGGCCTACCACGAAGGCGCACACGTGCGAGCAGAGCTTGTCTATGACCGTCTGGGCCCGCGCCTCCAGAAATTCTGTCGCGGCCTGTCCGACACCGTCATGGTCATCGCGTCCATCTTCCTTATTTCCGCCGGTGTCGCCGCCGCAACCTATTTCTTCCAGATCGGGGCAATACCTCCGCCGCTCTCTTCAGCGGTTCCAATCCCCACCTGGGTCACTTACAGCCTCATGCCTTTAGGCGTTGCGGCTTCGCTCGTTGTGGCGCTTATCGACGTCATCTTCGGTGTTGATCCCGACAGCGGTCCTCACGTGGACCGCGTTGCTGTCCCGGCCGATTCGAATGAGGTGATCTAGTCGTGTTGGCATTAATGATCACTCTGCTCCTGTTGGCGCTCATTCTCCTGCGTGTGCCGATCACGTTCGCGATCATTTTCAGTGGTCTCGTTGGTCTGGTCATTCATGGGGGATGGGAACTCACCTTCGGCGCGATCCAAACGCTGCCACAGTCCGCTATCTCGAAGAACGCTCTGGCGGCGATTCCACTGTTCATCTTGATGGCACAGTTCGTGCTAAAGAGTGGCTATCTCAAAGATCTTTTCGACGCCGCCCAGGTCATGATTGGTCGCGTCCGTGGCGGCACTGCTTTCGCGGCGATCGGTGCCGGCGCGATTTTCGCCAGTGTCTCCGGTTCGTCCACCGCGTCGGCAGCAACATTGGCGCATACCTCAGCACGCCAGCTGATCGACCAAGGTTATAGCCCCCGTCTGGCCTCCGGTGCGGTGGCTGCGGCGGGCACGCTCGCAGCCATGATTCCACCGAGTGTGCTGCTGGTTTTCTATGCCATCACAGCCGATCAGCCCGTTGGCCAAACGCTGGTTGCCGGCTTTGTGCCTGGCGCACTCGTCGCAGTGACACTGTGTCTTTCCGTTGTGGTGACCATGCTTGTGCAGAAGAAGTCGGTTCCACCTGGCGTGCAAAGCACGTTTGCCGAGAAATTGAAGGCGGGCCTGCATGTCTTGCCGTTGTTCTTCCTCTTCGTCCTCGTGATCGGACTGGTCTTCTTCGGCATCACCACGGCAACGGAGGCTGCCGGTGTCGGCGCTGTTGGCGCGTTCCTTCTCATGGGGCTGCGCAAGCAGATCACCTGGAAGAATGTCTCCGATTCGTTCAAAGAAGCGCTGTCCTCAACGGTGATGATCCTTTCGATCATTTTCGCCGCGCACGTGTTCAGCCACTTCATCGTTGAAACCCAAACGACGAATAAGATCGTCCAGGCACTTTCAGACCTGCCGGTGGCACCGCTCGTGATCGTCGGTTTGATCGCTCTCGGCTACCTGATCCTCGGCTTCTTCATGGACCAGATGGCCATCATCGCGCTCACTGTTCCTGTCACGCTGCCTGTGGTGACCGCATTGGACTTCGATCCGATCTGGTTCGGCGTTGTGGTCATCCTGATGGCAGAGATCGGCCTGATCACTCCACCGCTCGGCCTCAACGTTTTTGTGGTCGCTCGGTCTGTCCGCCTCAAGGTCGAGACAGTGTTCGTCGGTGCAGTTCCATTCGCCATCGCGATTTTCCTCATCGCGCTTCTGCTCTTCTTTGTGCCGGACATCGTGATGTTCCTGCCGAACTTCATGGCTAAAACCTAACGCGATGTTTCACGTGAAACATGTGGGTTAGCTTTGCACCCACTCGACGATCTCATCGAGGCGATCGAGATCAACACGGTCAATTCCTTCACCGAAGGTATCGATCAGCATCTGCTCGTTCACCGACGGTTCGTCCTTCTCCTTCAACTTGTCGATGCGGGACTCGAGGATGGCGTGGTGCTCGGGCTCGAGTTCGGAGTAATTGATGCGGCCGGGAAGGTACACGCGCTTCACCTGGTCGGCCAAGTCGCCGAGAATATTGCCCGCCTGGTCGAGTTCCGCATTCACGCCATCGAGTGCCATGCCGACTGCTACGAGGCACACCTTGTGCTTTTCGACGACCTCCGGCCCCA
>NZ_CAMXWS010000069.1 GCF_947253065.1 uncultured Corynebacterium sp.
AGCCGACGGATCCTGAGGATCCGACCAAGCCGGGTTCCTCCGGTAACGAGACTGTGAAGCGTTGCTTCGGTAACGCAGTGCGTTCCCCGCTGCTGTGGATCCTCCCGATCGGCCTGCTCGCAGGCCTGGGCGGCAAGCTGGTCCAGCCGTACATCGGCCAGGTCCAGGGTCAGCTCAACGCAATGAATGCGCAGATCCAGGAGCAGATCCGTCGTAACACTCCGGACTTCGGTTTCGGTCACGGTGGTCACAACAACGATCAGTTCAACGAGATTGCTCGTCGAGTGAACGAGGCCAATGCGCAGCTCCAGGGCTACGCAAATGACCCGAACATCCAGAAGATTGGTCAGGCAGCCGGTGTCATCCTGGCAATGGTTGCTGCAGGCGCTGTCCTCTACGACTGGTGCTCCGCTCCGGTGGGCGACGCTAAGACCTCCATCGGTAGTGATGGTTCTTCCAAGACCGATGATTCTGAGTCGAGCGAGAACAGCAACTCCTCCAAGCAGGACAACGGTTCCTCCAACAAGGAGAATGGTTCCTCCCGCAACGAGGCTGCTGAGAACTAAACAAAATCCCTCCGCATCCTCCTCATGAGGAGCATGCGGGAGGTGCCTGACGGCCGTTCAAGCAAGAGCTTGGGCGGCCGTTTCCGCTTATCTAGGTCTGTGATCTGGCACACTATCTGCATGAGCGAAAACAGTCATCGAAGCGACTACACCTTCGTCAACGCCTATGTGAACCTGCCGGATGGATCTACCTCGCCGGTATACGTATTTCCTCCCCAAGTGGAGACGGATGAAGAGTCGATGCCACTCGTAGCGATCTGGCCGGGTTTCGGCATGGGGGCGCGTTATTTCCGACCGACTGCGCAGGAGCTCGCAAACCGTGGCTACCCGGTGGTGATCGGTGAACTTCGTGGGCAGGGTCGCAGCTCCGCGAAGGCATCGCGTAAGGGGCGTTGGGGCTACCACGACACTGCTTCGCAGGACTATCCGGGAACGATCCGGGCGGCGAAAGAAGAGCTCGGGCTTCCTGTTGACCACCCGACGCTATTGCTCACTCACTCCATGGGTGGTCAGGTCGCATCCCTCTTCCTCGCACGTCCGGAGGCGAAGGAACTCAATGTGGTGGGTCTGATGGGCGTGGGCACCGGTAGCCCCTACAAAGAGAGCTTCGTGGGTGCGGACCGACGTCGTGTGGCCTATGGCAGCTTGTTCATGACGGCCGTGTCCTCGGTCGTCGGGTACTGGCCTGCGGGACGTGTGGACTTGGCGGGTTATGGCCGCCAGTCTGCTGTGCATGTGAAGGAATGGACACGCTTCGCGCACTCAAACTCCCTGGCGAACCTGAAGGGCCAGGATATTGATTACGAAGCTCGGATGAAGGACGTCGACGTCCCGATCCTGCTGACACGTTTCACTGACGATGATGACTGCACGCTCGCGTCCGCGGCGTATCTGGCGGATAAATTCAACCCGGACAATGTTCATGTTGAACAGCTCATCGGTGGACTCGGCCACACTAAATGGGCACGTAAACCGGAGCGAGTCGCTGACCGGTTAGATAAGTTTGTAGCTTCTCTGTAGCGCAGAAAAGCGGCCGCTCGGGGTGGGGCGGCCGCTTTAAACGTCGATAAGCGAAACTGCTTATGCGTCGAGTGCCTGCTGCCAGAAATCAGCCTCGAGACGGGTAGCGGTGCGGAAGATGTCCACGAGGCGCTCGAAACGCTTCGTACCCTTGATCTCCTCGGCGGGGACGCCCAGCAAGTCGTCAAGAAGCGTGGTCATGTACTTGGCCTGGTTCTGGAAATCATCGCCGGCGTACTCCTGGATCCACTCTGCATACGGGTGGTCCGGATTCTCCTTCAGCTTCGGCTCCAGGTACGTGCCGATCTCGGCGTATCCGATCTGGCACGGCGCGAGCGCGATCTGCAGCTCCAACAGGTCGCCTGCCATACCGGTGTCTAGCACGTAGCGGGTGTAAGCGACCGTGGACTTCTTCTCCGGTGCGCGGTCCAGCTCTTCGCCGGTGATGCCCCAACGCTCGGTGAGGCGGCGGTGCAGATTCGTCTCATGAATCGTGGCGGACAGACCCTTCGCTGCGGCCTCGACCTCGCCCAATGTGCGGGACTTGTACGCGGCAAGCGCATTCGCGCGGGCGTACTGAACGAGGAAGAGATAATCCTGCACGAGGTAGTCCTGGAAGACGGGGAGGGGGAGTGTGCCCTCGCCGAGATCCTCAACGAATTTGTGGTGGATGTACGCGTCCCACTCGGGCGCGTCCTGCTTGAGTAGTTCCAAAAGATTCATGATTTTTACACCTCTAGTGGTTGCTCGTAGGAATTGTTGAAGAAGTCCAGTTCCAGCGCCACAGCGCGGCCGAAGTATTCGGTGATGACCTTGCGGTCCTCCTCGCTGCGCTCGCCCAAGCGGTCGACTTCGCTGCGGAGGAATGCGACGAGGTCGTGGAATTCGGGGTAGTCGTGCAGCTCGATCCATTCGTTGTGCACGAAGCTCTCCGGGCGTTGTTCTGGGGCCTTGATGGCCCAGTCGAGGTACAGCCATTCCGCGACGACCAGGACGCCGAGTGCGGCTGCGTACGAGCGGGTCTCGGCTGCCTCGCGCATCAGACCGGTGAAGCCGGTACATGCTGGGGAATCCGGAGTGTTCTCGCGCTGCTCATCGGTGACACCGAGGGCCTCGAAAGAGCGGAGGAAATACGTGTTCTCATCACCGGCGACCTCACCGATGAACTGGGAGAGACGCAGGCGCGGTGCCAGATCATCCGCCGTGGACATTGCTGCACCGAGCAGCTGCAAAAAGCTGTCCAGGAAGCGGTAGTCCTGGACCAGATAACCGGCCATCACGCCGTCATCGATCGTGCCGGCAAAAAGCTCCTGCACGAAGCGGTGGTTTACTGCGGCATCCCACGTTTCCCGGTGGGTGTCACGCAGTTCTTCGCTGAATCTACTCAATTTTTGTGTCCTTCCAGTTGGGTGAAACTAGGGGGACACAGGGTGATCCCAAGACGATCCCTACGCGAATTCGAATTCGTTCAGGTTCAGCGGGTGTGATCTCAGCCCTGCATATGCGGGGCACCCCGTGTCTTGCTCGACCACGCTACCAAGAATTATCCGGTGGTGGATCGAGTATGAGCGGTAATGCGTTTACTGTGCGTGGCGCTCGATGATGTTGCCGAAATCAGGCAGTGCCGGCGCAACGATCTTGGCTACCTTGCCGCGCATGGAGGAATAAACCTTTTGCACGGGGGCCGGTGCGCGGTCAGCGAAAGAATCGCCGATTTTTAGCACGGACTCGGTGACGCTGTCCTCGTTGTCAGCGAGGTGCGCACCAAAGCTGTCCTTGCTGGAAGCTTCGTATGCCTCCCAGTGGGGCTTGAGCTCCTCAACGATGCTGGGCATGAGCTGGTTGATGCCCTTGCTCAGTGCATCTGCATCAGCCTTCTTGGCCGCCCCAACAGCAGATTTCAACGCCATGCCGGTCAGGCCCGACTGGTTAGCAATGGTCTTCTCCGCCAGCTCGGTCAGGTCGGCGACGACCTCGGTGCGGGTGGGGGAGTTCAAAAGCGAATTCAAGTCAGTCACGCGCACCATCTTAACCGCTGTAAGTGGTGTTGAACTGGTGCCGTGGCGTCCCACAGCAATAGGAAAAGGTCCCGCTAACACACGTTTTAGTGTCCGCGGGACCGTTGATTCCCATTCAAGTTGCAGTTCTTCCGCCACAGGTTCACATGAATCACTGCAACCACAACAGTCACAAATGTAACAAATCTTTCAGATCAGCGCTACATAAGGTGGGGGAGTATCTCTATTGCGCCTTCTACTGGCCCTGTTGCTGCTGCTTCTGGCCCTGCTGGCCCTGCTGGCCCGGCAGCGGAAGAACATTTTGAAGATCCTTCAGCGCCTGGTCCTGGAAGGCCAGCCACTGCTTATTCGCCTTCTGCAGTTCCTTCTGGATCGGCGGGTACTGCGCGATCGCACCGAGCACCGCCAAGGTTGCTGCCGCAGCCAGGAACACCGAGATCGGTGCCGAACCGGTGTATGCACTGCCGAATGGCGGCTGCTTCGGCACTTCGTATCCGTCAGGGATCTGATCCGCGTTGTCCCGGTTCCTCGTCACCGAATTCGACGACGAGCTGGATCCCTCGCCCTCTGCCGCGGTAGCGACAGGAGCAACGAGCAGTGACGCGGACAGGGCGGCCGCCAAGGCGGTAGACGTGAGCTTTTTCATGCCCCGCATCTTACCGCCCAGCGAATCGCGCCAAGGATTAGAACGGACGGATTCCGTTGTCCTTCATCCAGTTCCATGCCGCGAATCCCAGACCACCCAGGACACCCAGCACCAGCAGCACGATGCCGATAATGCCGCCCGTGGACGAACCCTCAATGGAGGAGTCACCCGCATTAGCGTCATCGTCCGCGTCATCATCACCCGGCTCAGACGGCTTGGTCGGTTCCGTTGGCTCGGTGGGCTCGGTCGGCTCGGTCGGCTCGGTCGGCTCGGTGGGCTCGGTGGGCTCGGTCGGCTCGGTGGGCTCGGTGGGCTCGGTCGGCTCCGTTGGTTCCGTCGGCTTGGTCGGTTCCGTCGGCTTGCTGGGTTCGGTCGGCTCACTCGGCTCCGTTGGCTCGGTCGGTTCCGTCGGCTCAGACGGCTTGGTTGGCTCAGACGGCTTGGTTGGCTCAGACGGCTTGGTTGGCTCAGACGGCTTGGTTG
>NZ_CAMXWS010000070.1 GCF_947253065.1 uncultured Corynebacterium sp.
CTACTAGGATTGACCGGAACCTAGGAAACGTTGCAACGAACGCTAGAATCCGCCCTTTTCCTAAGTTCTAGGGATCGTTGCGCGCGAAGTCGCTGCCAAGGAGACCGCGGTAGTCACTGTTGGTGCAATCCATGCCGGAACACAATCAAATATCATCGCCGACTCGGCTGAGCTACTCATCAATACACGCGCTTACAGCACTGAAGTCAGTGAGCACCTGAAAGAAGCGATCGAGCGCATCGTGCGCGCCGAGTGCGTCGCCGCCCGCAGTCCCCGTGAGCCAGAGTTCACGTACTATGACCGCTACCCTCTCACCGATAATGATGAGGCCCCCACGGACACCGTCCGTCGGGCTTTCGATGCGTATTTCGGCGAGCAGTCGTGCGATTTGGATGCAGTTCCCGCCTCTGAGGATTTCTCGATCATCCCCGATGAGCTTGGCGCCACTCTTGACCGTGGAGCAGAAGCAATCGTCGTGGCTGCATCAGCATGGCTGAGCACCTATTCATAACAGAGAAAACCGCCCGGAACTTCTCGTTCCGGGCGGTCAGTCTTTCGCTGTTACGCGACGCTTGATTAGCGGGCAGTGTCGTTCAGCGGATTCTGAACCCAGGACATCATGTCACGAAGCTGCGCACCGGTCTTCTCGATCGGGTGCTCGGAAATCTCTGCACGCAGACCCTCGAGCTCCTTGTTGCCACCTTCAACGTTGGCAATCAAGCGGCGGGTGAACTCGCCGGACTGAATATCCTTGAGAACCTCACGCATGCGATCCTTCGCACCAGCGTCAACAACGCGCGGGCCGGAGAGGTAGCCACCGAACTCAGCGGTGTCAGACACCGAGTAGTTCATGTTGGCAATGCCGCCTTCGTAGATGAGGTCGACGATGAGCTTCATCTCGTGCAGGCACTCGAAGTAGGCCATCTCCGGCTCGTAGCCAGCCTCGGTGAGGACCTCGAAGCCGTTCTTGATCAGCTCTTCCAGGCCACCACACAGGACTGCCTGCTCACCGAACAGGTCGGTGACGGTCTCTGCCTCGAAGGTGGTCGGGATGACACCAGCGCGTGCGCCGCCAATTGCTGCCGCGTAGGACAGAGCCAGCTCACGGCCATTGCCCTTCGGGTCCTGCTCAACAGCGATCAAGCACGGAACACCCTTGCCGTCGGCGAAGGTACGACGGACCAGGTGGCCCGGGCCCTTCGGTGCGACCATGCCAACGGTGATGTTGTCAGCCGGCTCGATGAGCTTGAAGTGGATATTCAGACCGTGGCCGAAGAACAGTGCGTCACCGTCATTCAGGTTCGGCTCGATGTCCTTCTTAAAGATTTCGGCCTGGGAGGTATCCGGGGCCAGCAGCATGATCAGGTCTGCCCATGCGGCAGCCTCAGCGTTGGTCTTGACCTCGAAGCCAGCTTCGCGTGCCTTCTCAGCGGACTTGGAGCCCTCGCGGAGACCAACAACAACCTCAACGCCAGCCTCGCGCAGGTTCTGCGCGTGTGCGTGACCCTGAGAACCGTAACCGATAATCGCGACCTTACGGTCCTGGATGATGGACAGGTCGGCGTCATCGTCGTAGAAAACTTCAATTGCCATGAGCTAAACACTCACCTTTCTGTTCATTTACGAGGAGTCGCAGCCCCTCGATGATCTTGAGCGTTGAGAGTACGTGTCCCGCATAATGGGCGACAGGTTTCACTATACGGGACAGTGTGCTCTCTGTGTGGAAAAGGGGGTCTTATTTGGAGGGAGCCATCGTCTTCGGTCCACGGTTCAGCGCGACGCGGCCCGACTGCACCAACTCGCGGATCCCGAACGGCTCGAGCACATCCAAGAAAGCACTCAGCTTGCTCGATGTACCAGTTGCTTCGATCACCACAGAATCCGGTGCAACATCCACGATCCGAGCACGGAAAATATTCGCGGCATCGACGACCTGCGGGCGGTTACCGTTATTGGCATTGACCTTCACCAGCATCAGGGAACGAGCAATCGTCTGATCTTCTTCCAGGCGCACGACCTTGATCACCTGAATCAACTTGTTCAGCTGCTTGGTGATCTGCTCGACAGCATGCTCGGAAGCATCAACGACCACGGTGAGGCGGTTGATCCCCGGTGTCTCAGTCTTCGCGGATGCCAGCGAGACGAGGTTGAAGCCACGACGGGTGAACATCGCAGTCACGCGGGTGATGATGCCGTCTACATCTTCCACCAGTACGGACAAAACGCTGCGGGTGACGTCTGTGTAGATCTCGTTGTTATTCAGCATTACTTCTCCTCCGCTTCAGCCGCTGCTCCGGCCTCGTTGTCGGCCTTGGACTCGGCCACGGTTTCGTGGATATCGGCTGGGGATTCGCCGGCGGACATGTCTTCGTCGAAAAGCGGGCGCAGATCGCGCGCGTACTGGATCTCCGAATTCGAGCTGCCAGCGGAAATCATCGGCCACACCTGGGAATCCTCACCGACGACAAAGTCGATGACCACTGGGCGGTCGTTGATCTCACGAGCGCGTTTGATGGCAGGCAGAACCTCTTCTTCCTTGGTCACGCGGATCGCCTCAGCGCCCAATGCGCCAGCGAGTGCGAGGAAGTCCGGAATGTAGGTCTCATCCTGGTGCAGCTTCGTGTGCGAGTAGTGTCCCTCGTAGAACAGGGTCTGCCACTGACGGACCATGCCCAGGTTGCCGTTGTTGATCAAAGCGACCTTGAACGGGAAGCCTTCAACCGCAGCGGTGGTGATTTCCTGGTTGGTCATCTGGAAGCAACCGTCACCGTCAATCGCCCACACTTCCTTGTCCGGACATGCAGCCTTGGCGCCGAGTGCAGCCGGAATGGAGTAACCCATCGTGCCCAGACCACCAGAGTTGAGCCACGTGCGTGGATTCTCAAAATCGAGGAACTGAGCCGACCACATCTGGTGCTGGCCGACACCTGCGACGTAGATCGCCTCCGGACCTGCCTCCTTCGACAAGGTTTCGATGACGAACTGCGGGGACAGGCTGCCATCTGCGTTCTTTTCGTAGCCGCGTGGGAAGCGCTGCTTCATGTCGCCGAGGTAGTCCATCCACTCGTCGATCTTCGGAGCAGAAACCTTCTTGCCCTTCTTGAACGGCTCGGCGAGCTGGCTCAGAACTTCCTTTGCATCGCCGACGATCGGAACATCCGCATGGCGAATCTTGCCGATCTCTGCCGGATCCACATCCGCGTGAATCACCTTGGCATCGGGGGCGAAGTGCTCGGGATCGCCGGTCACACGATCGTCAAAACGCGCGCCGATGGTGATCAACAAATCAGCCTTCTGCAGCGCAGCAACAGCCGGAACGGTACCGTGCATGCCCGGCATACCCATGTTCAGCGGGTGATGCGTCGGGAATGCACCCAAAGCCATCAGGGTGGTCACGACAGGCACACCAGTGAGCTCCGCGAACTTCAACAGTTCTGCTGAAGCATCCGCCTTAATCACACCACCGCCGGCGTAGATCACCGGGCGCTCAGCCTGGGCAATCATCTTCGCAGCGGAAGAAATCTGGCGGCCGTGCGGCATCGTGGTCGGCTTGTAGCCCGGCAAGTCAACGACCGGTGGCCAGTGGAAGTCGATCTCAGCGTTCTGGACATCCTTCGGAAAATCCACCAGGACCGGGCCAGGGCGGCCGGTACTTGCGAGGTGGAATGCCTCAGCGAGTGCCTGCGGAATCTGCTCAGCATCGGTCACCATGATGCTGTGCTTCGTAATCGGCATCGTGATACCGCGGATATCAGCTTCCTGGAATGCATCGGTACCCAGAAGCGGTGTACCGACCTGACCGGTAATTGCCACGATTGGCACCGAATCTAAGTATGCGTCAGCCAATGCGGTAACCAGGTTGGTTGCACCCGGACCTGAGGTAGCCAAGCACACGCCGACCTTGCCAGACGCCAGGGCATAACCTTCAGCGGCGTGACCGCCACCCTGCTCATGGCGGACGAGGACGTGGCGCAGTTTCTCGGCGGCAAACAGTGCGTCGTAAAGCGGGAGGACCGCTCCGCCTGGAATGCCGAAAACGATCTCTGTGCCCAGCTCTTCAAGGCTGCGGACAATCGCTTCCGCGCCTGTCATCCGTTCCGCCTGTTTCTTTTGTGACCCTGCCACTATTCTCCGAACTCCTTTGGTGAGTTTTCAGCACTCTGGGTGATCTACGACAAGCGCCCCCGCTCTTCAACCTGAGGCGGGGGCGCTTGTCCTTTCGACTTCTACGTAGACGAGTGTGTCGCACGTTGGCCAAGCGCCGTGCGAATTACTGCTACTAGGTCGATCAAGATCATGCCTAAATCATACACATCTCTAAGGATTCATAACGGAAATACGGATAATCTATTTTTGCTATGCCTTTCACTCTGATCCTCGAACAATTCTGGCGGTGGCTCGCGGACACCGGCATCAATCTCGCTCTCCTTATTGTCTTGGCGTTGCTGGTGCCTCGTGCCGGCCGCCTGGCTAACCGGTATGTAGAGCGCCAAGTCGCGAATTCCAAGGACCCGGACGAAGGAAAGTCATCCCTGGCAATCGCTGGTGTGATGATTTACATCGGCGAATTGCTGGCGTACTTCCTGATCCTCGTCTTCTTCCTGCAGCAAGTCGGCTTCTCGCTGGCTGGCGCAGCAATCCC
>NZ_CAMXWS010000071.1 GCF_947253065.1 uncultured Corynebacterium sp.
CTACACACACCCAACCAACAACACAAACCAGCAGGTGAGAGGGGTTAATTCGTCGATAAGCGAGTGGCTATATGCGGCGCACCTCGGCACCAAGATTATTAAGGTCTTCAACGAAGTGTGGGTAGCCACGATCGATATGTTCGACGTCATGCACGACCGTCTCCCCGTCAGCCACGAGACCAGCTAAAACAAGGCCAGAGCCGGCACGAATATCGGATGACCATACTTCCGTAGACGACAGGCGCTCTACCCCACGAAGGACCACGTGGTGCCCATCAACGGTGGCGTCCGCGCCCAAGCGCATCATCTCATCCACAAAACGGAAGCGTGATTCAAAGACGTTTTCCGTAATCACAGACGTTCCTTCAGCGACGGCACTCAACCCAATAGCCATGGGCTGCAGGTCCGTGGGGAAACCGGGGAACGGCAAAGTTTGATAGTCCACGGCTTGGGGGCGGCCATCCATGCGTACGCGGAAGCCATTGTCGTAGGTCTCCACATCGGCGCCAGCGTTCTTCAGCTTCGCCAAAGCGAGGTGAAGATGGCGTGGCGCAATGCCAACCACGGTGACATCACCACGCGTCATCGCGGCAGCATAAGCCCATGTGCCGGCTACAATACGATCGCCGATCACGGTGTGTTCCGTGGGATGGAGGGATTCCACACCATCGATGGTGATGGTGGAAGTGCCCGCGCCGGTAATACGCGCACCCATAGAGTTGAGCATGTCGCAAAGATCGACAATCTCCGGTTCACGCGCAGCATTATCCAGCACGGTTTGCCCCTCGGCGAGGACCGCGGCGGTGAGGATATTCTCCGTCGCACCGACGGAGGGGAAGTCCAGGTTGATGCGCGCACCGTGCAGGCGACCGGCCCGAGCAACGACGGCGCCGTGCTCAATATGGGTTGTAGCACCGAGTTTCTCCAGGCCAGACTGGTGCATGTCTAGTGGGCGGGAACCAATTGCATCACCACCTGGCAACGCCACAACCGCCTCACCACAACGTGCAGTCAACGGACCCAAGACGGCCACGGAGGCGCGGAACTGCCTCACAGCATCGAAATCTGCGCGGGAAGACAAATACGCCGGGGTGTGGATGCGCACAACCGTGCCCTCAATCTCTACATCACACCCCAAACCTTCAAGCACCTTCTGCATCAAAGGCACATCAAGGATCTCCGGGCAGTTATTCAGAGTTGTCGTCCCCTCCACCAACAGCGCAGCGGCCATCAGCTTCAACACACTGTTTTTTGCGCCATCAACGCGCACAACCCCTTCGAGGCGGGCCCCACCTTGAACAAGAAAACGCTCTTTCACGCGATCCAGGGTAGTGAAAACTTTGACAAAAGGCGGTTCCAAAGCACCCCAGGCAAGGTTTAAGGCTTAGGACTTAAGGTAGCGCCCCAATCCGGCGCGCAGCGTTCACAGCCTCATAGCGGGTGTGTGCCCCCAGCTTGCGCATCACGCTACGCAGGTAGGACTTCACGGTCTCTGCACCAATGCCCATTTCTTCGGCTGCCTCCACGTTGGTGTGGCCCAGGGCCACGCACGAGAGAACATCCAGTTCACGTGCAGATAGCTTCGTAGACTGCTTCACACGCACCGGCGCGACCATCTGGTCGCACAGCTGCTCAAGCTCCTTGCGGATCAGCTCATCTTCAACACGGTTAGCCAACATCCGCAGCTTGGAATGGGTCGCACGGACTTGCTCCCATTCCGCACCATTCATCACGCGGCCAGCTTTGGCGGTGCCTTTGCCACCCTCGACGCGCCGTAAAGCCGAATTGACCGCAAGGTCCTGCTCGAGCGTGCGCGCAGTCATAGTGACCTCCTCGATCACCTTATCCCCCAAACGAACCGGAGAGTGCACGCCCACATACAGCACGCCACGAATCTCACGCTGCACAATCACCGGCACAGCAACCACAGAATGAAGGCCCTCATCCTGAATCGCACGATCATGCTCATGCGAAATAACACTCGCGCGCAAGTAATCAGACACCCCCACCGCACGGCGCGTAGACACCACACGGCCACCCACGCCCTGATTCTGATCAATCACCAAATTCTGCAGAGCTGGCGTACGCAGGCCAATCCACTGGGTGATCTGAAGGCGATTATCAGCAAGAAGGGTGCCATACATCGCCACCGGGATACCGGTAGCCGTCTTCAGTGCAGTAAGCGACGCTCGGATCGCATCATCGTCGTCCTTAACCCCTTGCGCGTCCATGTTCTCTCCTTCTTTGGCCGTCGCATCGCCCCCGTTCGAGTGTCCCCGACGGAGAAAGGGCATTGCCCGGATCCGGCCCGAAAATGCCCTAGTTGAACAAACTGCCCCCATCTTAACGGTTAATCGGGGGTGACCAAATCCAAAAACTATGCGCAAGAGGTACGCAATCGCTTATCGACGCTACCCCCGCCACCCCGCGCAAACCATCCGGTTCATCCCCATTGAACAACTCGGTCTAGATTTTTGCGGAGGGTCGTGTACGATCGCATGTCAACCGCTGTTCAACAAAGGAGAAAAATGGGAAAGATCTACAACAACATCCTAGAAACCATCGGTGGCACACCCCTCGTCGAGCTTAAAGGCATCACCGAAGGCACCAACGCCGCACAGGCACGCATCCTGGGCAAACTCGAATTCTTCAACCCCGCCAACTCCGTGAAAGACCGCATCGGACGCGCAATTATCGACGCTGCTGAGGCCTCCGGTCAGCTCCAACCCGGCGGCACCATCGTCGAAGCCACCTCCGGCAACACCGGCATCGCCCTCGCCCTCGTCGGCGCGGCACGTGGCTACAACGTCATCCTGACCATGCCGGAAACCATGTCCGTTGAGCGTCGCGTCGTACTGCGCGCCTACGGTGCCCAGATCGAACTCACGCCGGGTGCGGCGGGGATGAAAGGAGCCGTCGAAAAGGCGAATGAAATCGTCGAACAAACCGACAACGCCATCCTGGCCCGCCAATTTGAGAACGAAGCAAACCCGACCGTCCACTACGAAACCACAGGCCCCGAGCTGTGGACGGACAGCGACGGGAAGATCGACATTCTTATCGCCGGCGTCGGCACCGGTGGCACCATCTCCGGTGCCGGCAAATACCTGAAAGAGCAGAACCCGGATATCAAACTCATCGCAGTAGAGCCGTCCGCTTCCCCGCTCCTGTCCGAAGGTCAAGCTGGTCCGCACAAAATCCAAGGCCTCGGCGCGAACTTCGTGCCCGCCACCTTAAACCGCGGGATCATCGACGAAGTGATCACCATCTCCAACGAAACCGCCGTAGCCACCTCCCGTGAGCTCGCCCGCAAAGACGGCATCCTCGGAGGGATCTCCAGCGGTGCCAACGTCGCAGCCGCCCTCGAGGTCGCGTCACGCCCGGAGAATGCCGGCAAGACCATCGCCACCGTCATCTGCGACTTCGGTGAGCGCTATATCTCCACCATCCTCTACGAGGACATCCGCGACTAAACTCACCGTTACCTGGCCCTCTCGCGCATGAATCTAAACCCCACGCGCGAGGGGGCCGCTTCTTATGCGCTGTTAAAGTGGACTCCCATGTTCAAGGTGATCCAAACAATCCGTGAGGACCTCGAAAACGCCCGCCTCCACGACCCCGCAGCCCGCGGCGATCTTGAGAACGCGATTGTCTACTCCGGCCTTCACGCCATCTGGATGCACCGCATCTCACACGCCCTGTGGACCCGAAACATCAAAGGACCAGCGCGCATCCTGGCGCAATTTACCCGTTTCCTCACAGGCGTGGAGATTCACCCCGGTGCCACCATCGGCCGCCGCTTCTTCATTGACCACGGAATGGGCATCGTCATCGGCGAAACCGCCGAGATCGGCGACGGTGTCATGCTCTACCACGGCGTCACCCTCGGCGGACAAGTCCTGACTCAGACCAAACGCCACCCCACTATCGGCGACAACGTCACCATCGGCGCTGGCGCCAAAGTATTAGGCCCCATCACCATCGGTGAAGGCTCCGCGGTCGGTGCGAATGCCGTTGTGACTAAAGATGTTCCGCCCAACTGCATCGCCATTGGCATCCCCGCCAAGTGCCGCCCCCGCAAGAGCGACGAACGCCAGCACCTTGTCGACCCAGACGCCTACGTCGCCGGTAACAACGACAACACCAGCCGCTAAGGCACTTCGCCACTACTTCAACAGGTCTTTGTAGCCCTCGTTCTTCTGCACAAAGTGTTCCACTGCAGAGCAGGACGGGATGATCTTCTTCCCAGACTTCCTTGTGTCGTTGAGGGCAGCTTGGATAAGGGGCGCGGATAAACCACGCCCACGGAAAGCTGGATCGATGACGGTGTGGTTGAAATCGCGGACACCACCGTCTTCGTAGTAATTCGCAAACCCAGCCTGCTTACCGTCAACCGTAATGACGTAGCGGTGATGCTCTAGGTGGTGCTCGATCTCGTAATTCGTCTCACTCATGCACCCGAGCGTACGGAAAACCCCGCGCCGATGACGCGGGGTTAAAATGTGGCCAGAGCCAGGATCGAACTGGCGACCCCACACTTTTCAGGCGTGTGCTC
>NZ_CAMXWS010000072.1 GCF_947253065.1 uncultured Corynebacterium sp.
AAGCGCAAGGAGATCGTCGCGCGTTACGCTGAGCGCCGTCAGGAGCTCAAGGCGATCATCCGTAACCCGGAGACGTCCGACGAGGACCGTCTCGAGGCTCAGTTTGAGCTCAACCGTCAGCCGCGCGATGCCTCCCCGGCTCGCGTCCGTAACCGCGACTCGCACGACGGCCGCCCCCGCGGCTACCTCCGCAAGTTCGGCCTGTCCCGCGTTCGTATGCGCGAGATGGCCCACCGCGGTGAGCTGCCGGGCGTCCGCAAGTCCTCGTGGTAAGCAAGGGAGTGCATGTAAATGAAGCGCAATAACAACCGCAAGGTGCGGATGGAGCAGTCCCGCCGCCCGAAGAAGAACCCGCTCAAGGCCAAGGGCATCGAAGCTGTGGACTACAAGGACATTGAGACCTTGCGTCTGTTCATCTCCGATCGCCACAAGATCCGCTCGCGTCGCGTCACTGGCCTGACGCCGCAGCAGCAGCGCCAGGTCGCTACCGCTGTGAAGAACGCGCGCGAGATGGCTCTCCTGCCGTTCACCACCCGCTAATTAGCCGGTTGACGATGACAGCGTAGAGTTTCGACGAGTCTCCCCCGCTTCCACTTGATTGATGGAGGCGGGGGAGATTTCTTATTGGCAGATCGCTTCCGGCGCGTCATTCAACGCCGATGTGAGCTCAGTGACGAGCTGGGTCAGCATCGCCTGACCTGATTCATACGTGCCGTCCGCAGCGCTCGCAGCAATTGCAATAGCGATCGAGCGCCCACCGGCATCAGGGACAAGTCCCAGTTGGCGGACCTCATATGCACCGCTTATCGACGGCCCCCAGCCCCCTTTGAACCTCGCCCCCGGCACCGTGCCCAGACCGTACGCCTGGCCTGCGGCGATATTGCTCATGAGATCAAGCACCGGTGCTGCCCCGGTAACGCACCCAAGGTGGGAAGCGAACCGAGCCTGCTCAGAAACGGACCATTGTGTTTGCCCGAAGGAAGAGAACCCAGGACGTGTCACGGTGCGCTCGACAGTGACCGGGCTATCCCCTTCTGCGAGCACTGCCTCAACTTCCTCTGGCGTTGTGCTATTCCACAACAGGTCCGCTGCCCCATTATCCGAGACTTGGATTGCGCTAGAAGCCTCCGCTGTCATTTCCGGGTGGCTTTTCAGTGCAGCAATAGCAACGGGCACCTTCATCGTGGACCACGATGCGAAACCTGAGGCATCGCCGGCGGAGAACTCCTGTTCCCCAACAATGCTCACTGCTGCCTGTCCCCCATGCGCAGCGATGACGGAATCTACAGCAGCGCTCAGTGAATCAGTGATATCCATACCTGTTGGTTCTGGTGTGGGGTTCTCGTGGCTTGGTTGCTCAGATTCGGCAGAAGGCGGCCTGGTCTCGGTCACGGTCGTGACGTCGATAGTTTCTGTTGGTTCATTGAGCGGATCCCCGATGGTGCAGGCCGACAAGCTCAATGCACCGGCTCCTGCAAGAGCTGTTAGTTGGCGCCTCACGAGATGTAGACAGCCGCGTTACGCCCACCGGTGCACACGACCTGGTCGCCGCGATCACGGCAAGTCATGGTGTAGTACTTGCCGGTTCGCGGACTGTACACATCAGTCAGAGTGACATTCGGAGTGCCTTCACTTCGGCAGGTGCTCTTGAAATCGTTGAAGACATTACGTGCAAAGCCTGGTGTGGTCACCTGCGAGTCGGTGACATCCCACGAGGAATAGTTGCAACGCGAGCTCGCCTTCTTCTTAGTCGGCTTCGCGTCTTCTTCCTCATCGTCATCATCGCCCGGCGGTGGTGCGTCGACTGTTTCAGTGACGGTGGATTTCGGTGCCGACGAAACCTCAGACACGCTCGTCATGGCAGCAGCGCCTTCCGTCTTCGTGTCCTCTTGCCAGAAGAAGAAATATGCTGCGAATCCGGCCAGCCCCAACAAGAGCATGGACAAGACCGTGACCAGTACTACCAACACAGTGTTCGATTTCTGCGGCTGCTGTTGGTAGTTGGGTTGCTGCTGATAGTTCGGCGGCTGGTACTGGTAGGGGTCCTGCCAATTCTGGTTGCTCACGTGCTGTGTCCTTTAATCCGCAAATTCTTCTTTTCGCGTATTACACCTTAGTGCGCGAAGTGACGGGTACCGGTGAGGTACATGGTCACACCGGCTTCCTTTGCTGCGGCGATCACTTCATCATCACGGATGGAACCACCCGGCTGGACGACAGCCTTGACGCCTGCATCAGCCAGAATCTGGAAGCCGTCAGCGAACGGGAAGAAGGCGTCCGATGCGGCGACTGCACCGTTGGTGCGGTTGCGTCCCTCGTCGAGGGTGTTCGCACGATCGACGGCGAGCTTCGCGGAGTCCACTCGGTTGACCTGGCCCATGCCCACACCGACAGCACCGCCGTCACGTGCAATGAGAATGGCATTGGATTTCACGCAGCGCACGGCATTCCATGCAAACTCAAGGTCCTTCAGCGTTGCCTCATCAGCGGCCTCGCCAGCGACGAGCTCCCAGTTCTCCGGCTTATCGCCTTCTGCCTGGTAAATATCGCGGTCCTGGACAAGCGTGCCGCCGGAGATCTGCTTAATCTCTTTGCCTTCTCGCTCCGGTTTCTCAGCGGTAAGGATGCGCAGGTTCTTCTTGGTCTGCAGCAGTTCGAGAGCGTCGTCGGCAAAGTTCGGCGCGATGATCACCTCGGTGAAAATCGGCTTGATCTGCTCCGCCATCTCGAGGGTGACCTCGCGGTTAGCTGCGATCACGCCGCCGTAAGCGCTGACCGGGTCGCAGGCGTGGGCCTTCTTGTGGGCCTCGGCGATGGAATCCTCGGACACGGCGATGCCACACGGGTTAGCGTGCTTGATCACGGCAACGCACGGACGCTCGTGGTCCCAAGCAGCGCGCCATGCGGCGTCGGCGTCCTGGTAGTTGTTGTAGGACATCTCCTTGCCGCCGTGCTGGGTGGCGCCGGCCAGCCCGGTGCCGTCGGAGATGAGGCTTGCTGCCTGGTGCGGGTTCTCGCCGTAGCGGAGTGTCGTCGCTTTATCCTGGTTGCCCAGCTGCTCGTCGAACCACGTGGACACAGCGGCGTCGTAAAGTGCGGTGTGCTTGAACGCGTCTGCTGCGAGCTGGCGGCGCTGATCCTCGTCGAAACCGCCTGCCTTGACGGCGTCCGCGACTTCTCCGTACTTCGCCGGATCAACAACGATTGCCACCGACGGGTGGTTCTTCGCCGCTGCGCGCACCATGGACGGGCCGCCGATATCGATCATCTCGACGACCTCGTCGAAACCTGCGCCTGAAGCCACCGTTTCGGAGAACGGGTACAGGTTCACCACGACGAGCTCGAATGGCTTCACGCCCAGATCAGCGATCTGCTTCGCGTGGTCTTCCTTCCGCAGGTCCGCCAGGATGCCGGCGTGCACGTGCGGATGCAGAGTCTTCACGCGCCCCTCAAGCACCTCCGGGAAGCCAGTCACGTCAGCGACCTCTGTGACATCCACGCCAGAATCCTTGATGCGCTGTGCCGTGGAGCCAGTGGAAACGATCTCCACACCAGCTTCTGCGAGCGCTGCGGCGAGTTCCTCGATGCCTGTCTTATCGAAGACGCTGATCAGTGCGCGTTTGATGGGAGTGCGGTTGCTCATGCTGGGAATTCGACCTTTCCGGTTGTTGAGGTTTCGGCGCGGTTCAACGTATCCACAATCAAAGCGCGCTCGAGTTCCTTGATGCGTTCGTGCAAGTCTTCTTCAGTCTCCCCCGCGCGCACGTCGACCGCACGCTGGGCGATGATCTCGCCGGTATCCACACCGGCATCGATGTAATGGACAGTGGTGCCAGTGACCTTCACGCCGTACGCCAAAGCATCGCGCACAGCATGTGCACCGGGGAATGCGGGCAATAATGCTGGGTGGGTATTGATCAGGCGACCTTCGAATCGCTCGAGGAATGCCTCCCCGACGATCTTCATGAATCCTGCGGACACCACAAGATCCGGGTCCCCCACCGCATCAGCAAGCCTGCGGTTCCATTCCTCTCGGTCGCCCTCCAATGGCACGACCTCAGTGCGCACACCAGCTTTGCGGGCCCGGTCCAATCCCGGGCATTCCACATCAGCGACCACACGGTCGACCCGGTACGCGCCCTGGTTATCCAGGATTGCCTGGAGCAACGTCCCCGATCCGGAGACGAGCACCGCTACAGAAGTCTGAGAAGTCTCTGCCACGAGAGATCAGTCTAGCCCCTCCTCGCGCAA
>NZ_CAMXWS010000073.1 GCF_947253065.1 uncultured Corynebacterium sp.
ATACTAGACAGAGTGGTGTAGTTTGACTGAACCAAGCGGTTTAACCGCGTCCCGTTCACTACAGAAAGTTCACCACTATGTCACTCTTCTCGTCCCGAAAGTCCCGCGGCTCCCGCAAACGCATTGCCGCTGGCGCCGCCGCTCTCTTTGCTGCCGTCTCCCTGACCGCCTGTTCCGCGGACTCCGGAAACGGCGCTGCCACTAACGGCGCGGAACCGTCCCCGAACTTCCGCGACGTCGCTGCAATTCAGGAGTCTGGCACGGTGAAGATCGGCGTGTTCTCGGACAAGTCCCCGTTCGGCTACGTGGATTCGAATGGCGAGTTCGCGGGCTATGACATCGAGTACGGCAACCGTCTGGGCGAGGACCTGGGCGTGGACGTCAAGTATGTCCCGGTGGAGGCTGCTTCCCGCGTGGAGTTCTTGGACACCAACAAGGTCGACATCATCCTGGCTAACTTCACGGTGACTCCGGAACGTGCGGAGAAGGTGGATTACGCCAACCCGTACATGAAGGTGTCGCTGGGGGCAGTCACGCCGGACAATGCGCCGATCGACAGCGTTGAGGGGCTCGAGGGGAAGAAGGTGATCGTCGTAAAGGGCACGACCGCGGAGGCCTACTTGGAAAAGAACCACCCGGAGATCAAGCTGACCAAGTTTGAGCAATACACGGAAGCGACGAATGCGCTTCTCGACGGCCGCGGCGACGCCTGGGTTACCGACAACACGGAGGCTCTTGCTTGGGCCGGTAAGACGGAGGGTTTCTCTGCCACGATCCCGACGCTGGGCGAGACCGACACCATCGCGGGTGCCGTGGCCAAGGGGAACAACGACCTGCGTGAGTGGCTGAACAACAACCTGATCGAGCTGGGCAAGGAGAATTTCTTCCACAACGCCTACGAGAAGACCCTGAAACCGGTCTACGGCGACGCGGTGTCCGCTGATGATTTGGTCGTTGAGGGCGGACAGCTCTAACTCATGGATCTTTCGGTCGTTACCGAGAACATCCCGGTCTATGCTTCGGCGGCACTCCTCACGGTGAGGGTTGCCGCCAAAGGCATCGTACTGGCCTTCATCGTGGGCGCTCTGGTGGCCGGGGTGCGGTTTTTCAAGGTGCCCGTGCTCAGCCAGATTGCGCGGGTGTACATCGAACTTTCCCGCAACACTCCCCTGCTGGTGCAGTTGTTCTTCCTGTACTTCGGCCTGCCCAAGGTGGGCGTTGTGCTGGAGAGCGAAACCTGCGCCGTGGTGGGTTTGGCTTTTCTGGGTGGCTCGTACATGGCGGAGGCGATCCGCGCCGGCTTAGAGGGCGTTGCCCCAATTCAGTTGCAGTCCAGTTTGAGCTTGGGCATGTCGCGGACGCAGGCGCTACGCTACGTCGTCGTCCCGCAAGCCACAGCATTGGCGTTGCCAGCGATCACTGCGAACATCATCTTCCTGATCAAAGAGACCTCGGTGGTCAGCATCGTGGCGCTGCCGGACCTGGTGTACACCGCTAAGGAGCAGATTGGCCAGACGTACGAAACGCGTGAGGCGTTGCTGCTTTTGGTTACGTTCTATCTGATCATCCTGCTGCCGGTGTCACTGATCGCAGGACAGGTGGAGAAGAAGGTGCGTGCGGATGTTTTCTGATCTCCAAGTGCTCGCCGACGGCAACAACTTCGCTCGCCTCCTCCAGGGCCTTGGCGTATCCATTCAGATCGCCTTGGCGTCAATGGGTATGTCGGTTGTGTTGGGGACGTTGTTGGGGGTGGTGATGACGTCGAGAAGCAAAATTGTGCGCGCCATCACCCAGACCTACCTGCAGTTTGTGCGCATCATGCCACAGCTGGTGCTGCTGTTTCTGGTGTACTTTGACGCCACGCGCGCGTGGGGCCTGAACCTGGATGCGAGCGTCGCGGCGGTGATTGTGTTCACGCTGTGGGGAACGGCTGAGCTGGGCGATCTGGTGCGCGGAGCCATCGAGTCCGTACCGCAACACCAATACCTCTCTGCGGCAGCGCTGGGTATTGAGGGGCGCGCGCTGTACCGTCACGTTGTGCTGCCGCAAGCGCTGCGTGGCCTGCTCCCGGCAACGATCAATCTGACCAACCGCATGATCATGACCACCTCGCTTGTCGCCCTGATTGGCGTGGTGGAGGTGCTCAAAGTGGCGCAACAAATCATCGACGCCAATCGCTTCGAATACCCATCCGCCGCCCTGTGGATCTACGGCGTGGTGTTCCTACTGTATTTTCTCGTATGTTTTCCCATCTCGCTCGCCGCGCGCAAGCTGGAAGAAAGGTGGAGCTAGATGTCACTTATATCGCTAGAGCATGTTTCCAAGACCTACCCCAACGGGCACAAAGCGCTTGTCGACGTCTCCGTGGCCGTCGCCCCCGGCGAAGTCCTGGCCATCATCGGCCCATCCGGCTGCGGCAAGTCGACGCTGCTGCGCACGATCAACGGGCTGGAGCCAGTGGATTCCGGCCAGGTCCTGGTCAACGGACGCGATGTCGCATCCAAGGCAACAAAACTCAAGGACGTCCGTTCCGACGTGGGCATGGTGTTTCAGTCCTACGACCTGTTCCCTCATCTGACCGTTATGGACAATCTGCTGCTCGCACCAAAGGTGGTCAAGGGTGTGGATCTCGCCGAGGCGCGCTCTCGGGCGCTTGGATTGCTCGAACGCGTGGGCCTCGCCGAGAAAGCCGATGCCCGCCCGCGCGAGCTGTCCGGCGGCCAGAAGCAGCGCGTGGCCATCGTGCGCGCACTAATGATGCAGCCGAAGGCATTGCTTCTGGACGAAATCACCGCTTCCCTCGACCCCGAGATCGTCCGCGAAGTCCTCGACGTGGTCGTCGGCCTCGCACGGGATGGCATGACCATGATCGTGGTCACCCACGAGATGGCCTTCGCCCGCGCGGTTGCAGACCGCGTCGCCTTCATGGACGCGGGCCGCATCGTAGAAATCGCGCCACCCGAGGAATTCTTCGCTGCGCCGACATCAGAACGTGCGCAACGCTTCCTCGACCAGCTGGTGTTCTAGGGGCAGTTTCCCCTAGAGCAGCTTCCACTCCTCGAGGCCCGGGTACAGCGGGTACTGCTCGGCCAGCTTGGTCACGCGGGCGCGGAGGGAGTCCGCGTCAGCATTCTTGCCCTGTGCAAGGGCGGTGCCAATGATGTCAGCGGTTTCCGTGAACGCAGCCTGGTCGAAGCCACGGGTGGCCAGTGCAGAAGTGCCGATGCGCAGGCCGGAGGTGACCATCGGCGGGCGCGGGTCATTCGGCACGGCGTTGCGGTTGACGGTGATACCCACCTCGTGGAGGAGGTCTTCGGCCTGCTGTCCGTCGAGCTCAGAGTTACGCAGGTCCGCGAGCACGAGGTGCACATCAGTACCGCCGGTGAGCACGTCAACTCCGACTTCCTTGCAGTCTGCGGCGGTCAGACGCTCAGCGAGGATGCGGGCACCTTCAAGGGTGCGCTCTTGGCGATCCTTGAACTCAGGGGTGCCGGCGATCTTCAGCGCGGTGGCCTTGGCAGCCACCACGTGCATAAGCGGACCACCCTGCTGGCCAGGGAACACAGCGGAGTTCAGCGCCTTGCCGTAATTCTCCTTAGCCAGGATCATGCCGGAGCGCGGGCCGCCAAGCGTCTTGTGAATCGTGGTGGACACCACGTCAGAGTGCGGCACCGGCGACGGGTGCAAGCCAGCAGCAACAAGGCCAGCGAAGTGAGCCATGTCGGTCCACAGGTAGGCCCCAACTTCGTCGGCAATAGCGCGGAACGCTGCAAAATCGACGGTGCGCGGGTATGCGGACCAACCGGCGATGATCACCTGCGGGCGGTGCTCCAAGGCAAGCTCGCGGACCTTGTCCATGTCAATGAGCATGGTGTCCGGGTCGACCTCGTATGCCACGACGTTGTACAGGCGGCCAGAGAAGTTGATTTTCATGCCGTGAGTCAGGTGACCACCGTGTGCCAGGGAAAGGCCCATGATGGTGTCGCCCGGCTTGATCAACGCGTGGAGCACAGCAGCATTTGCCTGTGCACCGGAGTGCGGTTGGACGTTGGCGTACTCAGCACCGAAGAGTGTCTTAGCGCGATCGCGGGCAATGTCCTCGAGGACGTCAACATTTTCACAACCACCGTAGTAGCGGCGACCCGGGTAACCCTCGGCGTACTTGTTGGTCAG
>NZ_CAMXWS010000074.1 GCF_947253065.1 uncultured Corynebacterium sp.
GCGACCTTTGAGGCACTGTCCGGCAACCCGGTCGATACTGGTGTGTTCACCCGTGTTGATGAGGTGCAGCACGTGCGTGTGGGGCAGGAAGCAGATGTCATCGTTATTGCCCCGGCGACTGCTGACACGATCGCGCGTATCGCGGCGGGTCGTGCAGATGACCTGCTGACGGCGACGGTGCTTGTTGCCACATGCCCGGTGATCCTCGCCCCGGCAATGCACACGGAGATGTGGGAGAACCCAGCAACCCAAGACAATGTGGCGACACTGCGTCGCCGTGGCGTGATCGTGCTGGAGCCCGCGCGTGGACGTTTGACTGGTACGGATTCTGGCGCGGGCCGAATGCTGGAGCCCGTGCAGATCGCGGAAATGGCACGTACTGTCCTTGAAACCGGAAGGTTTGACCGCTCACTGGAAGGCAAGAAGGTCGTCATCAGTGCTGGTGGAACACAAGAGAATATTGACCCAGTGCGTTTTATTGGCAACCGTTCTTCCGGGCGGCAAGGATTCGCGCTGGCGGATATTGCAGCGCACCGCGGTGCGACAATCACCATTGTTGCTGGCGACACGGATGAGCTGGATACCCCAGCGGGAGCAGACGTCATCAAGGTGCGCTCCACCCGCGAGATGGAAAAGGCTGTTGGAGAAGCAGCCAAAGACGCAGACATCATCATCATGGCAGCGGCTGTCTCCGATTACAGGCCAGAGCATGAAGCAGAGTCGAAGCTGAAGAAGGGCCAGTCCGACGACGCGTTGTCCACCCTGCACTTGGTGGAAAACCCGGACATCCTGAAAGGGCTCGTCGAAAAGCGAAAAGCAGGGGAGCTGTCCGCAACGATCGTGGGCTTCGCCGCGGAGACCGATAACCCGCTTGAATACGGCAAGGCAAAGCTGGAACGCAAGGGCGCAGACATGCTCATGGTCAACGACGTTGCTGGCGGTGCAGTGTTCGGGCAGCCGCGAAATAGTGGTTGGTTGATCAACCGTGATGGCGACGTTGAAGAGATTACGGATGGCCCGAAGCACGTGGTAGCTGCACGTATCTGGGATGCGATTGAAAAGATGAACGTAAACAGACAGTGATGTTGGCTTCTTTAGACAGCTTGGTCTATTGTTGTGTGCGCGCCGCGTACGACGCGTGTCATGCACAGAGACAGCCGTCTAAAACAAAAGGACCGACTTCACGATGACTGAACCTTTCTACCGCCTCTTCACCAGTGAATCCGTCACTGAAGGGCACCCCGACAAGATCTGCGATGCGATCTCCGACACCATCCTGGACGATATGCTCGCCCAAGATCCGCTGTCGCGTGTTGCAGTGGAAACTTTGGTAACCACCGGACAGGTTCATGTCGTCGGTGAGGTGACCACCAAGGCGTACTCGAATATCGCGAAGCTCGTGCGCGACAAGCTGGTTGAGATTGGCTTTATTTCCTCCGAGGTCGGCTTTGATGGCCGCACCTGTGGCGTGAATATCGCCATTGGTGATCAGTCAGCGGAAATCTCTGATGGCGTGACTGATTCGCTCGAGGTGCGATCGAATACCTCGACCGGGGAAGAAGACCAGTCGGGTGCTGGCGATCAGGGCCTGATGTTCGGCTATGCCACTGATGAGACCCCGGAGTTCATGCCGCTGCCGATTTCCACGGCACATCGTCTGTCCCGTCGCCTGACCCAGGTGCGGAAGGAAAGCATTGTGCGCGGTCTGCGTCCGGACGGCAAGACTCAGGTCACCTTTGCCTATGACGGTGAGACCCCGGTGCACCTGGACACCGTGGTCATCTCCACGCAGCACGATCCGGACTTCACCGGCGCAGAGCTCGAAGCAGCACTGCGTGAGCACGTCCTGGAGTGGGTGATTGAGGATGCAGGCTTGACCAAGTTTTACACCCCGGAGACCAAGCTTTTGATCAACCCGTCTGGGTCGTTCGTCCTTGGTGGACCGATGGGCGATGCGGGTCTGACTGGCCGCAAGATCATCGTGGATACCTACGGCGGCATGGCCCGTCACGGTGGTGGCGCATTCTCTGGCAAGGACCCGTCAAAGGTGGACCGCTCCGCGGCATACGCAATGCGTTGGGTGGCCAAGAATATTGTCGCCGCTGGCCTGGCCAAGCGCGTGGAGGTCCAGGTGGCCTATGCCATTGGCCGTGCAACCCCCGTGGGGCTGTACGTAGAAACCTTCGGCACCGCTGCAGAGGGCCAGACCAATGAGACGATCCAGCAGGCAGTGGAGAAGGTCTTTGATCTGCGCCCGGCTGCGATCATTCGTGAGCTGGACCTGTTGCGTCCGATTTACTCCGATACTGCAGCATATGGCCACTTCGGCCGGACCGACGTGGACTTCCCGTGGGAGGCTACGAACAAGGTCGATGATCTGAAGGCAGCGGCTGGTCTTTAGTGCCTAGCTTTCTTCACTTGCTTTAACGGACGGGCTGTGCGCATCTGCGTCGGCCTGTTCTTCTTCGCGCCACTTTTCTTTTTCCGCCTCGGATTTGCGGTAATTGCGTAGTGCGACAATGCCAAGGAAGATGCCGATGAGCAGGGGCACCCAGATCTTTGAATACTCCATTATCAGCTGCACCCACTCGGGCAATTCCGGGAGATCCGGGAGATTGACATGGGGTGTCGGGAGCGTGACTTGTGGCAAATTGGGCACGGGCAGATCAACATGGGGAGGCGTGATCTCGGGGATCTCCCAGTCGGGGAAGAATTGGGAGAGCCATTCCAATAGCCGCGAGAGGATCGGGCCAAGAATGATCACCGCGATCGCCCAACCGGCCTTACCCATGCCTTCAGCCATGGGGATCAGCGTGCGCTTGACCGGACTGGATTGCATCATGTCCCTGCGGCGCTGTCCACGCGAATCAGCAGGAGGGTCGAATTCTACGACCGTGGGACCCTCACGAAATTCAATCTGCAGGATGTCCTTGAAAAGATTGACCTGCACCTTCAAATGTGGCTTTTCACGGTCGGTGCCCAAACCGATGAATATTTCCAGCTTATCGGTGGCACCCTTTCCATACAGCGGAATGCGGGTGGCACCTTGGTCGATGCTTTCGTACTGGTGTTGGACTTCGCCGTTGACTAATACCTGGAGGCGCAAAGGGGGATTACCTCGGAATTCAGACAGGCGTTGCCAGGGTTTCGCATCGGCCGCGGCACGCTGACCAGCATCAGGAGTTTCCGCAAAACGCTCCGGAAGCTCCCCGGGCCAGGCCGGGTCGAGCGCACGGAAATCTTTATCAAACCCGGAACGGACCTCAATTCGGCCGTATTCCGGGTGGTCAAGAACCCATGTTTCCATATTTGTCATTGCGTCTATCGCTTCCGCGTCGCTATCTGCCATTAATTTGAATCAGTGCCCGCGAGCAGTGCTGCCAGGTAGTTGAAACCGCCAGCGATAATGACGGCACCGAGGAAATAGATCAGCGTTCCATCGTTGAAATACAGCAACTTGGCACCAAGAAAACCAACGCCCGCGAGCAGTGGTATCGACCACGTGGGGCGGAATGTCCAGCCGTCGATGAAACCGAATAGGGCAGCGGTGCCAAAGATCAGGCCGATCGAGGCCATCGGAGCGCTCTCAGGACCGACGGCAGGAATCAGCACCCACGGCGCGAGCAGATACACCGCGAACATCGCGATCAACGTGGCGTACTGCCAGCCGTGACGCTCAGGCTGTTGCGGGGCTTGCTTATCGACGTCTCCCGTGACCGCTTCACTCATGCCGTACCACGGTAGGCGTGCGACTGGATTTCGTCTATTCGGCGCGAGTGTACGTGCGGCCCGGAACCGGATCGATCATCTCATCGAGGGTGACCGGGCGCAGACCTTTTGCACGAAGACCGTCGATAATGCAGGGCGCTGCATCTACGGTGCTCGGGTGAATATCGTGCATGAGGATTACGGAACCAGCCACAGCGTTCTCCACCGCCTTGCGGCACGTGATGTCTGCGTTGCGGTTCTGCCAGTCGAGTGTGTCCACATCCCACAGTGCAAGCGACATGCCACGCTGACCTGCTACTGCGGCGACACGGTCGTTAGTGGCGCCATAAGGCGGACGTAGCCAGCGTGGCTTTGATCCAGTGGCAGCGTTGATGGCATCGCTGGTGGTGTCCAGCTCGGCGC
>NZ_CAMXWS010000075.1 GCF_947253065.1 uncultured Corynebacterium sp.
TCATCATGCCGGAGGGCGATGAGGACATGTGGAGCGACGACTACATGGAAATCGTTGAGCTGGCCTAGTTGATATAGTTATGCAATGGAACAAGTGAACCTCAGCTTTAAGGTTCCGTCTGAAACGGTGGAGAAGATTCGTACAGGCGAGTCCATTCCATACCTTGAATCGCGTAACCAGTCAGGCCAGATTACGAGTGCCTATCCTGCTTCTGACATTGACCCATCTGCAGAGTCTCGCTCAGAAAAATGGTCGCAAATGGCGCAAGCTGTTGCGTCGGGGGCGAAGGAAAACCCGCTAAAGACTGCAACAGGATTATTCGCTGCCGGGGCGACGATCAGTGCATTTGTCTACGGATGGCATAAGTTTGAGAGCTGGCGTCAACGTCGCGCACATGAAAATAGAGGCGTCCGACAGCTCGAGCAAGCGCCGAAAGCATTGCCGCTTGGTTCTTCGGCCGAATCTGAGATTCTGCATCGCGCACTTTTAACTTGGATGAACGCTGCTGAGAACAGCATGGTCACGGTCTCAACGGTGAACGAGCTTGAGGACGCATGGGAAAACTACGCCGACGCGTACCACTCAGAGCATGGCGAGAATCCGTCCCTAGACTCAGACATCGTCGGCTTGATTGATCGGTATTCGGATGTGTATCGGCGCAATCACGAACTGTCGTCCTCACTGGCCCCTAAATCAAACGGCGATATCGCGGTCGCCCTCGAGACGCAGAAGAAACTTCTCAAAAGGTACGAGTAGAAATAGAGAAATTGCCTTAACGGCGGTAGCGGGCGGCGAAGTTCGCCAGGATGGCGTTATTCGCGGAGTAGTCGTAGTCGTAGCCTTTGGCGATCTGCGACTCGAAGGTCTCCGTCGAGGTGTACCCGTGGTGGGCATAGAGGCGGAGGCGGAACTCGAGGGCTTCCGCAGTGAGCTCTGGATGGAACTGCGTGGCGTAGACGTGCTGTCGGACGCGGAACATCTGGGTCGGGCAGGCCTCGCCGGTGACAAGCGTGGTGATGCGCGGGTCTTCCGGCATCTGCGCGATCGCTTCCTTGTGGCCGACGATGGTGTCGAACTGCACTGGCGTGTCACCCAGGACGTCATCGTGCTCGTCGGTGCGGGTGACCGTGACGGGGCCGGCTTCCTCCGCGTACCGGTCAGATAAACGCGCACCGATTGCCGTTCCAATCGCGCCAATGCCGTAGCACGCGCCTAGTAGGGGGAAGTCGCGGTCAATGCACTCCGCCACCAACGTCCCGATCTCACGTTCCACGCGCAGCTGCAACGGGGACTTCATCAGCTCCATGTTGTTGAACGGGCTCCCACCCAGTAGCACCGCTGAGTAGTCGTCCAGGTTCACGTCGCCGAGCTCGGTTTGGTCGAGGCGACGTTGCTCAATGGAGGTGGCGCTGACAAGCATTGCATTCGCGAAGCTTTCGAGCTCTTCCGCGGCGGCCTCATCTTCGGGGCGCGTGCTCAACAGCAAAAACGGGCGAGAAGTGGTCACCCGAGTAAATCTAGACGATGATGGACTCTATGAACCCAATTGATTCACTCAAAGATGCCTGGAACTCCCTCAGCAAGGAAGAGAAAACCGTCGCCGGAATCTTCGGCGCACTCGACACCGCGCTCAAAGGCTACGCACTGTGGGACCTCTCACGTACCGACGCGCACCGTCTCCGTGGCCCCAAATGGTTCTGGACCCCGTTCATCGGCGGCGTGAACACCATTGGTTGGGCGGCCTACTTCACGGTGGGCAAGAAGCGCTAGCGTATAACTCCGCCTGAATAGAAGCGGACACGGCTGACCGGCTGTGTGCGCTTCTTTTGCCATGGGTAGGTGTCTTCGGCGGCCTCGATAGGCGCATGCAGCGTGAGCAGGATGTCGGTGCCGGCAGGCCCGCCGAGGATGAGCTCTCCATCGCCGACTACCGTCTCAGCAGCGTGACTGCGCGAGGGCGATTGCTTGGAAATGAGGTCACGGGAAATGTCCGCGAAGATCTTCCGGCCGCGGCGAAGAACCACACGCTGACTATCGTGATAGGACGGCCGGATCCGCTCGCTGGCGATGAGCGCCCAGATGAACACAATGCCCCACACTGACAACAGCAGCGCGAGGATGCGTAGTGCACCCTCGGGTAACAGCAGGTGGACGACGACGAGTTCGATGAGGATGACCACCGTGAACATTGCTACCAGTTGGAGCCGCCCAGGCTGGTGCGGAAAGGCCTCCGCGCCTTCCGGTAGGAGTGTCCGGCCGCGTGTCCACCACCAGAGGTCGCGGTAGAGTCCCCATTCATATCGCGCTGCACGGACCGCCGGGTGTTGTCGTAGCAGATGTAGCACCTTAGTCACGGAATCCACCCGCAAGTTTCTCCACGACATCCGGCCACCCAGTGTCCCAAGCTGTTAGTGGGACCTCGCCCGGCACGAGCGTGTCAGCAACATTGCGCATGATCCCGCGTGGCAGCAGCTCGGCAAGCTTATCGACGTCCCCCGTCTCCCATGCCCGCCCAAACTCTTCCGTCGCCTTGATGCAGGCGGGATCGGCGAGGTTAGCGCGCAGCTGATCCCATGTGGCTGGAGTGGCTACACCGGTGAGCGCCATAAGGTCGAAGCTCTCGGTTTCTCCGCGGACGAAATCAGTATCGCCGAGGACGTCGATCAACTGTGTGCGCACATCGTTTGGCATCCCCAATGGCGCCTCTTTCAGGGCGGAAAGCCGGTCGCGCTGGCGCATGAGGTGGGTAATTTGGGCGTCGATGAGCTCCAAAGACCGGTCGATGGCGTCTGTGGAGTGGATGTGGGTGGTGGCGACTCCAGCGTCGATGAGCGCGCGGGCGCGAAGTACCGCCGCAAGGTCACGGA
This sequence comes from uncultured Corynebacterium sp., assembly GCF_947253065.1. Taxonomy (GTDB): domain Bacteria; phylum Actinomycetota; class Actinomycetes; order Mycobacteriales; family Mycobacteriaceae; genus Corynebacterium. The sequence goes on from NZ_CAMXWS010000075.1 coordinate 2,868, forward strand.
CGGTGTAGTCGCGGTAGTTGCCAGGAGTGCGTGCGGGCTCCGGCACGGCCCCGGTTTCGTGCAAGTGGCGGATGGCGCGCACGGAGCAGCCAGCAGCGCGCGCGACGTCAGAGATCCTCATGCCGCCATTTTGAACTATGACGCCGCGTGAGGGTCAAGGCTTAGTTGCGGAAGCCGTGGACCGGGGCGGGGATGAAGCCGCCACGCTCAATGAACGGGGCGTTGCTCACCTGGTTCACGGGAATTACCGGCGCATAGCCGAGGAGGCCACCGAAATTGACTTCGTCGCCAGGTTTTGTGCCGGGGACGGGGATGAGGCGGGCGGCGGTGGTTTTATGGTTCATCACACCGATGGCGGCTTCATCAGCGATCATGCCGGCAATGCTTGCAGCGGGGGTGTCACCGGGAATGGCGATCATGTCGAATCCGACGGAGCAGATCGACGTCATGGCTTCGAGCTTGTCCAAAGAGATGGCTCCGGAGCGGACGGCGTCGATCATGCCCTGGTCCTCAGAGACTGGGATGAAGGAGCCAGAGAGGCCGCCGACGCGGGAGCAGGCCATCATGCCGCCTTTCTTGACGGCGTCGTTAAGCAGTGCGAGCGCGGCGGTGGTGCCGTGCGTGCCCACTTGGCCCAGGCCCATGTGCTCGAGAATGTGCGCGACGGAATCGCCGACCTCTGCCGTCGGGGCGAGCGAAAGGTCAACGATGCCGAACGGCACTCCGAGACGCTGGGCCGCGAGAGTGCCTACGAGTTGGCCCGCGCGCGTGATCTTAAACGCAGCTTTCTTGATCTCCTCGGCGACCTCATTGAGCGACTTACCCGCCAACGGGGTGATCGCACGGTCCACCACACCCGGGCCCGACACACCGACGGAAATGACGGTGTCCGGCTCCTCAATACCGTGGAACGCGCCAGCCATGAAGGGGTTGTCGCCCACAGCGTTCGCGAAAACAACGAGCTTCGCGCAGCTTATCGACGACCTCTCCGCCGTCAACTCCGCCGCCTCCTTCACCACCT
>NZ_CAMXWS010000076.1 GCF_947253065.1 uncultured Corynebacterium sp.
CCGCCGAGCACGACGGTGATCAGGAAGATAATGCCGCCGATGATATTGGTGACCACGCCGTTGGCGTGCTCGCCGAGGAGCTTCTTGTTATTCATGGTGTAGAGCAAGAAGAAGGCCACGACGGGCAGGAGAATGCCATTGGCTGCCTGGGCAAGAATGATCACCTGGATCGGGTTCACGCCAGTGATCGCAATGATCGCGCCGACGACAACGACCGTGAGATAGATGGCGCGGAATTTTGGATCTTTCAAATCACTAGACCAGCCCATGACTCCGCAAATGGCGTAAGCGGCACCGAGCGGGCCGGCGACGGCGGATGTCATGCCGGCGGCGAAGAGGCCGATGGCGAGGACCCAGGGGGCGGCGTCGCCAAGCATGGGGCGCAGTGGCTCGGCGAGGTCGGCTGCAGATTCGGCGGCCAAACCCTGACTGAACATCACGGTGGCAGCGGTGGTGAGAATAGCCAGGGTGATCAGGCCGCCAATAGAAATGGAGACGACGTTGTCCACGCGAGCTTTCTTCAAGGCTAGATCGCGTGGTTCGCTACCCCACTTCTCCTGCGCGAGGTTGGAGTGCAAGAAAACGTTGTAAGGAACGACTGTCGTACCGATCAGGGCGATGGCGGTCAGCGCGGCGCCAGCAGGCACTTCGGGAACGAAAATGCCCTGAAGAAGCGCGCCGACATCAGGCTTCACAGCCACGGCGGTGACGAGGAAGACGCCAACCAGGACGATCACCAGCGCAGTCATGAAGCGCTCGAGGACCTTGTAACTACCCGTCAGCAGCACAAGAACGATCACCGCGGCGATGATGCCGGAGAGAACTGGAACGGGGAGATTGGTGACTTCGCTCAAAGCGAGTGCAGTGCCGGTTGTGTCGCCACCCGCGTAAGCAGCACCGCCAATGCCAATAGCTGCGACAATGAGCGCAATCATGAACAGCTTGGCCACGGGCGATGAAAAGGTTTCACGCATGGCTTCACCTGTGCTGACGCCACCCATGAGGCCGAGGCGGGCAGACATTTCCTGAAGAATGATCGTGGCGATCACGGAGAAGACAATCGCCCAAGTCAACGCAAAGCCGAAGCTTGCGCCAGTGACTGTGGCGGTGGTGACGGTGCCCGGCCCGATGAATGAGGCACTGATGAGTAGCCCGGGGCCGAGCCATGCGGAGCGTTGTTTCTTGTCGGTGGACATGAGACCTGCCTCCTACGCTTAGCGATTTGTGTTTCACATCACTTTAGGGGAGAAAGGGTCAGCAGTCATCCATATCGGCGAAAGCTTCCTCAATTGAATCGTGCTCTTCGCGGGACTCTTCCCAGACCTCCTTTGCGGCGGAGAGGTTCACGAAGATGATGATGTTGGCGAGGGCGTCGTTACGCGCGGCAAGCCAGGCGCCGGTTGCGAGCGAGGAATCTTCGTTGCGCAGGCGCAACAGGATCACAGCGTCGAGGAGCGGGCCATGCCACTGCGATGAACACCAGCATGTTGATCGCGGTGTCTTCGAGGAAGTCTGCCGAATCGGCAAAAAGAGACGCCGATCCGATCGCGATGGCGGCTGCGAACTCGACGAAGAAATAGCCGAAGTTCAGCAGCGCCACGATCAGAACGGCGTGGCGAATACGCTGTTCAGTCTTGTTTAGTAGGAGCTAAAGCCGTCCTCAGACAGGGTGTGCTTCTCATCGCCGGTGATCGCCGGGTTGAAGATGGAAACCAGGATCAGGTCCTCGTCCTTGCCACCGCGGAGGTAGTGGGCGTCGTGTTCATCGAGGACATAAATCGTGCCCGGGGTGATCGGATAAACATTGCCCTCGGTGTCCTCAACCTCACCGGAGCCACCAATGCAGTAGCAGGCTTCGAGGTGGTTGCGGTACTGCAGCTTGGACTCGGTACCAGCACGAACAACGGTGTGGGCAACCGCGAAGCCCATATTGTCCTTGGCGGTCAGGACACGCTCAGAGGTGCCGCCACCCCACTCGACCTTTTCCACATCTTCACGGGAACGAGTAAACATTAATCTCTCCTTGATCGTTGTCGATTGCCCTATCCACGCTAAAGGAATTTCGTGTTCGGCGAGGCGCGTATGGTCGGAAGATATGATCCTTGCCATCATTCTCACGGAGATCGCGTACTGGTTCTGCCTGCTCGGCGGGATGATTCTGCGCTACGTGTTCAGGCTCCCAAAAACGGGATACGCCCTGCTGGTAGCCACCATCCCGATCAATTTCGTGCTACTCATCTACACGTTTTGGAGCATCGCGGACATGCGCTGGGCAAACTTCTTTCATGGGCTCGGCGCGTTTTATGCGGTATTCGCCATCGCTTTTGGCAAGGACCTCATCCAGGCAATGGACAACAAGTGGCGTGGCACTTCGGACGTGAGCGGCAAGGGATTCGACCTCACCCGTTGTGTCATCGCATGCGTGATCACGATCGTGATTTTGGCGGCGATGATCAAGCTCACGGGTCTTGCGGGCAGTTTCTGGTTGATCTACTGGATCATCGCGGTCGCTTTCATTCCGTTGTTCTGGTGGGCGATCAATAAATGGCAGCAAAGAAGGAAAGCATGAAGGTTGCAGTAATCGGCGGGGGCATTATTGGCTTATCGACGGCGCTTCGTCTCGCCGACGGCGGCCACTTAGTCACGGTCTACGATCCAGCGCCTGTCAGTGGCGCGACCTGGCATGCGGGTGGCATGCTCGCACCGGCAGCAGAGGTCGTGTACAAGCAGGACCCGCTGTTTCCACTGATGATTGCCGCTGGCAAGTGGTACCCGGAGCTGATCGAGCTGACCACCAAGTACACGGATGAACCAACCGGCTATCGCACAGAGGGCACGCTGGTGGTGGCGAAAGATCGCGCGGACAAGACGCACTTGGAAGAACTGCGCGAGTACCAAGAGCTGCATGGAATGACGACGGAGCGGATCACCACGCGGGAGGCGAGGAGGTTGGAGCCCGCAATCCACCCCGCCATTGCCGGTGCAGTGCATATCCCTGGCGACCATCAAGTGCGCCCGCGGCTGTTTGCGGCGGCGCTGAAGGATGCGTGCGCGAATGCGGGCGTTGAGTTCGTCGCGGAAGCTGTGCGCGATGTTGGCGATGTGGATGCCGACCAGGTGGTGCTGGCGAATGGGCTCGGTGCACGCGAGACGACTGGATGGTTTGAGGGCGAGAATCCGCTGAAACTGCGACCGGTGTACGGCGACATGGTGGAGCTGCGCGTGCCGGAACACCAGCGGCCGCTGCTGAAACGAGTGATTCGTGGTTTTGTTGAGGACCGGCCAATTTATCTGATTCCGCGCGAGGACGACACGCTCACGATCGGCGCGACCACGCGCGAAGACGACAGGTTTGAGCCGCAGGCAGGCGGCGTGTTGCAGTTGCTGCGCGATGCGAGCGAGGTCGTCCCAGGCATCGAAGACTGCGATCTGATTGAGGTCCACGTCGGTGCACGCCCTGGTTCGCCAGATGACCTGCCATACCTCGGACGCGTCAACGACCGCGTGGTCGTGTCCACTGGTTATTTCCGCCACGGCATTCTGCTCGCAGCGATGGGTGCGAAGTGCGGGGCCGCGCTGGTCGAAGGGGCCGAACCACCCGTAGAGTTGGGGGCCTGTGATCCCCTGCGTCATTCAAGGAGGAACTAATGCAGTTGGTTGTCAA
>NZ_CAMXWS010000077.1 GCF_947253065.1 uncultured Corynebacterium sp.
GCACGTAAGAACGTGCTGAAGTACGACGAGGTGCTCAATGAGCAGCGCAAGGTTGTTTACCGTGAGCGCCAGGAAATTCTGAAGTCCAAGGACATCAAGGATCAGATCCGCGGCATGATCGACGACACCATCGGTGCGTACGTCGACGGCGCGACCTACGACGGCTATGTCGAGGACTGGGACCTGGAGGAGCTGTGGAATGCGCTCGAGTCGCTGTACGGCCCGCGCGTGACTCCGCAGGAGCTTATCGACGGCTCGGAGTACGGCACCCCAGGCGAGCTCACCGCCTCCCAGTTGCGTCAGGCTGTGCTTGATGATGCGCAGCGTTCCTACGACGAGCTCGAGGACAACGTGATCAGCATCGGTGGCGAGGCCCAGATGCGCAATGTTGAGCGTATGGTGATCCTCCCGGTGATCGATACAAAGTGGCGTGAGCACCTCTACGAGATGGACTACCTCAAGGAGGGCATTGGCCTGCGCGCTATGGCTCAGCGTGATCCTCTGGTCGAGTACCAGAAGGAAGGCGGCGACATGTTCAACGCGATGAATGACGCTGTTAAGGAAGAGACCGTCCGTCAGCTGTTCATGCTACGCAAGCAGTTCGAGCAGCAGGCAGAACAGAACGGTGAGGCAACCGAGCCGACCGAGCAGGCTTAATTAGCCACTTTTTCGGGGTCACAGGACCCTGAAAGAGACCAACTGATCCGCCTTCACGCGCGCTACCCAGGCGTAGCGTGAACCGGCGGAGATTGCTGTGCCATAAAACTCTTGGCCTTTCCGTGCGGTGCTGGCCACACGCACTGTTCCTGTCGGCAGACCACCGATCCGTCGGGCACGCACATAGGAGCGCACGATTGGTGCGAATGCCCGTTTCTGCAGAGACTGGATGTCTTTGACCCCGAATGTCGCATCAAGCGCGGTGCGAATCAGTGGGGAGAACGGAACTTCTTTGCCTGGTGGTTTGCCCAGTGCAACTGGGGCAGTGGGAGTTTTTTCTCCCGGTAGTAGAACCTGCATGTGGGTGTGGCCGGGAACTGGGTAGTACATCAGTAGTGCCTTCCGAGTGATTGTGCGTTGGAAAATTGGTTTCCGAGGCGCTTCACCCCAGGGGCAGACGCGACGTGGGCTAGGTAGTATTGTGCCAGGATCCGGCAGGAACCGCCGGTAAAAAATGCCGCCGAATGTTTACTGAAGTGGACAGTGGACAACGGTGGGCTGGATAGACCGATTGAAGATAAAGGATTGTGGTCGTTGATGCAGGGTTTGATTGTGGATTATGTCGGTGTGCTGGACGTCGAGGGGGAGGACGCGGCTCGTTGGCGCGCATTGCTCGCCGAGCTGAAGAAGCACGAGGTCGCCACCGCCGTGCTGTCCAATGACCCGGGTGGGTCTGACGCTGATGTGATCCGCGAATGGGAGTTCCGGGGCGATGTTGATGCTGTGGTGCTCTCCGGTGAGATCGGCGTGGAAAAGCCTGAGCCCGCCGCATTCCAAGCTGCTGCTGATGCGATTGGTGTGAATCTTGATGAATGCGTGCTCATCGATGATGACATTCTCAACGTCCGTGGCGCCGTCGAGGCTGGCCTGATCGGTATTCTTCACACCGCTTTTGACCGCACGGTCGTGGAGATCCAGACCCTGTTCGGCATCGAGGGCGAATTCTAGGAGGCCTCGTGCGCGTTTATATTCCCGCGACATTTGCAATGCTCAAGGAACTGGAAGCTGACAGTTCCATTCACGCCCGCAGTGGTTGGGGCTTTGCCGCAACCCCGGCGTTGACAGAATTCTTCTCCTCCGGCGGCGATGAGGAAGAGATTGAAGCTGTCGCTTTTGATGATGCCGCGCTTGCTTCCCTGCGCCTTCTGGCCATTGGTGATGAGCCGGATTTCCCGCACCGTCGCGTGGTCATTTCCGTAGATGTGGATGCCACCCCGGAGCCTGAAATGGGGGAGTCTGTGGTCAAGCTCGCTGGGCCGATCGCGCTTGAGGATGTCGCCGCGATTCACGTGGACATTGCCGATGCGGAAGAAGCCACGAAGAAGGCAACCCAGCTTATCGACGCAGCAGATCTCGGCGACCAAGACGCCGAACTTGCAGTAGGCGACGCGCAGGATAATTACCTGGCGTTTTACCACCCCGACGAGCTGCCTTTCCTCATCGAATTGCTGTAGCTACTAGTCGTACGTCGTTTCGTTGATCCGCAGCGCCGCGAGTAGGCGCCGCACGGCCTGGACCCGTCGCCCAATGACGGAGTCCGGGTCGAATTCGTCCCACGCACATTCCGGATCTGCTGGCGGGCCAGCGTGCGTGCAGCCACGCGGACAGCGGTCTGTCGCCTCCGCCAGATCCGGGAATGGCGCGATGACCTCGTCGGGCGAGACGTGTGCCAGACCGAAAGAGCGGATGCCTGGGGTATCAATAATCCAACCGCCCCCTGGCAGCTCCAGCGCCACCGACTGGGTGGACGTGTGACGGCCCTTGCCCACGCCGGAAACCTCGCCGGTCTCACGGTTCGCATCCGGGACAATGCGGTTGACCAGCGTGGATTTGCCCACACCGGAATGTCCGATGAGCGCGGAGAGATGCCCGCTGATCAGCTCTTCCAATTCCGTTAGATCATCGCTGATTCCTGTGCGCAGCACCGCCACGTTGAGGTCAGCGAGTTCCGCCTCGAATTCGCTCGGGTCAGCTAGATCCGATTTGGTCAGGCACACCACTGGCGTGACTCCACCGACGAAAGCAGCGACTAGTGCGCGTTCCACAAAGCCTGTCCGCGGTGGGGGATCAGCCACTGCACAAACGATGAGTAGGGTCCCCGCATTGGCCACCACGATGCGCTCATACGGGTCAGTGTCATCAGCAGTGCGGCGGAGCTCGGAGGAGCGCTCCTCACGCTTCACGATGCGCGCCAGGGTGTCTTTTCTACCGCTGGTATCGCCAACCACGCCTACGTGATCGCCCACCTCGATTGAGGTGCGGCCCAGTTCGCGGGCGCGCATACACACCACGCGCGTGCCGTCCTCCAGCACCACGCCCCAACGGCCACGGTCCTTGGTGATCACCAGACCGACGACAGCATCCTTGTGCTTTGGGCGGTCTTTAGAGCGTGGACGAGAGCCTTTGCCGGGCCGGACTTTCACATCCGACTCGTCGTAGCTGGAGAAATCCCTGCCGCCGCGTCTAGCCATGGAGCATGTCCGTCCACATGTCTTCAAAGCCAGGCAAGGTCTTCGCGGTCGTGCCGATGTCCTCGACCTCGACCCCCTCCGTAGTCAGCCCCACGATCGCTCCAGCAGTAGCCATGCGGTGGTCGGCATAGGAATGCCAGGTGCCGCCGTGCAGTGGAGCAGGGGTGATGCGCAAACCGTCGGCAAGCTCCTCGCATGTACCGCCCAAGCCTGTGATCTCGGCGGTGAGCGCGGCAAGCCGGTCGGTCTCGTGTCCGCGTAGGTGCGCGATGCCGGTCAGCTCACTCGGCGTGGACGCCTGCGTGGCCAAGGCTGCGACAGTCGGGGTGAGCTCGCCGATATCGCCCATATTCAGCTCAATGCCCTTCAGCTCACCCGGCTGCGGGCCCGTCACCGTGAGCGTGCGGTTGTCGCC
>NZ_CAMXWS010000078.1 GCF_947253065.1 uncultured Corynebacterium sp.
GCGTCCGCGTTTCCATGGGGCATGTTCTCCGCCTGCCCTTTGCTCACCTCGATGGGACAGTGACCACGTGGCAGCGCTCGCTTGAGCAGCTCCGCGAAGCAGGCTTCCATCTTGTCTCACTCACGCCTGATGAGAAGGCAGAGCACCTCGCCGATGCGCTTATCGACGCCACCGGTGCTCCCTATGAGAAGATCGCCTTGCTTGTCGGTGGTGAAGGTCCTGGCCTGACAGAGCACGCGATGCGTGCCACGGATATTCGGGCGCGTATCCCAATGGCGAATGGCACCGACTCGTTGAATGTGGCTACCTCAGCCGCGATCGCGTTCTATGAGCGGGATCGGTCGTTTTCGCACTAGTGGCTATCGGTCCGAGTGACGGATCTTTTCCACCACAGCGTCTTTGAAATTCCGCCAGCGCCGAGTTGCTTCCCGGCTGATGCGGCGAGCGGCGGCCGCGGAGGCGTCGGCAAGCTGGGCGAATTCTCCGCCCTGGTCCTCGTCGCTCATTTCCTCATAATCGTCATAGTCCGCGCTGGGGCTGGCGAATTTCGCGGCGACCTCTGAGACATCCTTCGTCTGTGGACCGCGCGCTTCTACCTTCGGTTCAGGACGACCATCGACCGCGTAGCCCACAACATTGATATCCGGGCCATTGGGGGAGACGTCCACGCCAAGCCAGGCCTGCTGTGCAGCCTGCATGAGATCCACGGGCTCAAATGGCAGTGAGATGCCACCGATTTGTTCCGCGCGTTCACCTGCCCAGAACGGAGCCTCGAAAGGCTCAGGCAGGCCAAGATCCTCCATCAGTTCTGTACGGGTGGCGCACAGACTGCGATTGACGGTCGTGCCGGTGAAATGCGCGAAACCGCCGTAACCGACACCGTCGCCAGTTCCCTCTGCCACCACGAAAACCTCGGCTGCGGGAACAGCGCCGAGCAGGGTCGGGGAGATCTCCGAAAGCTTGCCACAGTCCTCCACGAATGTCTGGAGCACTGCCACACCGGGATAGCCCGCGATATAGAACTCCGCGCGGGACGGCTTAGTCGAGCGGTTCAGTGGGAATTGACCGATCGGAGTGATCGGCCACTTCGGGTTCAGCTGGGCCAAAAGCTTACGGCCAAAGCCACGGTCAGCTTTCGGCTCCGCCTCTAAAACTGCAGCGGGATTCGCTGCGCCGACGTACCAGAATGTGACTACTGCGGGAAAGCTCATGATCCGGCCCTGCCTTGACTACCAGTGCGCTATCGCGGGCGCTTGGTATTGGTGCGGACACCGAGCAGCACGTCCTCCCAGTGCGGGGTAACAGCCTTACGGCGACGCTTCTGTGGCTTTTCCTCAGCATCTGGGTGCTGGAGGAAATCGCCTTCCGTGAAGTCATGTGGCTGGGTCTCGCTGGTGGACAGCTCATCATCGTTGAGGTCGTTGTTCTGCGCGTAGTCCTCAGCCTCATCCTGGACTGGCTCGGGAGCATAAGCGTTGTGCGCGGACAAAGAACGCACCGGTTGAGCGAAAGACGGATCGATCAGGTCAGCTGCGACCGGATCGCGCGGCTCCGTTGTCGCGGGGCTACCCATGGAGCGGCGGAAGAACCACTCCGCGCTGTGCTCCTGCAGACCTGCCTGCCAGGTAATTCGGACTACCCATGGCTCGCCAGCTTCGCGCACGGCATCCCACTGAGCCTCAGACAATGCGTGGCCACGTGCAGCGAATGCGAGCGCAAGAATCTCATACAAGGTCTCGGACGCGGTACCGTCCTCGCGCACTGGGTGGGACTGCTTTGCGGCCTCAGCGACCTGCGCGCGCTCCAGCAGGACCGGGTGAGCGTATGGCTCAATGCGGCTTTCCGCCACACCCATTTCCTCTGCCAAGGAAGCAGCATCCGCACCGGCACGGATTCGTGCCTGGATCTCATTCGGGCGCAGCGACAGGGGAGTGGCGAACAGTGGATCAGGCTCCACCGGAGTGCGCGGAGCCTGCTGTGGCTCAGGCGATTCTTCTGACTCAACTACAGCGAGTTCATCAGAGGCCTCGGTGTTTTCGGTGTCTTCGGAGCCCTCAGTCTCTGCTTCCGCTGAGGTGTCGTCGAGTTCTTCGGTGTGCTCATCTTCGTCTGCAATCGGCTCTTCGCCGGAATAGACGGTGAAAGTGGGGCGCGCCGGTTCGTCGACAAGTTCGGCGTCGACCAACTCGTAGTCATCGCCGGAATTATCAAAGGCATCGGTGTAATCACGCTCAGCCTCGAACAGCGCTGGATCTGGTTCGGGAACCTCGCGGAGATCGGCGCGGGGGATACGGAATCGCTCACCGTCATCGGTGCGCAGCACCCAGACGGTGTCAGTCGATTCTTCAGCAACTACAAAGAGCTCGCGCATCCCCAACTCCTTACACCGGTGTTATTCACTTCAAACACTTTAACCGATGAAATAGCCGGATCCCGGTTACTTCACGCCGACGCCCTGGCTGAGGAAGAAGTCGATCGCACCGGTCAGCTTGGTCACGTCCTCGGAATCAATCGCCGGGAACATGCCGATGCGCAGCTGGTTACGGCCCAGCTTGCGGTACGGCTCAGTATCGATGATGCCGTTGGCGCGCAGTGCCTTAGCCAGCTCAGCTGCGTCAATCGAATCATCGAAATCAATCGTGCCCACAACATACGAGCGCTTGTCAGCCTCCGCTACGAACGGGGAAGCGTGCTCGTGGTTATCGGCCCAAGAGTACAGCGCCTCCGAATTCGCACGCGTGCGCTTGACCATGCCGTCCAAACCACCGTTCTCATTCATCCACTTCACCTGGTCAGCGAGCATCAGCAGCGTGCCCACAGCCGGGGTGTTGTAGGTCTGGTTCTTACGCGAGTTGTCTACCGCAGTCTGCAGATCCAAAAATGCCGGGATGAAACGGCCGGACTCCTTGATCTTGGCAATGCGCTCAATCGCAGCCGGGCTCATTGCAGCGAGCCACAGGCCACCATCAGAAGCGAAGCACTTCTGTGGGGAGAAATAGTAGGCATCCGTCTGAGCAATGTCGACGGGGAGGCCGCCGGCGCCCGACGTTGCGTCGATAAGCACGAGCGCGTCCGTGTTCGGACGGGTGACGGGCACCATCGTGCCTGTCGACGTCTCGTTGTGCGCCCACGCGACAACATCGGCATCCGTGCCATCAAGCTCGCTCGGTGCTGGGGCAGTGCCGGTCTCTGACTCGACAACAGCCGGATCCTCCAGCCATGGAGCCAGCTTGGAAGCCTTAGCGAACTTGGAGGAAAACTCGCCGTAGGTGAGGTGCGCGGACTTCTTCTCGATCAGACCGAAGGTTGCTGCATCCCAGAA
>NZ_CAMXWS010000079.1 GCF_947253065.1 uncultured Corynebacterium sp.
GTGTGGGCCAGTCGAGTTCAGCTGTTGCGGAGTTGCGCTCGATGTTCTTGAGGATTGCCCATTCTGCCTCCCGGGTGATGCGGGTGCCGCCCATCTGTGCGTCGAGTGGCTTCACCGGGTCAAGCTTGATCGCGTAGTACCGCTGTCCCGTGTCGGCGTACTGCACCCTTTCGTACATATCAGGGGGCGTCATGTCCCGGTAGCCCACCTCCATCAGGACTCCCTCAAGGGCTTGTTCAAGGGGTGCGAGTTCGGGCAGCTCATTCTTGTCAGAATCTGGTTCCTCTTCCGGTGCTTCATTGGAAGTGGTGGTGTCCTGCGCGCTAGTTATTGCCGGGGGCTCGGACAATGCTGGTTCCGCGAGGGAATCATCCTGAGAAGAGCAAGCGGTGAGACCAGCAGCGACAGAGAGGCTGGCGGCGAGGGCACAGAGACTGCGTGTGGAGAACGGGGGCTTCATGGTGATCACGATATTCCCGATATTCACGACATTCCAGCGAGGAGCTCGTCGGCTGCATCGGCGAGCATGATGGGCAGCTCGGCGGACTCTTGTTTGCCGAAGGGCTTGAGTACGTAATCGGCCGGTGCCTGGCGGCCAGGTGGGCGGCCGATGCCGATAGCCAGGCGGTTGTAATTTGGGGTGCCCAGGGATTTGGTGACGGACTTGAGGCCGTTGTGGCCGTGGTCGCCGCCACCGAGGCGGAGTTTGACTTGGCCGAAGTCGAGGTCGAGTTCGTCGTAGATGACGTAGATGTCTGCCGGCTTGACCCCGTAGTAGCTGGCCAGAGCCTTGATAGGGCCGCCGGAAACATTCATGAAGCCGCGGGTGCGTGCGAGGATGGTGCGGCGGTTGGTCAGGCGACCGGCGGTGAGCTCAGCGACCTCAGTGTTCGTCTTCTTGTGCACGCTCAGCTGGGCGGGCATGGGGGTGGTGCGGTCCAGGAGCTCGTCGATAAGCATGGCCCCCGCATTGTGGCGAGTTTGGGCGTAGATGGTGCCCGGGTTGCCAAGGCCGACGATGAGAACCGGTGAAGAATCAGAAGTCACAAGAATTGAGTCTACGTTCCGCAGTCTAGGTCGCGCGGGCCTTTAGGCCGTCGAGGAAGATGTCGATGAGTTCCTGCTGGATACGAGGTGCTGTCGCGTTGATGATCGATGAATTCGGCAGCGGGCGAGAAGCGATCGCCAGTGCGATGTGGAATTCGAGTGGCTCGATATCTGCTGGGCACAACCCAGCTTCCTTTGCGCGGGTGATCAAGGGGGCATAGGCAGCGCGAATCTCCTCGCTGCGTTTTTTAACGATGTGCTGAAAATCCGGATTGTGGTCCATTTCAGTGAACAGGGTTAATCCGAGCAGCGCGAGTTTGAGCCCGGCGATGGCGTGAACTGCACCACTCCATGCCTTTTCGGGATTGGTCTCAAAGAGGGGGAGATGCTGGTTGATGACGACGTCGATGTCGTGGACAGCGTTGGCGCCGATGGCATCAAAAAGCGTGATGCGATCGGGGAAATGCCTGCTCACAGTGGCTACTCCAACCCCAGCCTCTTTGGCGATTGCGCGCATGGACACGTTTGCGCCGTGCTCAACGAGCAATGTTCGGGCGGCGGTAACGATCGCTTCGCGGTTATCAGCAGCGTCCTGTCTCATGCTTGCACCATACCAAACGGCACACTATGCTCCATTTATAGAAGTGGAACAAGGTGTTCCATCTTAGTTTGAAAAGGAGTCTGAAAATGACCACAGCAGTGAAAGAAGAGCGTGATCGCTCAGACGTAGCTAAGGCCCTTGGAGTGATCTTTGGTATCCCCGTCATCATCGGGTTGATGCTTTTTGCGTTCCTCGCGCCCACATTCGCGTCCGGTCCCGCAGGTGTACCGGTGGCGGTGAGTGCGCCGGAGCCGATGGTGCAGCAGCTGACGCAGGGAATCTCACAAAAGGCAGGGGATGAGGCCCCTGAGATCACCGTGATGGACAACGCCGACGACGTGCGCAACGCAGTGCTCGAACGCGAGGCAGTCGGCGGTCTTGCTGTCACGCCTGAAGGGGCCACCGCATTCACCGCTTCCGGTAACGGTGCACCGTATGTGCAGCTTGTCGACGGCATCGCCGGCTCCCTTGAAGCCCAAGGCATGACCGTTGAGCGCGCCGACCTGGCACCGACCTCCTCGGAAGATCCGCAGGCGACAGGCTTGGCTCTGCTGGGTCTTCCTCTCGCATTTGGCGGAATCATCTCCGCGGTCGTAGCGACGTTCCTGTTCCGCGGCTCCAAGTGGACCAAAATTGGCGTGCTAACGGGCATCGCCGTGCTCGGCGCTTTGGTTGCAACGTGGATGCTGCACTCGGTCTACGGCACTCTCACGGGCAGCTTTGGTCTGGAGTGGCTCGCGATCTCGGCAGGTATTTTGGCGACCTCGATGCTGACCGCGGGTCTTGGCGCACTCATTGGTGTAGGCGGTGTTGGCCTCGGTGCTGTGCTGACGATTTTCCTGGCAAACCCGCTGTCCGGCTTGTCGACGGGCCCGTGGTTGCTCCCCGCAGGCTGGTCCACCCTGGGTCAGTGGATGCCGATCGGCGCGACCGGTCACCTCGTCCGCTCCCTGTCATTCTTTGACGGTGCCGGTGCAGGGGCCGCCTGGTGGGTACTGGCCCTGTGGATTATCACGGGACTGGTGCTGCTGTTTGTTGCGCGGCCAAAAGCGGGGGTTAAGCAGCAGAACTAAGTCTGCAAATAAGAGAAACGGCCAGCAACCCCGCGGTGGGGTGCCGGCCGTTGAGGCGTTTAGCCGTTAGCGTCGATAAGCGGCTTACTCTTCGCCCTCGGCAGCTTCCTCGGTGGACTCAGCGCCAGCCTCAGCGCCGCCCTCCTCAGCTTCCTCAGCGGCAGCCTCGACCTCTTCATCAACCTGCTGGAAGGTGACGTTGATGACCAGGTACTCCGGATCGGTGAGCAGCTCTGCACCCTCCGGCAGCGGCAGGTCGCCAGCCAGGATCTGGTCGCCGATCTCCTTGCCCTCGATGGACACGACGATCTCGTCCGGAATCTTGAGGGCATCGACCTCGATCTCCACCAGGTCCAGCTCCTGCAGGACAACAGCGTCCGGAGCAGCCTCGCC
>NZ_CAMXWS010000080.1 GCF_947253065.1 uncultured Corynebacterium sp.
AAAACCCGGCCACCGCTGAAGAGCGCGCCGCTATCCTTGCCAACCCTGCGTTTGGTAGGCAGTTCACCGACCACATGGTCAGCATTGACTGGACCCAAGACAAGGGCTGGCACAACGCACAGGTCCGCCCCTATGAAAACCTTTCTTTTGATCCGGCCAGCATGGTGTTGCACTACGGCCAGGCCATCTTTGAAGGCCTGAAGGCTTACCGCCATGCCGACGGCGCCATTGTGACCTTCCGCCCGGAGCAGAATGCTCAGCGCATGCAGAGGTCTGCAGAGCGCTTGGCCATGCCGGAGCTGCCGGAGGATGTGTTTATTGAATCCCTGCGTCAGCTCGTGGACATCGACCAGGACTGGGTGCCCGCTGCAGGTGGGGAAGCATCGCTGTACCTGCGCCCCTTTATGATCTCCACGCAGGTCGGTCTGGGTGTACACCCGTCGGACAGCTACACCTACATCCTCATCGCTTCGCCCGCCGGTGCATATTTCTCCGGTGGTGTGAGTCCCGTCAAGGTGTGGATCAGTGAAGATTATGTTCGTGCCGCGCCGGGAGGAACCGGTGCTGCCAAGTTCGCTGGTAATTACGCAGCATCACTGCTTGCTCAGGCGCAGGCGGAAGACAAGGGCTGCGACCAAGTTGTGTGGCTCGATGCGATTGACCGCAAATATATTGAGGAAATGGGCGGCATGAACCTCATGTTCGTCTACGGCTCCGGCGATGACGCCAAGGTGGTCACCCCGGCTCTGTCCGGCTCTCTGCTGCCAGGCATTACTCGTCAGTCGCTACTTCAGGTTGCGAAGGATCTTGGTTACGCCACCGAAGAAGCCCGCATTTCTGTTGAGGACTGGAAAAACGATGTTGCCTCCGGCGCTATGACCGAAACCATGGCGTGCGGTACCGCTGCGGTGGTCACCCCGGTTGGGCACGTTGTGGGCAATAACGTTGACTTCACCATCAACGGCAACGAGGCAGGGAACATCACCATGAAGATGCGTGAGCGCCTGACGTCTATCCAGCGTGGTGAGTTCGAAGACACCCACGGGTGGCTGCACACCCTCGTTCCTTCTAACTAAATCTAGTCAGCATGGCTAGGCGGTTTGGCTGCGCATCTCATCGCCGACCAACTCAACGGCAGAGATGATCAGCGGCAGAACGGCCGCAGCACCTGCACCTTGGCCGGTGGACATGTTGAGTGTGGCCACCGGTGTGAGGTCCAGTGCTTGCAGACAAATAGTGGTACACGGTTCGGGACTGGCCTGTCCCGCTATAAGCCACTGCTTGGTGCCTGGGGCGACGCGCTCGGCGACGTAGGCGGCGAGGGCGGTATAGGCGCCGTCGATAAGCACGGGCGTACGCCGCACCGCGCACTGCGCAATGAATGCGGTCAGCGCAACGAAATCTGGCGCGGAAATAGCCTGCAGAACGCGGGCAACATCATTGTGGAAACCGCGCGCGCGGAACATCGCATCGCGCACCGCGGACACCTTGACCTTCCACACTTCATCATTGATTCCGCTGCCACGCCCCACCGCGACAACTGGTTCGGTGAATGTGAGCGTGCCCAGAACGGCGGCCGCCACCGTCGTGTTAGCCACGCCGAGGTCACCGGCGACTAACAGGTCAACTCCAGAGTCAATCTCCCGATCCGCCGTGGCGGCACCGAGCTCAGAGGCGGCGAAGAACTCTTCTTGCGTCATGGCATCGGCGACATCAATCTGGCCGGAACCAGCGCGAATGGCAGCGGCATCATGCTTCAGGCTCACATCAACGAGGTGCACGGAAGCGTCTACGCGCTGTGCCAACGTGTTGACGGGGGCCGCACCGGAGCTGATCTCCTGTGCCTGGACGATGGACGCTTCCGGCGTGAATGCCGAAACACCGCGCTCGGCGACACCGTGATCACCCGCGAAAATGATGACACGTGACGTTGTGATTGGGCGTGGAGGAGCCTCACCCTGACACCCAGCCATCCACGCACCGATACTGGCCAAACGCCCAAACGACGCGGCCCGCGGGTTGAGCGTCATCGCCTCCCTCACCTGAGCCTGCGCGGACAGGTCAGGGGAGGGGACCGGAGGAAAAGTGAAGCCGTCAGTGAAACGCACGGTGGGTCCTAGACGTTGTCGCCGATAGCAACCTGCGGTTTCGGCGTACGCCAGTTACGCGGCTGGGAAGCGCGCAAGAAAGCATACATACCCAAGCCGAAACCAGTCTCCGTGGAATCCGGGAACTTGGCGCGCACCGCCTTGTTTGCGCGCTTGCCAATGAAGATGCCTTCCGCGAACGTGGCCAGGATGAACACCATCGCAGCCACAGACAACACCGCAGCGACATCTGGGAAGAACTGGCCCAACAGCATGATTACCAGGAGGACAAGCGCGCCCGGCATGACAAAGTTGGACAGGAAACGCCTGGAATCAACCCAGTCACGTACATAGCGGCGGACCTCGCCCTTGTCGCGGTCGAGCAAGTAGCGCTCATCGCCGGCATCCATCTTCGCCTGGATGTCCCTATTCTGAGCACGACGCTCAGCGCGTTCCTGCTTCTTGTATTCCTTCCACTCCTCTTTGGACATGGAAGCTTTCATTTCCTTGCGTTTCTGAGCAGCTTGAGCCCGGCTCATTGCATTCGGATCACGCACGACGCCACGCTTAATCTCCTGCTCATGGCGCTTCGGCGTCGGGCGACCCTTCGGCGGGGTGTAACCCTTCGGCAACTTCTTCTCCGGCTCGCTAGTCGTAGTGGGCTCAGCGGTAGAAGAGCTCGTGCTTGCGGGCGCCTTGGGCGCATCAGATTTCTGCCAGGGAAGTTTCACGCCCTCTAGGCTACAAAATCAATTCACCCGGTTGGGAATATGGGGCAGAGGCGGGTGCGTTATGGGGTACAAAGGGGTCTCACCTGGACAAGTTAGGGTGGACTAGCAT
>NZ_CAMXWS010000081.1 GCF_947253065.1 uncultured Corynebacterium sp.
ATTGGGCCTGGCGCACGCGCGATTCTTTGAGCGAGGCCATCATCGTGTTCAAGGACCGGGCAAGCTGTGCATATTCATCGTTGCCCTCAACCTCAATCGGTTCCAGCGTCTCTTCGGCGGAAACCTTGTCCACAGAGCGGCGAAGCTTACTGATGGGACGCACCGTGGCGCGCGCAATGATCTGCCCGGTGACCGCCGCGAGGATCGTGCCCAATCCGACAATGCCGATCAAAGTAGCTTGTAGGCGGCTTTGCACACGATAGAAATCCTGGGTGCTGTGTGCCACAGCAACAGTCATTCCGTCATCATCACGAAGGACTGCCACAACCTCCGGCCCAAATTCCACATGGGACCAGTCAGGAGATGCGCCCGCAGTGGCCATCCGGTCGACCGGAATCGCATCGCCCACGAAAACAGCTTTTTCCTTCGGCGAAACAGCGGCACGGAAGCCCGGGTTATCAGCACGGAACTTATCGATGACTTCCCGCAGCGCCTCCTCATCCCCGTGCGCATTATCGGCCTGCTTCAGCAAAGCAACAGCGCGTGTATTGATCGAACGCATCTCATATTCCTGCATCTCATTAGACACAGCAAAATATGACGTTGCTGCAGTTGTACCAATTGCGATAGCCACGCAGACAGAACCGACCGCCGCGATCCGTCTTCGCACGGGCGAAATAGAGCTTGGACGCTCCACCTGCTCGCTCAGGGTCCGCAGGATCACTGAGTTGTCTCCCGCAGCACGTACCCCACGCCACGCACGGTCTGGATCAGACGTGCCTCACCGCCTGCCTCAGTCTTGCGGCGCAGATAACCGATGTAGACCTCCAGTGCATTTCCGGACGATGGAAAGTCCTGCCCCCACACTTCCTCAAGAATTGTCTGGCGGGACAACACGCGACGCGCATTGCGCATCAGCAGTTCCAGCAGTGCGAATTCTGTGCGGGTCAGTGTGATTCTGCGATCACCACGACGCACATCGCGGGTAACGGTATCTAGGTGCAGGTCATCAAAAACCAACTCAGCTGAGCTGCCAAGTGTCGGATCGAGCGCATCAGCTTGGGCGCGCCGCAGCAGTGCGCGCACTCGTGCGAGCAGCTCCTCCAAAGCGAAAGGCTTCGGCAAATAATCATCCGCGCCAGCGTCGAGGCCCGCTACGCGTTCAGCCACGCCGTCTCGCGCAGTCAGCATCAAGATAGGACGGTCATAGCCTTTGGAGCGAAGCTCACGGCAAACATCCAACCCGTCGAGCCGTGGCATCATCACATCCAAGATGGTCAGATCTGGTTGTTCCGATTCGATCAGTTCCAGCGCCTGCATGCCGTCCTGTGCCAGCGCAACGTCGTAACCGTTGAAGCTAAGCGAGCGACGGAGGGACTCACGCACTGCCTGTTCGTCATCGACCACCAGAATCTTCATGCGTTCCATTATGACAATCCGCCCTGGGCATGAAAACAGCCGGTCACCACACAAGGGTGACCGGCTGTCGGTTTAGGGCTTTAAAACCCTGCGAGCTTAGAACTGCTCGACGTCAATCAGGCCCTGCTCAGCAGCCTTGACCAGGCGGCGCGGGATACGCACGGTCTGACCATTGACCTTGACCTCCTGCAGTGCAGTATTGTCTGCCTTCCACTGCGAACGGCGGTGGTGCGTGTTCGAACGGGACTTACGGAACTTCGGTGTTGCCATGGTGTCTTTCCTCCTTTACCACGATTAGTTGGCGGACTTCTTCTTACGGCGGGCCATGCCACCGAAGCGGCGGTTGAACTTCTCGACGCGGCCAGCAGTGTCCATAACACGCTGTGCGCCGGTCCAGAACGGGTGGGACTCGCTGGTGACGTCAACGACGATCAACGGGTACTCGTTGCCGTCCTCCCACTCAGCCGTACGGTCAGAAGTAGCGGTGGAACGGGTCAGGAACTGGTGGCCAGTACCTGCGTCCTGGAAGATCACCGGATGGTAATCAGGGTGGATATCTTTCTTCATCTTCGCTTCCCTCAGGATTGATACTTCAGGTCGGTTCCGGGAGCACTTTCCCGGATCGTGCCTGAGTTGGGTTCGAAATGGTCATTCATCCGCCACGCTAGAAAACATGCCTAGCGGACAACTCGAAACATATTACAGCCGGTAATGGTTTTTCCGAAATCACCGTGGCGTCGATAAGCGAGGCAGCGATTATGAAAAGAGACCTTGCGCGTGTAGTGTTTACTCTCGCTGTTGTCGAAGTACACGTTTACGCTTAGTCAACCGGTGACTTGTGACGCCCTCGAGCACACCCGGCCATCCTCACATTTCCGGCCGATAACCTGCTAAAGAGTGCGGCGTCCACCTCATAGTCTCCGTGGCTTTAAGCGGCTAGGAGAAAGAAGTAACCAATGTCGGCACATTGCCAGGTCACGGGAAAGAAGCCGTCTTTCGGCAAGACCGTGTCTCACTCGCACCGCCGCCATTCGCGTCGTTGGAACCCCAACGTGCAGAAGCGGCGTTTCTACCTGCCCTCTGAGGGCCGTACCATCACGCTGAACGTTTCCACCAAGGGTCTGAAGATTATCGACCGCGACGGTATTGAGTCTGTCGTTGCTCAGATCCGTGCCCGAGGGGAGAAGATCTAGCTCATGGCACGTAACGATATCCGCCCGATCATCAAGCTCAAGAGCACCGCGGGCACCGGCTACACCTACGTAACCCGTAAGAACAAGCGCAACAACCCGGATCGCATCACTCTGAAGAAGTACGACCCGGTTGCGCGCAAGCACGTTGAATTCCGCGAGGAGCGATAAGAATGGCGAAGAAGTCTAAGATCGCTAAGAACGAGAAGCGCAAGGAGATCGTCGCGCGTTACGCTGAGCGCCGTCAGGAGCTCAAGGCGA
>NZ_CAMXWS010000082.1 GCF_947253065.1 uncultured Corynebacterium sp.
ACCCCCGATTAGGCATACACAGCGAAAGGCGACCATGACGTATCCGAATTCACCTCAGCCGAACCACGGTGCACCCCAGCCGTCTTCGTACAACTGGGATGCGCAGGTTCCAGCGCAAGCGCAGCCGCAGCAACAACCACAACAGCCGTTTTACCCGCCTGCAGGACAACCACAGCAACAGAAGTTGGCGCTTCCTGCATGGCCGACGTGGGTGTATACCGGCCTGTTCATTCTGACGCTGATCAGTAGCTTCCTGCCCTACATCGCAGCAAAGATCACTGGTTCAAGTTTTGCTCAGTCCCTGACTGAGGACGTGCCGTTCCTTGATGAATTTTTCGGTGAGAGCTCCGAGACACTCGACAGTTTTGGTTCAATGACGTCCACGATCAACTGGTGGGGCGCTCTCAAGCTGCGGGGCGACGGCTTTGGTTCGTTCGCGGAGACCTTCGAGGAGGAAGTCACCGCCGAGCTCGGTAGTGAATACGAGACCATGAAGTTGGTGCTCATGCTCATCACTTTGAGCGTGCTCGGATTCTTGGTTGGCGCTGTGGTGATGGGTGTTCTTCGTAAGGTCAGGATCGCCGCTGTTTTGGGCCTTGTTGCTGGCCTAATCCAGTTCGTGGCGGTCCTCCTTGGCGCAGCATCTCGCTTCTCTGTCGTTGCTGACCCTGAATTCGCCAACATGGCCGAAACGTCCTTCGGCGCTGGTTTCTGGCTCTGGGCCATCCTCTGCTTGGTTGCTGTGGCCTTCAGCATTTACGTTTTAGTTGCGTTTAAGAAGCCGAAAAATGCTTTCGTGCCTCAGCCAGCTCAACCGCAGCAGCCGGGGTGGCCGAACACCTACTAGTAGGTGCTAGAGCAACCGGGCGTTGATATCCACCGCATAACCCGCCACTGTGGCTTTTGAACCGAACTGCCACATGGCGGGTTTTTGCTTGCCGACGAATCCCGGCCATGCCTCCAACCCCGGAAAAATATCACCGGGAATTCCCGCCTGATCGTGGCCGTAGCTGGCCACCCACACGGCACCGAATTCACGAGTATCCGCCCCGAACAGCCGCCACCGCCAATAGCGGGGGTAAGTGTATACGCCCGCCACGTCGATGCCAGCTGATTGGAAGAGATCGCGTGCTTCACGGATGTGATCAAGGTGTAAACCCGCCGGTGTTTCACAGTCCAACCAGATCGGGCGCGCCCACGGACTTCCGGCACCACCCATCACATCCACGGCCGCCGCGGCTTGCTCGGCGATGGATGTCCCCTCCTTTGGGTTGCGGAGGTAGTGGTAGGCCTCGGCGGGGAGGGTGGCGGCCACGGCGTCGTCGATATGCGAGCGATACGTGCGGTCACGATAGGTGCCGTCCGTCGTGCGCACGATGGCAAATTCCATGCCCTCAGCGGCAGCGCGCACGAGACTGATACCGTCTTGATGCTCGCTGACGTCGATGCCGAAGCAGACGGTCATGAGCGCTTGGCAAAGCCCATGCGCGGCGTGAAATTAGCAGGGTGTTTACGTTGTGCAATCGCATCAGCGATGACTAAGCGCCACTTCGGATCAGTCACCGGCATGTGGGCGATGGAAAACCAGCCGACGTCGCTCGATTCATCATCGGCCACGAAGGGCACTGCGGACGGGTCGGTGGCCTCCAGACGAATAGCCACAGACATGTATGAGGCATTATCGCCGTTGACGTGAACGATCGGCCCAATTGCGCCCACCCCCAGCAAGGCAGCCGGTGTCACGTCCAGGCCGGTTTCTTCGCGCACCTCGCGCACCGCGGCATCGTGGGGTTCCTCCCCCGGGTCGCAGATCCCCGTGACAGGTGTCCACGCGCCGTTATCCGCACGCTGAACCAGCAGTACCTCGGGCACAGCCCACGGGGAATCATCGGTTGAATCTCGCAACACAACGGCGGATACCGCCGGGATCCACATCAGATCCGTCCCAATCTTCTTCCGGGTTTCCACGATGAACTCAGGGATAGGCATGGGCCGAGTCTACGTGGCCACGCGCGCCTGGACGAAAGCAGTACACGCAACGGGGAGGAAACCTACCTTCATTCACGTGTTCCAGATAATCTTGCTTTACCGTTTCCAGCAGCGGAGAAGAAACTATGCCTCATCCCAACAAGCACGATCGGCCCCAGCCGGACGTCCTCAACACCAAAGCACCTATACGGGCCGCCTTCATGCTCCTGTGTTTTCTTCTGAGCCTTCTCACCAGCTTTCTAGAATGCATCTTCGTCTACGTGGTCTACGTGGACGTCAAAACCACAACAATTGGGTGGAACTGGTGGGGTGTAACTACGCAGGATGGTGCTTTTCACCGTGCCCTTGAACAAGGTGAGTTAGCGCAGTACATCGCTGGTAACGGACTCATGCTCTTGGGCACAGCTGCGCTGCTCATCTGTTATCTCGTTGCCGCAGTCTCGTTCTTTCACGCGGACCACAAACAAGGCACCAGGTTCAGCATTGCTGGAGCGGGCATCCAAACGCTGCTTGTGCTGAGTATCTTCTATCAATCGATGTTTAGTTACGACACCGCGACCTCAGTCGGTTGGGATATTTGGGTCATCATCGCGGGCGTTGCGCTGGCCTTCAGCGTGAACAATCTGATTCGGTACCGCAAAACCCGTGCGGCGCCGGCAGGTGCGGTGTAGTTACCAGGTTTGTTCCTCGAATTGGGCATCAGGGACAACGCGATTAATCACACCCATGACCTGCTCATAATTGGCATAGGACATGAGTCTCGTGTTGGAATCAGGCAAGTCGCATGATTCTTCAGCCCGCTCCGCGTCCGTACCGGAGACAACACCGA